>NZ_JBSHBP010000045.1:49690-72114 GCF_053612065.1 Streptomyces sp. NPDC054765 | reverse complement strand
CAGCAGCACAGTGCTGCTGCGGAATGCCGCCGGGGTGTGCGGATGAAGGTCAGGCGCCGGGGCGAACCGGACCGAGGACGGTGCCCGCGTCCACGGTGAGCGGGCCGTAGGCGGTGGACTCGCCGGGGATCACCCCGTCCGGAGCCTTGAGGGTGAAGGTCGCCTCGTCGGCGGGAGCGCCGCCGGCGCTGTGGGGGACCTGGATGTCGAAGTGGACCGGATGGCCCGGACCGAAGGTCACCACCGTGCCCTGCGGGCCGTACCGGCCGGCGGTGACCCCGTTCAGGGAACCATGGTGGTAGAACCGCACGTCGGTCGGTGAACCGGCCAGCCTGCACGGCTCGTACCCGGGCGCCGCGGTAAGGGTCACGCGGTAGTGGAGGTGCCCCGCGGTGGCAGGCCCCACAGTGATCTTGGCGGTGTGGTTCGCCGGACGGCATGCGGAGGGCGCCTTGTCGGCGGACACCGTGGCCGCGCCGGCCGGTGCCGACGCCTGCGCCGCTGCCCCTCCCGCCACGCCCGCCAGCACCGCGACGGCGGCAGCGGTGACGGCAATCTTCCGGGTGGTACGCATCCTGAACACTCCCCTTCTGTTCGGCGGTTCACGGGTAATCCGCCACAACCCTGGTCAACCTCACTACTCCCCTCCCACCGGACCGAGGAATGTCATAGATCCGTCACGACTCCCCCAACCACCCGTTCTCCAGGGCAGAAACGTCCGTGCGACGATGCCCTCGGCCCGGTTCGTGGCGCCGCGCGAACCTGGCACGAGCCGCGTCGTGGGCACCGCGCAGCAGCTGCACCACCGTGTCCGTGGTCTCCTCGCCGGGATTGACGACAGCGAGCCAGCCGAGTGCCCCGTATACCGGGTGTGGCATCACCGTGTCGGCGGCTGCGTAGTCGCGAGCTGGGGTGAGGTTGCGTGGTTCCTCCCCGGTGAGCTCCCGGAATGTCGCACGGTCGACATGGATGTTCACCCGCCACCGGCCCGGAGCGTCAAGGCCGGAAGCGGCGTCGTCGGGGTAGTTCTTGACGACGATCGTTCCGTAGGGCTGAACGTTCTGCGGCATCTGACCGTCGGGGGCGAAGTAGAAGAAGGCATCCCCCCACGTGAACTCGGGGAAGTCGCCGCCCGGCTCCGGGACGACGACGAGCGCGCCGTCGAAGCTTCGCACGGCCGCGATGATCTGTTCCATACTCATGGTTCAAGCATCACCTTCAAGTGCTGATGTGGGGTTGGCTGATGGACGAGCCGGCGAACGGTGCACCACGGGTACTGCTCCGAACCGTCGATGTCGCCAGGAAGTCGGGGTACTCGGTGCAACAGGTTCGCGACCTGGAACGGCTGGGCGTCATTCCCGCAGCCGCTCGAGCGGGCAACGGCTACCGCTCCTACACACCGCTTCATGTGCACGCTCTTCGGGCGTATCGGGGACTTGTGGGTGCCGTAGGGGCCGCCGCGGCCCGGGAGTTGCTCGCGCGGCTGCGAACGGAGACGACCGCGGAGGCCGTCTCGGCGGTCAACGCGGTCCATGTCCGGCTCGCCCGGGAACGGGAAGAGGCCCTGCGCGCTCAGCGGGCGTTGGAGGCGATCCAGGCCGAAGCGCACGCTGCCGAAGCGCACGCTGCCGAGTGCGAGCACGAGAGTGATGCGATGACGATCACGGAGCTCGCCGAGGCGCTCCGCGTACGTCCGTCGACGCTTCGGTTCTGGGAGCAGGAAGGGCTGGTCACCCCCGAGCGGGTGACGTCACTGCGCGCACGTCGCTACGGCCTGCCGGCCATCAGAGCGGCACGCATCGTGGTGGCTCTGCGGGGCGCCGGCTACGGCATTCCCGCTGTGCGCGAGACCATGGGCTCGCTGCAGCAGCTCGACGGCCGGGGCGAGGCCCAACGCATCCTGCAGCAGCGTGTGGACCGGATCGTCACACGGACTGTGGCGCTGCTGCGGGCGGGCGCGGACCTGGCCGCCGTCGTTGCACCGGCCCAGGACCCGGCGAGCGGGTAGCCCAGGCCGGGCGGACGGGCAAGCGCCAAGGCCGTTGCCGGCGTTGCCGGTGCTGTCGGTGCTGTCGGTGCTGTCGGTGCTGTCGGTGCTGTCACCGTTGCCGCCGTTGCCGGCGTTGCCGCTCGATGGGTCAGTCGACCGTCGATGGTCCGCCGCATCGCTGCGGGTGCCGGTGCCGGCAGCCCCGACCTCTCGACCGTCGCCTGCCACGCGTCGGGCGGGTCAGGCCATCCAGAAGAAGACCGCCGTCATCCGCTTCTCCTCCAGCTTGGTGCCCCAGTAACGGGTCGCCGTGTGGATCAGGTTGGCGGAGTAGAGCAACAGGCGGTTGGCTCGGTGCGGGATGCGGACGTCCTCGGTGAAGGAGCCCGGTGCGACGAAGCGCGTGCCGAGGGCGTCGACCAGGTTGTTGTGCGGAGCGGCCACCTGATTGCCGCCGAGTGAGCCGCCCGGCAGGCTCTGCCGGTAGAAGCTGGTACCGCAGTCCTTGGGGACCAGAGGGTTGAGGTACAGCACGGCCGCATAGCGGCACAGGGTGCGGGAGTCGGTGTGGGGGCGGGGCTCGCACTCGCCCTCGCCGACGACCTGGACGCAGTTGTGGTTGAAGGTGCCGCCGCCCGCGGGGCGTTCGGCCCAGACTTTCGGGGCGCCGGTCTCCCTCCTCACCAGCTTCTCGACATGGGCCAGCTCGCCCGGTTCCAGCGCCGGCATGGTGCGCAGGCCCGGCCAGCTCTCGGGCTTGTGGGGGTAGCCCTCGGTCCAGTCGTTCCGCGCCAGGCAGCGTTCCCGTACCGCACCCGGGTCCGGCAGCACATCGTCCAGGACCCAGTAGTCCCGGCCACGAGTCGGTTTGCGGTACGGGAGCACGGGCAGAGCCGGGGTTCGTAGAGGCATGGAGGGAACGTAGTTCGCATCTCGTCAAGGGCTCTTCACCCAAGCGGTCAACCTTCAGTCAAGGGTTTCTCATCCGCGGCACTCGGCAATCCGGACGGGTGCCACCCCATGAGCCGCGATAACGGCCGGAGAGGAACATGAGACAACCTTCAAGAAAGCTACGGCTCAGATCAGCAGCTCGGAGCCTCCGGTGGGCGAATGACCGCGGCAATATCGCGTGGGTGCCCTTCCGCCAGGGCTCTCACCTGGCTCACTGCCCATCAGCAGGGCACGTCTCACGGTCAGTTGACGCTGCGCGCCCAGAGGCAAGCTCACGCCGGCCTGTACGGGAACGGATGCAATGCGGACCTCACCTATGCAGGGTCGGGCCGTACGAGAACGAGCGGTCCGTTGTTCCTCTGTTCCACGTCGTGGCAGGGGGAAGCAAAAGTTAGGGCATTTCTTTCCGATCAGTTCCTGTCGGTCAAGTGGCCTCGGCGAACCGGGTTGCCGATTTTCGTGATCGTGTCGAGAATCGGCCGCCATGGTGGCTGTGCTGACGGCAGATCAGATCGAGCGGTTCGCCGCGGACGGCTCCATCCGTCTGCCCGAGGCGTTTCCGCGCCCGCGCGCCGGTCTCGGCACCTTCCCCGTCCGCCTTCCGCACCCGGCCGACCCGGGCGGCATCGGCCGGCACATGGACGCACAGGTGCCTGCCCGCCCCCTCGGTCAGGCGTATCCGACACAGCTCGGGCATCGGCTCCCGCACCCCGTACCGGGTTCGCCCACGCTGCCCCGGCGGGCCGGGGTCGCGGGGGCGGAGAGCCAACGCGCGCCGTCGAGCGGCCTGTTGTTCTGACCTCACTCAGCTCCGCCACCGCCCGCATCGGCGGCACTCCTGCGCCGACGGCTTCAAGTGCCTTGCTTCGCCTACCGGTTCGCTCACTCGAAGAGAAATCCCAGCAGCTCATTAATCTCACACGGTGAGACATCATTTGCTTGACAGGCCACAGGTGCTGGGCCACGATGATCGAGAGATTTTTCGCTGCGTAAAGAAGCCGCCCCGCGCGGCACGAATGTCACGCCAGATGAAATTCCAGGTTGAAGAAGTGCACTCGTACAGACCTCAGCACGCGATGTCCACGCCAGCGTGAGACGCATTGCGGCCCAAGGATCGACTTGCCTCACAAGGCGCATGTCCCTCTATGCGGCCGCATTGAGCAACCAATAGTCTCCCCGTCTGATTCGCGCATTCCTTGAGGTGCGCAAAGCGGTCCCTTCCGGGTGCGACACTTTCCAGATTCTTCACAGTCTCTGTGCGGATAATTCACCTCTGCCCTCGAACGATAAGGACACCGGCCCGCAGATTCGTCCTGCCCGCAGGTCCGTCCCGTTCGCAGTGCACCCGAAACCCTCGTGAGGGTCACGTCGGCTCGTTGCGTCCGAGTGGGGCGCTCCGGACCGGCGGACGCGTCCTCGCACCCGGATCCCACGAACCGGACGACCTCAACCACGCCCGTCA
The DNA here is from genome assembly GCF_053612065.1 of Streptomyces sp. NPDC054765. Taxonomy (NCBI): domain Bacteria; kingdom Bacillati; phylum Actinomycetota; class Actinomycetes; order Kitasatosporales; family Streptomycetaceae; genus Streptomyces; species Streptomyces sp. NPDC054765. The sequence goes on along the minus strand of NZ_JBSHBP010000045.1, from coordinate 67,711 downwards.
CCTGGCATGTACCCGGTGCGGCGGCGACGGGGAGGTGTGCCCGATGCTCCTCGGCCGCGTGCCGACGGGCGCCGGGGCGCGCATGCCCGGCGCCCCGGGACCCTCTATGTGCCACCGTGATTTCCAGGAAAGAGCCACCCGATGTCCATACACAGTTCCTCTTCCGGCCCCGAGGGTGTTCAGACCGTACGTCACTGGCTCATCAGCCGAGTTGCGCAATTGTCGGGCGTCGCAGAGACAGCCGTCTCCGCCGAGGAGCGATTCAGCGCGTACGGCCTTGATTCGGTCACACTGACCGGTCTGCTGCACGAGGCCGGGGAACTCGTCGGGAAAAAGCTGCCCTCGACATTGGCATGGCGCTTCCCCACCCCCTCGAATCTGGCCGAGGCCATCGTGAAAGGCGAACGGCCGGGTGGCGCGGAGCCGCCGGAAAGGCGGACTCGCGGGGAATCCGTCGAGCCCATCGCGGTCGTCGGTATGGCCGGTAGATTTCCGGGAGCGGAAAGCACGGCGGAATTGTGGAAGATCCTGAACGACGGTGTCGAGGCGGTCGCCGAAGTTCCGGCGGACCGCTGGCTGAATGAGGAATGGTATGACCCGGACCCGAATTGCGCGGGGCGGACCTCGACCCGGCGCGGCGGCTTCCTGGGCCACGGAATCGCCGGATTCGATCCGCTGTTCTTCAAGATCTCGCCGGCCGAGGCCGTGCACATGGACCCCCAGCAGCGGCTCATGCTGGAGCTGGCGTGGGAGGCGCTCGAAGACGCCGGGACCGTGCCCGGACACCTGCGGGACCGGCCGGCCGGTGTGTACGCGGGAGTGATGTGGAGCGAGTACGCCGGCATGCTGGCGGCGCAGCCCGGGGTACTGGGCGCGCACAGCGCGCCGGGCGGGGACACCAGCGTCGTACCGGCCCGCGTCTCCTACTCGCTCGGGCTGCGGGGCCCCAGCATCGCCGTCAACACCGCGTGCTCGTCCTCACTGGTCGCGCTGCACATGGCGCGTCGCGCCCTGCTGTCGGGAGAGTGCGAGATCGCGCTGGCCGGAGGGGTGAACCTGATGTGCTCCCCCTCGTCCACGGTGGCCATGTCCCGGTTCGGCGCGATGGCGCCGGACGGCCGCTGCAAGGCCTTCGACGCAGCGGCTGACGGGTACGTGCGGGGTGAGGGGGGAGGCGTCGTCGTCCTCAAGCGTCTCTCCCGAGCGGTGGCCGACGGCGACCGGATCTACTGCACGATGGTCGGCAGCGCGGTGAACAACGACGGCTTCAGCAACGGGCTGACCGCACCCAATCCCGTCGCGCAGGAAGAGGTCGTGCGGGCCGCGTGCGAAGACGCGGGCATCGACCCGGCCGAGGTCGACTTCGTCGAGACGCACGGCACCGGTACCGAGTTGGGCGACCCGATCGAGGCCGGTGCGCTGGGGGCCGTGTACGGGCCGGGCCGGACGCGGCCCCTGCTCCTGGGCGCGGTCAAGACCAACGTCGGGCACCTCGAAGCGGCAGCCGGCATCACCGGCTTCGTGAAGACGGCCCTGTCGCTGCACCACCGGCGGATACCGGGGAACCTCAACTTCCACACGCCCAGCCGGCACATCGACTTCGACGGGCTGCGGCTGGCCGTGCCCACCGGGCCCCGGCCGTGGCCCGGCGCCGCGGACAGCACACCCATGGCCGGCGTCAGTTCGTTCGGCTTCGGCGGCACGAACTGCCATGTGCTCCTGTCCGGCGTACACGAACGGCCTCGCTGGAGCGGGACTCCGTACCCGGTCGTGCAGGCGCAGGCCGGGCCCGGGGGCGTGCCGGGCCACGGCGAGGACGGCCCGGTCTTCGTGTACGGCGGTCAGGGTTCCCAGTGGCCCGGCATGGCTGCGCAGTTCATGTCGGCGCCGGCGTTCGCGCGCATGGTGCGGCGGTGCGACCGGGCGTTCGCCCCGTACCTGGGAGGCTCGCTCGCCGAGGTGTTGACCCGGGGCCGGGAGCGGCTCACCGAAACGGCTTGGGTCCAGGCGTCCATCTTCACCGTGCAGGTGGCGCTGACGGCACTCTGGGAGTCCTGGGGTCTGCGTCCCGCGGCGGTCGTCGGGCAGAGCATGGGAGAGGTCGCCGCGGCGTACGTCTCCGGAGCGCTGAGCCTGGAGGACTGCGTCCTGGTGCTCACCACGCGAACCCGCCTGCTCGAACAGGCGGCGGGCCGCGGGACCATGGCGGTGGTGGATCAGTCCGCCGACGCCTTGCAGGAACACCTCGACAGTGCGGGCGACCTGGCGGTCGCCGTGGTCAGCAGCCCCGACCGCACCGTCGTCTCGGGCCGGTCCGAGGAACTCGTCCGGTTGCGCGACGAGGTGGCGGCCCGCGGCGTCTCCTTCCACCCCATCGACGTCGACTACGCCTCGCACGGCCCGCAGATGGAGCCCCTGCTCGCCGATCTGGAATCCGAGCTGGCCGGCCTCACACCGGGGCCCGCGCACCTGCCGCTGTGGTCCACGGTGACGGGCGGTCGCATCGACGGCAGCCGCATGGACGGCGCCTACTGGGCGCGGAACCTCCGCGAACGCGTGCTGTTCGCCCCGGTTCTCGCCGACCTGGCCGAGGCGGGCGCCCGGCTGTTCGTCGACGTGAACCCGCACCCCGTGGTGCAGCAGGACGTACAGCGATCCACGGGCGGGCAGGCCACGGTTCTCGCTTCCTGCGTCCGTGGGGAGAGCGCCGCCGAGGCGTTCGCCCGCTGCTCCGCCGTCATCGAGGAGACCGGCGCCCCCACGCCCGGCTCCGCCCCCGCGACCCTCCTCACCGTCTCCGCGAAGACGGCGCAGGCGTTGCGCGAAGCTGCCGCGCGCATGGCCGCCCACCTGCGAAACGGCCCGGCCGACGTGTACGACGCCGCCTTCACGGCCGGCACGCGTCGTACCCACCACGAACGCCGCGTCGCCCTCGTCACCACCGACGCCTCGGAAGCGGCACGGGTCCTGGACGGCTACTCCCGGGGAGAGGCCTCCCCGGCGCTGTTCGAGGGGGCGGCCGGACGCGGGCCCCGCACGGTCTTCGTGTTCCCCGGGCAGGGCGGACAGCATCCGTCCATGGGAACCGAGTTGTACCGGACCGAACCCGTCTTCCGCGCCGCCGCCCACCGGTGCGCCGAACTCGTCGCGGCGGAGAACGGCATCGACCTCGCACCCTGGCTGACCGGTGCCGAGCCTCTCGACACGGACTCCTTCGGCACCGTGCAGCCCGCCCTCTTCACCGTGGGGGTGGCTCTCGCCGCGCTGTGGGAGTCCTGGGGGGTGCGCCCGGACGCCGTCGTCGGCCACAGCATGGGAGAAGTCACCGCGGCGTACGTGTCCGGTGCCCTGAGCCTGCCGGACGCCGTGCGCGTCATCTGCCGCCGAAGCGCGGCACTGGCCGGTGTGTCGGGAGCCGGCCGCATGCTGCTCGCGGACCTGAACGAGACGCAGGCCCGCGCGCTCGTGCAGGAGTCCCACGGTGACCTGGAGATCGCGGCCCTCAACGGGCCCGGGGCCACCGTGCTCACCGGTTCCGTCGAGGCCGTGCGGGAGGCGGAGGCGGCGCTCGGTGAACAGGGCGTCTTCGCCAAGGTGATCGCCGTCGACGCGGCGGCCCACAGCAGGCACGTCGACCCGGCGGCAGCCGACCTGCGCAGCTCGCTGGCGGGCATCACCCCACGCGAGGCCGCGGTCCGGTTCTTCTCCACGGTCACCGGCCGCGTGCAGCGGGGTGCGTTGCTGGGCGCCTCCTACTGGGCGCGCAACCTGCGCGAGCCCGTGCGTTTCCACCAGGCTGTCACCGAGCTGGCCCGGCCGGGTGCCGCGTGCTTCGTCGAACTGGGCCCGCATCCCGTGCTCACCCCCGCGGCGGACGCCGTCGCCGGCCCCGGAGGGGGTCGGGCGATCCCCTCCCTGCGCCGGGACACCTCCGAGCACGAAGCGCTGCTCTCCGCCCTCGCCGAGCTGCACGTCCACGGCAGAACGCTCGACTGGGACCTGCTGCCCGTGCCCTGTGGGGCGATGGCGGACCTGCCCGCCTACCCGTGGCAGCGCCGTGACTACTGGATCGGCGGCACCCCGGGCGCGCCCGAGTCCGGCGTCGGCGTCCCCACCCCGGCCGCGGATGCCGGCGACGCCGCCCCCGGGGAGGCGCCAGGGCACGGCACGGGAGCAGAACTGCGCGCCCGCGTCGTCCAGGGGCCCGCCGACGAAGCGCTCCCCCTCCTCGAACGCCACCTCGCCCGGCTGGTCGCCCCCCTGCTGGGCGTGGGTCCCGAGGCGCTGCCGGGGGACCTGCCCCCGACCGCGTTCGGCCTCACGTCCCTGGTGGCCATGCAGTGGCACAACGTGATCAGGGCAGACCTCGGCGTCGCGATCCCCTCGTCCCTGCTGCTGCGCGCTCCCGACCTGCGTTCCCTCGCCGGCGAGGTGCTCTCCGCCCTCAGCGCCCCCGACACCGGCGGGCGATCCGCATCCCCTTCCGAACCGATCGACGCGCTCACGGAGGCCCTGCTGTGAACCACCCCTTCGACTCCTCCTGCACCGCGGTCCTGAACGACGTGGTGGCCGGCGGATGCGCCCTGTCCGTCGCGGACGGCCGGCTACGGCTCACCGGGCCCGCCTCCGCGGTCAACGGGCAACTGCGGCAGACAGTCGTCGAACGGCGCGACGACCTCGTCGCCCAACTCGGGCCGCACAGGGCGGTACCGGTCTCCGGCATCCAGCGGCGTCTGTGGTTCCTCCAGCAGCTCGACCCCTTCGGTACGGGGTACACCTTCAGCTACGTCCACCGCCTGACGGGCGCCCTCGACCCCCGGCGGCTGGAACGAGCGGTCAACGCCGTCGTCGCCGCCCAACCCGGCCTGCGGGCAGGCTTCCTCGACGGCACCGGATCTCCGATCCAACTCATCGAGAACGACGTCACGGTCTCGCTGCCCGTGCTGTCGGAATCGGCGGAGACGGCGGAGCGGACCGACGGCATCCGGAAGGGCCACGACGAGGCACTCGGCCGGCTGCGCGCGGAGCTCGTCCGGCCGTTCGACCTGGCCCGCCCGCCGCTGCTGCGGTCCGCTCTGCTGCCTCTCGGGCACGACGAGTGGCTGTGGGGGGTGACCTACCACCACCTGATCTCCGACGGCTGGACCCACGGCCGGTTCCTGGACGGCGTGAGCGAGGCCTACCGCGCGGACGGACCGGCCCCCCGGCCCGAGGCCGACTACCCCGAGTACGTCGCGCTCGACGTCGCCGAAGCGCACAACGACCCCCGCAGGACGGCGAACCTGGCGCACTGGCGGGACAGGCTCACCGGCGTCCAAAGCGGTGAGGTGCCCCCTGACCGGCCGCGCCCCACGGTGCGCACCCACCGCGGAGGAAGGACGGACACCTCGCTCGGCGCGGAGACCACACACCGACTCCGCGAGCTGGCCGTCCAGGAGCGCACCACGCTCTTCGCCGTGCTGCTGGGTGTCCACGCCACCGTGCTGGCCGCACACACCGGCCAGGACCAGGTCGTCGTCGGCACCCCGCACGCCAACCGCCCCGACGAGCGCTTCCACGACACCGCCGGCTGCTTCGTCAGCACTCTCGCCCTGCCCGTCGACCTGTCGGGCGACCCCACCTTCCGGCAGGTCGTCGCCCGCGCCTCCGAGGAGACGGCAACCGCCTGGGACCACTGCGACTACTCCTACGAGCAGTTGGTGGAGCAACTGGCACCCGAGCGCGACACCAGCCGCAACGCGCTCTTCCAGACCTTCCTCGCCCTTCAGGACGCACCGGCCCGGCTGGAACTGCCCGCCGTCACGGCCGAGATGCTGCCGTTCGACTCCGGTGTCGCCCAGTTCGAGCTCGAGTTCCACCTCACCCCGGGCGACGACGGATCGCTCGGCCTGTCGCTGCTGCACAACCGCGACCTGTTCACCGATGAGACGGCGCACGCACTGCTCCACCGCTGGCGGTTGGCCGCCGAACAGCTCGGCGCACGCCCGTCCCAGAGCGTCCACAGTCTCCCCCTGCTGACGGCCGAGGACCTGCGGACGGTCAACGAGGCCAACTCCACGGCCCTGCGCCGCCCGTCGGACCGAGCGGACGTCCTGATACGGGAGCAGGCCCGACGCAGCCCCGACAGGGTGGCCGTCGAGTGCGGCGACGAACGGCTCACCTACCGCGAACTGGAAGGGAAGACCGCGGAGATGGCCTCCCGGCTCCGCGCGGCCGGAGGCGCCGGCGGGCGCGTCGGCGTGGCGCTGCCGCGCTCCGTCGAGCTGGTCACCGCCCTGCTGGCCACCTGGCGCTGCGGCGCGACCGCCCTGCCGCTGCCGCTCGACCTGCCCGCCGAACGTGTCCGGATGCTGGCCGGCGAGAGCGCGATGACACATGCCTGGACCGTCGACGCCACGGGAGCGCACCTGCCCTCCGCCGTCCGCCGCCTCGACGCCCGCCCAGCCGGACCACGGCCCGGGACGTGTGAGCGGGAACCGGAAGGCCGTCGGACGGTGGACACACCGGACGACATCCCCGCGTACATCCTCTTCACCTCCGGCTCCACCGGGAAGCCGAAGGGGGTCGCGGTCGGCCATCACGCGCTGGTCAACCTCCTCACCAGCATGACCGACGCCCCCGGCCTGACCGCCGGGGACACCCTGGTCGCGGTGACCGCGCCCTTCTTCGACATCGCCCTGCTCGAACTGCTGGCTCCGCTGCTCACCGGCGGGCGGCTGGTGGTCGCCACCGATGACGAGACCCACGATCCCCAGCTGCTCGCCCAGCGCCTGCGGACCGCCGACGCGGACGTCATGCAGGCCACCCCCTCGACATGGCAGATGCTCCTGGAGACCGGATGGGAAGGCCGGCCCTCTCTGACCGCCTGGTGCGGAGGCGAACCGCTCAGCCGTGACCTGGCCGACCAGCTGCTCACCAGGTGCGCCGGCGTGTGGAACCTCTACGGGCCCACCGAGACCACCATCTGGTCCTCGCGCTGCCAGGTGCTCCCCGGCCCGCATCCCGTGCTCATCGGCCGGCCCGTCGGCAACACGACGCTGCACGTCCTCACCCCCCACGGGACCCCGCTGCCCCCCGGACCCGCCGGCGAGCTGTACATCGCCGGCGACGGGCTGGCCGAGGGCTACCTCGGTCAGCCGGAACTCACGGCCCGGCGCTTCGTGACCGTGCTCGACGAGAACGGCAGGAAGCGACGGGCATACCGGACCGGCGACATCGTCCAGCGCCGCGACGACGGCGCTCTGCGTTACGTCGGGCGCGAGGACCACCAGCTGAAGGTGCGCGGCCACCGACTCGAACCGGAGGAGATCGAACACGCGCTGCGCACCCATCCCGCCGTGCTCGACAGCGTCGTGCTGCTCGCCGAGGGCGACCTGCTCGTCGCACACGTCCAAGCGGATCCGGGAGCCGTCGAGGAGCTGGACTCCGCCACGCTGGCGGCACACGCCGCCACCGCGCTGCGGCCCGCGCTCATCCCCCAGCACTTCGTCCTGCACGACCAGCTCCCCCGTACGCCCAACGGCAAGACGGACCGCATGGCACTCGCCCGCACACCCCTGCCCGAAGAGGAGCGCCACGTGCACTTCGAAGCGCCACGAACCGAGGAGGAGAGCCTCGTCGCCGATGTCTACCAGCAGGTCCTGGGCCGCGGAGAGGTCGGGCGCACCGACGACTTCTTCTGCTCGGGCGGCCATTCGCTGGTAGCCGTCCGTGTACTGCACCTGATCGAGGAGGCTTCCGGCGTCCGCATTCCCCTGCACGTCTTCATGCGCGACGCGACGGTCGCGACGGTCGCCGCGCTCCTTCCCCAGGTGGCCGGGGCTCAGGACGAAGCCCTTGCCGAGGCCCTCGCGGCCCTCGATTCCCTCACCGACGAGGAGGCCGAGGCGCTCCTGCGGGAGTAGGCCCCCGACGAGACCACCCGACCGGAACACCCGGTCCCCCACACACACGGCACTACCACCTCGGAGATCGCAATGAGCACCGTGAACGACCGCGTCAACGCACTGTCGGAGACCAAGCGCAGGGCGCTGCGCAGGCTGCTGGCCGAGAAGAACGCCGATACCAGCGTGCGCGAAGTCAAGGACTCGAACGTGAAGCCGCTTCGCGAGGGAACCGGCAAGCGCCTGTTCCTCTTCCCCGCGACCGAGGGCAGCGTCGGCTACATGAACGGCTACCTGCCGCACATTCCCGCGGACTGGAGCGTCTACGGATGCCAGACGCCGGGCCTCGACGACGACCAGGAGCCCGTGCGCACGGTCGAGGAGATCGCCGCCCACAACATCCGGCAGATCCAGCTGATCCAGAGCGAGGGACCGTACCACCTCGCCGGCAACTGCATGGGAGGGCTGCCCGCCTTCGAGACCGCCAGGCAGTTGCAGGCCGCGGGCCACCGGGTCGACCTCGTCCTGCACCTGATGCCCGTCTTCGACCGCCCCTGGACGAACATGCCCAGCGCCGAAGCGCTGCAGATGCGCGGGCTGATCGACTACGGCTTCATCATCGGGCGCCTGCTCGGCAAGCCCGTCGACCTCCCGCTCGACGACATCGCCGCCGCCCCCGAGGAGAAGCGGGCCGACATCGTCGCCGAGTTCCTCGCCCGTCAGGACGGGCTGTCCGACGCCGGCCTCGAGGTGCTCCGCCACCGCATCAGCGTCTACCAGGCCAATCTCCACGCCATGTTCGCCTACGAGCCGGAGGGCGGTTTCGACGGCACCCTCCGCGTCCTGGCCGTGGGTTCGTCCGAACGCAACGAGACGTACCTCGACACCGACGCCCCCTATGCCGCAGCGATACGCGGCCTGGCCCCGTCCCAGGTGGAGACCACCCATGTCGACGCCGAGGCCAGTGCCCTCTTCGACTGCGCCGAACCGCACATGAGCGTGATCGGCGGCTTCCTGGACACCATCTTGAACTCCGTCGGCGCCGTTGCCGCGAAGTAGCCCGCCCCGTGCGCGAAGCTCCTCCTGCCCCACCCTCTTGAGGGGCAGGAGGAGCTTTGCCGCTGAGGGCGACGGGGGCTGCGGCCGGGCCTTCGGGCCGGAGCGTGCCGGCGACAGCGTGGGCACTGTCGCCGGGTGGCTCCCGGCCGCACCGGGGCTCAGTCGTCCGAGAGCTTGAGGTTCGGTACGCGCCAGGCGGCGATGACGACGGCGATCAGGGTGACGGCCGCGCCGGTGAGGAAGACGACCTGCATGGCGCTGACGTAGCCCTCCAGGAAGGGCTGGGCGAGACGGGCGTCGAGGGTGTGGAGGAAGGCGGAGTCCTCCAGGTTCACGGTGCCGTTCGGGCCCAGCACGCCCTTCAACGCCTCCGCGTTGCGGGGCTGTTCGGCGAGGTGGCGCAGTGGTGGCTGGTGGAGCACGGTGGCCAGGCGTGCGCTGATGTGTGCGCCGGCGAGGGAGAAGAGGATGGAGAGGAAGGCGGCGGCGCCGACGGTCCCGCCGTTGGAGCGGAAGAAGTTCACCGAGGCGGTGGCGGCGCCCATGTCGCGGCCGGGAATCTCCGACTGGGCCAGCGTGGTCATGGTCTGCATCGATGCGCCGAGCCCCGCGCCCATGAAGAGCATGCCGATGGAGACGTGCCACAGGGGACTGTCGACGCGCAGGGTGGCGTACGCCAGCATGGCGGCCGTGATGCAGCTGACCCCGGTCACCAGATGGACCTTGAAGTTACCGGTGCGGGAGATGAGGCGGCCGACGACCAGGGTGACCACGACGTTCGCCGCCATGGTGGGCAGCATGGCGAGCCCGGCGGCCATGGGGCTCATCCCCTGCACGAGCTGGAGGTAGAGCGGCAGCGTCGTCATGGCGCCGAACATGCCGATGCCGACGATGAAGTGGAGCACGGTGCCGAGCCGGAAGGAACGGGTGCGGAACAACCGGAGCGGGAGCAGCGCGGCCTCCCCCATCCGGCGCTCGATCAGAAGAAACGCGACGAGCCCGACGGCGCCGACGGCGTACATGGTCAGCGCGGGTGGCGAGGACCAGCCCCAGCTGCGGCCCTGTTCGGCGACGGTCAGCAGGGGTACGACACCGACGGTGAGCGCGGCGGCACCGCCGTAGTCGAGGCGGCGCCGTACGGGCTGGTGCGGCACGCGGCGCAGCACCCGCATGATGACGGTGAGGGCAACGGCCGCCATGGGCACGTTGATCAGGAAGATCCATCGCCAGCCGTCGGTGCCCAGCAGGGTGTCGTGGCCCGCGAACACCCCGCCGACCACCGGGCCCACGATGCTGGATCCGGCGAACACGGCCATGAACCAGCCCTGGTAGCGGCCGCGTTCGCGAGGGGAGGTGATGTCGGCGATGATCGTCATGGCCAGGGACATCAGACCGCCGCCGCCCAGCCCCTGCACGGCCCGGAAGGCGGCCAGCTGGTGGATGGATCCGGCGAAGCCGCACAGCAGCGACCCCGTGGCGAAGAGGACGATCGCGACAAGGTAGATGATGCGGCGCCCGTAGATGTCGGACAGCTTGCCGTACAGCGGTGTGGCGATGGTGCCGGTGACCAGGTACGCGGTGGTCACCCACGCCTGCGCGGTCAGGCCGTGCAGGTCGTCGGCGATGGTGCGGAGCGCCGAGGAGACCACCGTCTGGTCGAGCGCGCCGAGGAACATGCCGAGCATCAGACCGGACAGCACCACGGTGATCTGCCGGTGCGAGAGCCGGGCCGGGCGGCCGGTGTCGGCGGGTGGGGTGTCCGCGGGCTCGCACGCGAGCGCGTCCGATGACGTCACGTCGGTTCCTTCGGGGGTTGCTGGGGGGGTGAGCGCTTGGTGTCGTCCGGGTCCTGCCCAGGGGGCCGGAGTGACGGTTCATGTGCCACGCCCTTGCCTGATACGGGTGTGGCACATGACAGATGCGAGGCCGGGCCGGAGGGGGCGGGGCCTTGGGCCCCGCCCCCCGGAGGCCGGAACGCGGCACCGGTCCGCCCGGGGGCGGCGGGCCGGACCGGTGCCGGCCGACGCCGGGTCAGCCCGCCAGCTTCTCCAGATCGGTGACGGCGCTCTCGGCCTCGGGCAGGGCGAGCATCGCCAGCCGTGCCCGGCGCGTGCGCGCGTGGACGGCGGTGTCGGCGAGCACATCGCGGCACACGGCGATGATGCCCTCGGGCGAACGGTCGGTAATCTCCCGGCCGAGGCCCAGCTCCTGGGTCCGGCGGGCGTTCTGGAACTGGTCGCCGAACTGCGGCAGCACGGCCGTGGGCGTGGCCGTACGCATCGACTCGCGCACGCTGTTGAAGCCGCCGTGGGTGAGGAAGAGGTCGACGGTCTCCAGCAGGAGGGGCTGCGGGAGCCGTTCGGTGAGGTGGACGTGCGGGGGCAGCCCGGTGGCGTCGACCGTCATCCCGGCGGTCGCGACGACGACGGTGCAGTCGTCGAGCCCTGCCGCGGCCTCGGTGATGGTCTTGAGCGTCTCGGTGGGATCGGGGGCGTGCGGGATCACCTGGGCCGACTCGCCATCGTTCCCCATCCGCTTGTGCATCTCGGGAAGCGCGGTGCCCAGTGCCGCGAACACCAGGGGCCGGTCGGTGGGCAGTTCGGCCACCCACGGCGGCAGCACGGAGGTGCGGTCCACGTTGACCGTCTGCCGGTATGCCAGCGAGCCGGGCAGGTGCTGGCTGTAGGAGAAGGCCGCGGGGACGTAGTCGATGCGTCCGTGCGCGGCGATCGCGAGGGGGTCCTCGACGGTGGGCAGGGAGAGCTCCCCGCGCAGCGTGTTGAGGCCATCGACGGTGAGGGCGGGGTCAATGGTGTTGCTGGTGCCGGAGGGCGTCGGCAGCTGGGGTATGCCGAGCTTCTCGGCCAGCAGGACGGAGCCGAAGTCCATTCCGTCGCGCAGTACGAGGTCCGGGCGGAAGTCCTCGGTCACGGGGCGGAGCAGTTCCAGCAGCTTCCGGGCGAGCATGCCGGAGAGGGCCTCGGCCATCAGACGCCGCATCAGTTCCCAGCGCTGCCCGTCGTCGAGGTCGGTGCGCTCGGCGACCTCGGCCATGGCGGACCCGGCGAAGGTGCTGGGCGCGAAGTCCGGCAGACAGGTGAGGACGCGGACGTCGTCGTGCTGGAACACCGCGGCGAGACTCGGGGTGGTGGCGACAAGAATGTCGTGCCCGGCGGCGGCGAGCGCCCGGAGGACGGGCAGTTGGGCGCGCCCGTGCGAGGGGCTGCCGAGGGTGGTGCACAGAACCCGCATGAGGGGACCTTTCTGTTCGGTCATCGGTGTGGGGCTGGTACGGCGGGCCGTGTCACATCCGGTGTGACGCGGTACGGCGGGGAGGAGGAGGCGTCGCGGTGGGGTTGGGGTAGTGGTGCGGGGTCAGCCGGCCAGGCTGAGAGTGCGGCCGATGCCCTGCCAGGCCAGTCCCGCGGCCGCGAGCCGGCCGGGGTCGAGGACGTTGCGGAAGTCGTAGACGACAGGGCCGTGCAGCTGCCGGGCGATGGCGTGCCAGTCCAGGTCGCGGAACTGGGGCCACTCGGTGAGGACGACGCACCCGGCCGCCCCCGTGGCGGCCTCCGCCGGGTCGTCGACGAGCGTGAGCAGGTCGCTGAGGTCGGGCCGGGTCTCGCTGAGGGCCGGGTCGTAGGCGTACAACTCGGCTCCTCGTCCGCGCAGTTGGCGGGCCAGCGCCAGGGCCGGCGAGTCGCGCAGGTCGGAGGTGCCCGCCTTGAAGGCGAGTCCCAGCAGGGCGAGGCGAACGCCGCGCAGCGACCCGTCCGGACCGGCGCAGCCCGCCGCGATGCGCTCGACGAGCTGCCGCTGGTGCTCGACATTGGTCTCGATGGTGGCGCGCAGCAGCGGGAATTCCACGCCCGCCTGCTCGCAGACCGTCAGCAGTGCGTGGGTGTCCTTGGGCAGGCAGGAGCCGCCCCAGCCGGGTCCTGGCTGGAGGAAGGCGCTTCCGATGCGGGGATCGTGGCCGATGCCGGCGGTGACGGCTTCGATATCGGCGTCGAAGCGTTCGCACACGGTGGCCAGGTTGTTGGCGAAGGACAGCTTCATGGCGAGGAAGAAGTTCGCGGCGTACTTGGTGAGTTCGGCGCTGGCGGCGTCGGTGAGCACCACCGGCGCGTCGAGCGCCGCGTAGAGCCCGGCGACACGCTCCGCGGCGGCCGGGTCGTCCGCGCCGACCACGATGCGGTCGGGGTGCAGGAAGTCGTGGACTGCGCGGCCTTCACGGAGGAACTCCGGGTTGCTGACGACGGCCGTGTCCGGGCGGCCGAGCAGGTCCGCGACGCGCTCGGCGGTGCCCACGGGCACGGTGGACTTGTTCACCACCGCGCAGCCCCGCGGCAGGACGGAGTGGATCTCGGCGGCGACGGACTCCACGGCGGCCAGGTCAGCCGCGCCTCCGGCGCCCATGGGGGTGGGCAGGCACAGGAAGACGGTGTCCGCGGCCGCGGCCGCTCCCGCGGTGTCCTGGACGAAGTGCAGCCGTCCCGAGTCGAGCCCCTCCCTGACGAGTTCGGGCAGTCCGGGTTCCATGATGTCGACCTGGGCCTGCCGGAGCCGGCCGACCTTGTGCGGGTCGGAGTCCGCACAGACGACATGGTGGCCGAGGGACGCCAGACAGGCGCCGGTGGTCAGTCCGACGTAGCCGGTTCCGATGACGGCGACGCGTTGTGCGGGCACTGGAGATCACCATTCCTGCCGTGGGGGTCTGAAGTGGGCAGCCCCGGACCGGGCCCGTCGCGGGTCCGTGCCGTGGGGTGTGCAGGGGGCCGGCGGACGCCGGTCCCCGATGCTGTGGCGTCGCGGCACAGCACCGCGGCGTCGACAAGTACGGCCCGGATTCCGTCATCCGGACCGGGGAACACGGGAGCGATCATCCGAACGACCGCCCGCTTCACCGAACATAAGCCACCGGCCCGAGAGTGGGTCAACGATCGGTGACAACGAACGATGACTTCCGGACAGCGTCCGCACGCAGGACCATGAGCCGTTGGACTACGGACCGAGCAGAGGTACGACAGGTGAACACATCAGCAGAGCAGGAAGAGAGCCCCATGCATCCGTCCCGAGCCCGCGAGTGCGGCGCGGCGAGCACACGCTCCGCCCTCCTCGAAGCAGCGGCCGTACGGTTCGGCAGGTACGGCTACGACGGCGCCAGCGTCCGGGACATCGCCCGGGACGCGGGCGTGGACGCCGCCCTCGTCTACCGCTACTTCGGCTCCAAGGACTCCTTGTTCCGGTTGGTGTCCACCAACATCGCGCTGTTCGACCCCCTGTTGGAGATCCCGCTGGCGGACGTCCCCGCCTGGATCTGCGACTTCGTCACCCACAGCCCCACGGACGACGAGGTTCCGCACCCGGTGCTGTCCGTCCTGCGCTCGTCGAGCCGCGGGGAGGCGGTGGACCGCTTCCGCGACGAGGTCACCGAGGTGTTCACCGAGCGCTTCGCGGCGCGTCTGGAGGGGCCCGACGCGCAGGTGCGGGCGGAGTTGCTGGCAGCGTGGCTGCTCGGCACCAGCCTGCTGTGCAAGGCGTTCCGCACCCCCGCCCTCGACACCGCTTGCGAGGACACGCTGCGCGAACATCTGCACACGGGCATCGCCGCACTGCTCGGCGTCGCCCCCTCCCCGGGCGGGAAGGAGTGCCCCTGCGGCATCCCCTCCCCCGGGGCCGGCTGACCCTGCCGGGCCGCCCGGTGTGCCGGACGGTCCGGCCTTCGGACTGACCGAAAGACGATGGTTGCGGGAGCCGGGACGCGGACGCGGGCGCGGGCGCGGACAGAGCTCACGCAGGGGCCTGGGCACTGGACGCGCAGAGGTTCCCTGCCCATCGGTCAGGTCGGCGCGCCTGAATGCCCCGCCGGGCGCGTACGGACCTCCCGCGGCAGTCCGCCCCCCTCGGCCCGCCCCCGCGCCGACGCCGACACCGGCCGTGTCGTGCGTGAGGTCAGTCCGTCCCGTGGACGGAGCATCCGGCCGGGGTCGTTGCCGCATGCCGGGAGTACTTCCACTCCGGGTCGAGCAGCTCGGTCTTGAGCTGCTGCGCCGCGGCCGGGCTCTCGACGAGGTAGCCGAAGTCCTGCAGCCAGGCCGGGTAGAGGTTCTTGGAACCGATGTAGAAGGCCGAGTCGTCCACCGACACCAGTTTGTGGTGCAGCGCATACGGCTTGCCGTCGGCCCAGGTGCCGCTGTCGGAGCTGCGGAACGAGGCGAGTTGCAGATTGCCGCACAGCGCCCGCGACGCCTTCTCGTTGTCGCCGGTGAGGGCCACCAGACGCTTGCGGAGGGTGTCACTGATCTCGTCCAGGGACTTGATCTGGGAGTATCCCCCGCTGCCGACGGCTCCGCGGTTGGCGGGATCGCTGACGACAATGCGGACCTTCACCCCGGCGGCCAGCCTGCCCGCGAGTGTGTCGTAGGTCCGGATGTCATAGCGCGGCAACGGCGGGCAGGTGGCGTTCAGATCCTGCTGCGAGATCTCGACATGGCGGTGCGCGCTCGCGATGAGCGAACGCAGCGCGTTCTCCTCGGGGTTGACCGTGTCGTAGTCGCGGTCGTGGTTGGTGTTGTCGTGCAGCCCCACGGTGCACTTGGTGTCCGGGGCCGAGGGGAGGTCCGGGTGGTATCCCGATGAGGGGTCGGACTCCTTGATGCCCACGCCGAGTCCGCCGACCGCGATGACCGGGACATCTCCGGCGGGTGCGGCGGGTGCGGAGTTCTCCTCCTTCTCCAGCGACGGCATACAGGAGGAGCCGTTCGATGTGGCGAGCCAGACCTTGGCCGGGTTCGACGCATTCCGGCAGGTCCAGTCCCACAGGGTGTCGAGGTACGTCCCCGCAGTGCGGGCGGCCGGCCCGCTGAGGGCCATGTCCACGTCCGACACCGGGTGCGTGGTGTCGAGATAGTCGTCCTTCCAGCCGTTGATCCCGCCCGTGATGGCGGTCTTCCCGTCGACCACGAGGAGCTTGGAATGGTTCCAGGAGAACGACGTCTTGGACGTGGTCATCGACGCGACGTTCAGCGTGACCTTCCCGGCCGCCGCGCCGAGCTTGCCGAGCAGTTCGTCACGGTAGCGGGAGGGGATCACATTGAGGTGATAGAGCGGTGCGGCCCCGACCAGGATGCGCACCCGGGGAGCGTGTCCCGCCGCAACGGACGCCTTGAGGCCGTCGACAACGGCGTCCTCGAACCCGCCGTTGGGAAAGGGTGCCAGCGACGAGATGTCCACCGTGCGTTGCGCGGCGGCGATGTTGCGGGTCATCTTGCCGAGCAGCCGCCGGGTTCCCGCGCGGTCCTTGCAGCCGGCATCGCCCCAGCAGCCAGGAGTCTGCAGAAGCCAGCCGGAGGGATCGCCGTCCGGGGCGTCCAGCCGGTTGCCGTTGGTGCGCTGCCACACCGATCCTTCGAGGCCGGGCGAGGTCTCGCGCAGCGACCGCTCAATGGCGTCCAGATGGGGGGTGGGCGGTGTGTCCGCCGCGTGTGCCGACACGGTCGGCACACCCGCGCACACGGTCGTCAGGGCGACGGACGCCGGTATGAGGCGGCGGAGCCGGTGAGGAGCCAAGAGCTTTCCTTCTTACGGTGACGAGGCGAGCCGGGCACTGACCACATGCCCGGCTCCGGTTGCCACCAGAAGGTACCGGCTCTCCTCGTCCTGACCCGAACGGAAGACGATCTCCGCTACACCTCCGGTTTCCGCTGCCACTCGGGCTATCGCCGCGGTCAACTCCCCCGTCAGCCGATCAGATAGAGATACGTCCCGGGTGCGGTGGCGCTGCCGCCCGTGGTGGTGAGCGCGACGGTCACCGCGCCCAGTCCGTGGGCAGGGGCGATGGCGGCGACCTCGGTGTCGGACAGGACGGCGAACGTGGCCGGCACCCCGCCGAAGGTCACGCCGGTGGTCGTCGACAGATGGGTGCCCGTGATACCGACCAGCGTGCCGCCCGCGGGGAGCCCCGTCAGCGGGCTGAAGCCGGTGGCGGTCGGTGCGGCCACGAAGCCGAACGTGGCGGAGGCGGTGGCGGATCCGCCCCGGGCGGTGACGACCAGGGCCACCACACCCTCCGCGTGGGCGGGGCTCACGACGGTGAGTTCGCCGTCGGACACCACCGTCGGCGTCACGTCCGTTGCCCCGAACGCCACGGATGTGGTGGTGGCGAGGCCGGACCCGGTGACGGTGACCGTGCTGCCGCCCGCCAAGGGCCCGGACGACGGCGAGACGGCGATGACGACGGGCGGGGGGACGTAGTAGAAGGGCACCGGGTTGCTGGTGCCCGCGGGCGTACGCACCGTGGCGTCGACCACGCCGGCCCCCGAGGGGGCGACCACCGACACCGAGGTGGCCGTATTGGCCGTGATGGCGGCCGGCTTGGTGCCGAAGAGCACCGCGGTGGCGTCGGCAAGCTGGGTTCCGGTGAAGGTCACCGCGGAACCACCGCCGGTAGAACCCTGGTCTGGATTGATCGGCATGTCCTCGCCCCATTTCTGCACCGGAGAAACCCGTCAATTGGCTGTCGTGTACCAGTTACGCAGGGGCGTTCGACATGTGGCGAGACAGCATCCACATCTTCACCCGGATGGCGCAGCTGAGGCCCGGCGTCGCGCGGGCCCCCGCAGCCTCGGGGACGAAGCCGTGTCGCCGGCCCCTGATGAACACGTCCTGCCGGGTGGGCGGGCCGGTCCGGCCCGTCCACCCGTCGCTCCCCGCTCCCGGCCCCTCCCGTCTCCTCCCGGTCCGGCCGCCCCACGGCGTGGGACGTGAAGGGGGCCGGCCCGGGAGCAGGAAGGACCGCGTGGCCGCCAGGACCGGAGGACGGTCCCGGCCGAGGCGCGGGGCGCGAGGGCACGGCCCGTCGCACTACGGCGGAACCGGTCTTGCCGGGTCCGCCGCCGCTGCGGGCGTGCCGGTCGGGAGGTGGCCGGTCACACGTAGGTGTATCCGCCGGCCACGGTCGTGCTGCCCGCCGGTGTGGTCACCACGACCGGGACATTGCCGAGTGCTCCGGCAGGGGTGAAACCGACCAGCGCCGTACCCGACGCATTCACCGAAACCCCCGTCGCCGCAACCCCGT
>NZ_JBSHBP010000045.1:0-49591 GCF_053612065.1 Streptomyces sp. NPDC054765 | reverse complement strand
TTGAACGTGACCCCGGCCCCGCCCAGACTGCTCCCCGAGATCACAAACGCCGTACCACCCGCAGCACTCCCCGACGACGGCGACAGCAGTGTCACCACCGGCGGTGGCGGCGTGGTGTAGGTGAATCCACCGGCGACCGTGGTGCTGCCGGCCGGTGTGGTGACCACGACCGGGACATTGCCGAGCGGTCCGGCGGGGGTGAAACCGACCAGCGCCGTACCCGACGCATTCACCGAAACCCCCGTCGCCGCAACCCCGTTGAACGTGACCCCGGCCCCGCCCAGACTGCTCCCCGAGATCACAAACGCCGTACCACCCGCAGCACTCCCCGACGACGGCGACAGCAGTGTCACGACGGGAGGGGGTGGGGTGTAGGTGAATCCACCGGCGACGGTGGTGCTCCCCGCCGGTGTCGTGACGACGACCGGGACGTTGCCGGCGGGGCCGGGCGGTGTGGTGCCGGTGAGCACCGTGCCCATGGCGTTGATCGACACTCCGGTGGCCGGAACCCCGTTGAAGGTGACCGTCGCGCCGGTGAGGTGGGTGCCGATGATGGCGAAGGCGGTGCCGCCGGCGGTGGGCCCGCTGTTGGGCACGAGGGCGGTGACCGTGGGACCGGCGGGTGTGACGACGGTGTAGGTGTAGCTCACCGGATTGGTGTTGCCCCGCGGGGTGGTGGCGACCACCTGGACGGTGCCCGCTGCGTGCGGCGGCGCGAGGACGGTGAGCGAACCGCCGGAGGGGTCCTGGGTGACGAGGGTGGCGGGGATGCCGTCGAAGGTGACCTGGCTCGCGCCCTGCAGGCCGGCCCCGGTGAGCAGGACGGTGGTCCCTCCGGTGGTCGGCCCCGAGTCCGGAATGGCCTCGTAGAGCCTCGGGTATCTCGGCCGGTTTCCCCCGTCCCCGCCCCCGTCCCCGCCGGGCCAGGAGCCCGGGGACTGCGGATTTCCTTGCTGCTGTATCACTGCGGACATGGCTTCTCCCTGAGCAGCCGCCGCTCCGTCGCCGTGCACGCACCGCTGCGTGAACGGATCACCGGGGAGCGGAAGTTGCTGCCGTCGAATGCTGGATGTGGATGCCTGCGACGGTAAGGTTCCCGGCAGATCGGAAGAAGGCGTGCAGGTGACAGCAATGACGCGTTCGGCGATCAAAATGACCATACGGAAACGAGCGTCGCTCCCGCACCGCGGAACGGCGTGCGCCTGGTGTTCCGGCACTCCTTTTGCACGCCGGTCAGGGCACGGGCCGGCGGGGCGTGCACGTCGGACGGTCCGCGGCAGACCGGCAGCGGCCCCGGACCACTCGCACGGCAGGGGTGGTCAGCTCTCCACCAACTCCGCATACCCCTTGCCGAGCTGCGCCGTGGCGCACCCCCGGGACGGAGCCCCGCTCTCCGCCGCCCGCCCCGGCCACCTGCTGTGCGTACGCGTCCACCGCATGCACCGGCCGGTGGAACGGCACCGCGGCCGCACCGACGTCACGGGCGGTGGGTGACGGGTGCCAGCCACACCCCGACAATCCCGTCGATCAGGCCGGAGGCCGCGTCGTGCCAGCTGGACCGGGCGGTGGGGGCGCTCTCGGCGAGTGCGCGTTCCCGCTCGGCGCACATGTGCACGATCAACTGCCGTGCCATGGCGCCGCGTTCGATGTGCACCTCGGGCGGCAGGTCGGGCAGGCACCGGTTCAGGCCTTCGACGGTCTGCCGTAGCGCCGGGGACGTGAGCGACTCCTCCACCATGATCTCCCGGAGTGCGGGGTCGGTCATCACCTGGGCGCAAAACCGCGCGTACCAGGTCGGGCTGCCCAGGGCCGCGAGGTGCTCGGGGACCGGGCGGACCAGGCAGGCCACCCACTCCCGCAGGTCGACGCAGTCGCCGGTCCCGGCCAGCAGCCGCACGCGTACCCGCTCGATCTGCTCGGCGTGCTTGCGCGCGATCGCCCGCACCAGATCGGCCTTGGTGCCGAAGTGATAGCCGACCGCGGCGTTGTTGCCCTGCCCCGCGGCCTCACTGACCTGACGGTTGGACACCGCGTACACCCCGTGCTCGGCGAACAGCCGCTCCGCCGCGGTCAGGATCAGCTCCCGCGTCGCGCTGACCTGCTCGGCCCGTACGGTCCTGCCCACCGCGGTCACCACCGCACCGGAACGTCGCGCAGCCCGCCGACGGCGAGGCCTTCGAGCCGGCGCAGATCCTCGACCGGGACGGCCAGTTCCAGGGTGGGCAGCCGGCGCAGCAGAACGTCGAGTACGACCTGCAGCTCCGTGCGGGCCAGCGCCTGCCCCAGACACGAGTGTGCGCCCGCGCCGAATGCCAGATGGGGGTTCGGGCTGCGGCCGAGCATCATCTCCCCGGCATTGCCGAAGGCGGTCTCGTCACGGTTGGCCGCGGCCATGCTGCACACCACCGTGGTGCCGCGCGGCAGCACGGAGCCGGCGACCTCGGCGTCCTCGCCGATGTACCGCGGCATTCCGAATCCGGGGTTGGCGTCACACCGCAGCGCCTCTTCCACCGCGGAACGCACCAGCGACCGGTCCGCCAACAGCTGTTCCCAGCGCCGCCGGTCGGCGAGCAGCATGGCCACCATTTTCCCGATCATGTTCGCCGTGGTCTCGTGCCCGGCGACCAGCAACGCCTGGCCGGTGGCCACCAGTTCCGTGTCGGTCAGCCGGCCGCCCTCGGAATCGGTGGCCGTGATCAGCTCACCGAGCAGGTCGTCGCCCGGCGCCGCCTTCCTGGCGGCCACATGACCCGCCATGTAACGGGTGAACTCGGCCTGTGCCGCATCGACTTCCCGCTGCGCGTACCGGGTCAGGTTGAGCAGCGTGTCGGACCAGTAGGCGAAGGAGTCCCGGTCCGAGTCGGGGACCCCGAGCAGGTCACAGATCACCCACACCGGCAACGGGAACGCCAGGCCGGCCTTGAGATCCGCGGGGTGACCGCGCTCCAGCATGCCGTCGACGAGCCGTTCGGCCATTGCCTCGATGCCCGGTCGCAGCGCGGCCATGCGCCTGGCCGTGAACCATTTGACCACCATCCGCCGCCACCGCTGATGCCCCTCACCGCTCTGGGGGATCGACATCGCCATCGAGCTGTTGAACACCCCGCCCGACTCGCTGTCCGAGAGCCGGGCCGCGTCATCGGCGTTCAACAAGCGGGTGAACCGCGGGTCGGCCAACACCTGTTTGACGTCGTCATAGCGCGTCAGCAGCGACGCCTCATCCCCGCTGGGCAAGGTCACCCGCGCCACCGGACACGTCTCCCGCAGCTGCCCCCACTCCGCCGGCGGCCCGAGCGCCGTCCCACCGGGAATCGGATAGTCCAGCGCCTGCTCACCCTCGCCTTGCCCCACCGCGCACTCCTTCGCTCCGGTCTTCGCCACACGCTCAGGCAACCCGGCCGCACCCCATAAGTCAAGCAACTGACTTACATCTGCCCCACGGGAAACGACAGACCCGTGCCGGACTCTGATCATTTGCGGCGTTCCGGCCGACCGCCCGTCACCCGGACCTCACCATATGCACATGGGTGATGACTGGAAGCGACAGATCGACCGGCTCCACGAAGGGCTGGTGCGCCGCGACGATCCGACCGAGTGGGTAACCGAGGCCGACGCCGTCGACGCCTCCTACCGCTACCCCCATCTCATGCTCCGCGGCCCGGTCTTCGGCATCGCCGCACTCAGCCCCCACACCACCGACGGCTGGCGGCTGCTGAGACCCGCAACCAGCGGCACTCCCCAGGAAGCCCGGGACGCCCTCAACTCGCTGCTGTGGTTCAAGGCGAAGGACGACACCGACGATCCCCGCCACCGCCGCGAACTCCTCGACGCCGTCTCCGTGCTCGAATGCGAACCGGTCGACGAACTCACCGTTCTCGGCGTGCGCTACCGAGTCGTCCGGGGGGACGAGTTCACCCGCAGCGGCCCCAGCGGCCTCGAACCGCCGCGCCCCACGGACCCGCCCCCGGCCGACGCCTCCTGGGACACCCGGCACCAGCCCCCGTCACCCGATCCGGGCTTCGCCCTCGCCCCGGACAAGGACCGCGGCTTCATGGCCGGTGCCATGAAACTGGGGCTCAAGGGGTTCGCCTACTCCGGCCCGCGGTTCCCCGCCGACGTACGCAAGGACTCCGAGCGGGCCCTCACTTCCCACCCCGATGTCGCGCTCCTCCCCGTCGGGTTCGGAGTGGTCGAACGCCACGGCCGCGGATGGCTGCCCAAGGGCGCCCTCATGCCCACACCGCACGACGCCCGTCGGCTGCTCTTCGACGCGATGACCGAATTCTGGCCCCTGCTCCACAAGTTCACCGACCGCCAACGAGCCCGATACGCCCAGGCAGCAGAGCAGTTCAAAGCCGCGGGCCGGGCCGACGAAGCCCGCGTCGGCGACGCCGTGTACCGGATCTGCCGTATCGAGCGGATGGTCCGCTCCGGCCCCGACGGACCGGAACCGCCACGCCCCTCGGACGAGGACGACTACGGTCCGACAAAGATCCACCCCACGATGGACGAGAACGGCACCATCCACCACGGCGGCTGAACCACCGGCCGGCCGCATCCCCAGCGGGAAGCGGCCGGCCGGCGGCCCGCATCGCAGCTCTCCGTCGCCCGTACAGCGCGCCGCATTTCGGGACGTTGGGTGAAACGCTGGCACGTTGTGCGTACGCATGCCAACCTTCTGTAATCAGCCGACGACTGTCGTCGCTGACATCACAGCTGCTGTCAGCACAGCGCTGTCTTCACAGGGGGCCGAGCCGCGTGACGGAACGTCCGTTGGGGATACCAGGGGTCGAGGCGCTCTACGAGGAGTGCCGCACCCGCGTACAGGACGGCAGGGCCGCCGGCACCGGGCGGGGGCTTCCCGCGATCGTCCTCGTCGGCCCGCGCGGCAGCGGCAAGACCACGACGCTGAACTGGCTCGGCTACCTCGGATCGCGGCGGCCGCACGCATATTTCGACTTCGGTTCCGCCGCGACCCGCAGGCCCCACGAGGTCGCCGGCCGTCTGGCGTACGGGCTGTCGCACCGCTTCCCCCGGCAGACACCGCTGGCCTTCCCGCGGCTGACCCTGGGGCTGTTCGTGGTGGCCCCCGAGCTGTCGTTGGACGCGACGGACCCCGAACGGGCCAAGAAGCAGTTGCGCCAGGCGCTGCGCGGGCCCCAGGAGCCCAGCGCCGCGGGCGACCGGGTCGCCGCGGTCGCCGGGCTGCTGCAGGACCTCAACCTGCTCCGGATCCCCGGCGTCAGCCTGCTGGCCAGCCTGATCCGGCAGCCGCCCAGTATGCCGCTGCGGGTCACCCGGCACACCGGATTCGCCTGGTACGCCGGTCCGTTGGCGGCCCTCGACGCACTGGTCGAACTCAATCAGCTGAGCAAGAGCGAGGAGCCGGCGGACCGGGCCGCGGTGGACCGGCGGCTGTGCGAGGCGTTCCTTGCCGATCTGCGCGGCGAATACGCACGGCGCCAACGCGACCGCAACTGCGTCGTGTTGCTGGACAACATCGACGCTCCCGGCGGACGGGAGTTCCTGGACCTGCTGATGGAACTCCGGGACGCCGGCGGGGAACCGGATCCGCTGCTGGCCGTCGCCGCGGCGTCGAACGTCGGCCGGGTGCCCGCGATGTTCGCGAACGGACCGGCGGGCGTACGGGTTCGCGCCCCCGAGCAGGCCTCCTACACCGACTGGGAACAGGCCGTCCCGGACCCGCCGCCGAACCGTTCCTGGCGCTGGTACTGCGTCCAGCTGCGCGGACTGACCGCCGGCGAGACGGCGCAGCTCGGCACGAACACCGCCGCGCGGCTGCCGGAGGCGCCGCTGCTCGCGCACCGGCTGACCGACGGCCATCCATGGAGCGTCCGCCAACTGCTGGCCGCCTCGGCGCGCCTGGTGGGCCGTGAGGAGCCGGAGACGCTGCTGCGGGCGGTGCTCTCCGGCACCGCGCCATCCGCGGAGGGCACCGACGCAGGACCGCCGCTGGAAGAAGCGGCGCGGCAGTATCTGCTCCGGGATCTGACCGACGACCAGCACCGTGCGCTCGTCGAGTGCTGTGCCGCCCGCGAGTTCGACGCCGCATGCGACGCGGGCCTCCTCGACGGCTTCCAGCTGCACACCCGCGATTCGCTGGCCCGGGTGGTCGCGACCCGGCTGTGGCTGGCCGATCCGGTCCCCCAGGATGCCGAAGCGCGCGGCGGCCGGGGTGCCGGGTATCTCGAAGGGGTCCATCCGCACCCGTTGCGCGGCAGCGCCGTCCTGCACCCGTGGCTGCGTCTGCTGCTGTTGCAGGAGTTGGCGGCCCGTCCGGACCGCTGGGACGCCGTCCACGGAAAGCTGCGGACCTGGCACGCCCATCACGGCCACCCGCTGGAAGTGCTGTACCACTCGCTGGCCCTCCACCGGGTGGACGACGTCATCGACCATCTCGCCCGGCGTCTGGTCGAACTCTCCGACACGGACATCTGGCTGTACGAGCTCTACACGATCACCGCCGCGCCGCTTCGTGAACCGGTGGTACCGGAGCAGTCCGCCACGCTGCGGGTGGAGCAGCTGGCCGCCGGCCTCGCGCCCCGCTCGTTCGCGGAACACACACCGCTGACCCTGCTGGTGGTCGGGCTGTGGCTGGCGTCCGATCCACGCAACCGTCTGCCCGGCGCGAATCCCGAGCTCAATCGCACGATCAACGCGATGCTCCAGGACCTGGCCATGCGCTCCGTCCCCCGCCGGATCGGGCTCATGCACGAGGCCGCCAAGTACGTGTGAGCGCAGTGGAGCACCCCGTCCCCTAGGAGCTGGCACCATGCATCTGCCCACGCAACCCGCCGACGAACTGCCCCCTTGGTGGAAGGGATGGCGAGGGGTTGCCGCCCTCCTCGTCGCACTGGCCCTGACAGCCGGCGGACTCTGGTTCTTCTGGCCGGCCACACAGGACAACAGCTGTGCGGCGGACCAGCCGGGGCTGCACTGGTCCGGCACCGGCGCGCAGCGCGAGTGCGTCGGCATCACGGATGAGAAGGCGTTCTCCTTCGACCCCCGGCTCAAGGTGATCACCGACCGGATCGCGCAGGAGAACAGACGGGTCCGCGCCCAGTGGGAGAAGCCCGCAGCCGGCAAGAGCCGCCTGCCCTACGTCAAGGTCGCCGTGCTGACGCCCCTGACGGAAAGCGACACCAGCGCGCTGCCGATCGAGGAGATCCGCACCAGCCTGGAGGGTGCTTTCATCGCGCAGTGCCGGGCGAATGCCTGCCCCGCACTCTCCACGACCAGCTCCACCGGCATTCAGGGCAAGACGCCGCTGATCCAGCTCGTCCTGGCCAACGAGGGCCGTAGTGAGACGCATTGGCAGCCGGTGGTCGGCCAGCTGGCCGACCTGGTCCATGACGCGCATCCCCTGGTCGCGGTCACCGGTATGGGTGTCAGCATCCCGGAGACGCAGGCGGCGGCCACCGAACTCAGCAGGCTCAAGATCCCCGCGATCGGGGCGGTCCTGACCGCCACCGACCTCCATGCGCCGCACCTGTTCAAGGTGTCGCCGTCCAACGTCGACTACGCCAAGGCGCTGCGCCGCTATCTGGACCACTCCCCGCTGGCGGGCCGCCGCGGCTACCTCGTCTTCGACAGCCGGGACGACAACTACGTCAAGACCATGCGCAAGGCCTTCGACGAGGAGTTCGGCGACTACATCGGACGGCGGCGCGCCTCGTTCGTCGGCACGACCGGCCACAGCTCGGCGGGCATCCCCCGGCTCTTCTACAACGCCGTCAACAACATCTGTCTGACCAAGGCGGAAGTGATCTTCTACGCCGGGCGCGACCGCGACCTCGCCGATCTCGTCCGGGCCCTGTCCACCCGTAGCCAGTGCGGTCATGACACGCCGATCACGGTGATGACCGGGGCAACGGGAACGTTTGCGCAGGGACAGCAGGTACGGGGCCTGCTCAAGGACAACAAGATCACCATTTTGGACGTCGCGGCAACGAGCCCCGCCCAGTGGACCCGTGGCGTCCATGCCCCGCCCGGCTTCAAGCCCTTCCACCAGGCCCTGCGGGATCTGGGCTTCCCCGACTCGGTGATGGACGACGGATACGCGATCATGCACCACGATGCCGTGCTGACCGCGGTGTGGGCCACGCGCAGCGTCACCGGCCAGACCGGCAAGGAAGCGCCCGACGTCCAGGACGTCTACAACGAGATCACCAATCTGCACGACGCGAGCACCGTTCCCGCGGCCGGCGGAGAACTCAGCTTCGACGACGCCTCCAACGGCTGGCCGCACAACAAGCCGGTGCCTGTCATCCGGCTGCCCGAGCCCCTCAAGGATCCCGGCCCGCCGTATCTGGTGCCGTGACCGGGGTCCGCGGTGCGCAGGAGCCGGCTCGGCAGCGACCGGGGGTGGACGGGCACCTCGAACTCCGGGTCGTACAGTTCGTCGTCCTCTTCGACCGGAACGGCCGGCCGGTCCCCGCGCCGCCGGATGCGTGAAAGTCGGGCGCCATCGGCTGCCGGGGGACACCCTCCCTGGACCGGCCTGCGGCTTTCCCGGTCCTGACCGGTCCCTGCCCGGTCTCTCGCTCACCGGGAAGCGCGGGCGTCGCGGTCCGCTCTTTTCCGTGGCTCTCGGACCTGCCTATGTTGCCTCCAGGGATCGCCGCACCCGGGACCACCGCGGACCCGGCCCCTCAGCATCCTGGAGGACAGCACCTTGCACCGCAGCACCGTGAACTCCGCCCCCACCATGAGCTCGGCACCGTCTCCGCGCTCCACGCATTCGGCTGATTTCCCCCGTCAGTTCGCCCGCAGCCGCCGCTTCTCCCTCGGAGTGCCCCGGCACTTCACCGTCTCCCCCGACGGCAGCCGGGTGCTCTTCGTCCGGACGGTCTCGGGCACCGATCCCGTCGGCCGGCTGTGGCAGTACGAGGACGGCGCGGAACGGCTGTTGGCCGATCCGGCTCTCCTGGTGGGCGCCGGCTCCGGAGCGGTCCCGCAGGAGGAGCGGCTGCGCCGGGAGCGCGCCCGGGAGCGGTCCGTGGGAGTGGTGTCCTATGCGGCCGACGGCGCCGCCCGCCTTGTGGCGTTCGCGCTGTCCGGGGCCCTGTGGGCGGTACGCACCGAGGGCGGCACGCCGTTCTCCGTGCCCGCCGCCGGTCCGGTGGTCGACCCCCGCCCCTCCCCCGACGGCCGGCACATCGCCTATGTGAGCCGCCGCTGTCTCCATGTCGTCGATCTGACCGGCGCCGACCGTCAACTGGCCCGTGCGGAGGGCCCCGAGATCTCCTACGGCCTCGCCGAATACGTCGCTGCCGAGTCCATGCACCGGATGCGCGGCTACTGGTGGGCACCGGACAGCCGCCATGTCCTGGTGGCCAGGGTCGACACCGGCCCGGTGGAACGGCGTTACGTCAGCGATCCGGCCGACCCGGCGAAGCGGCCGCAGGCGATCCCCTACCCGGCGGCCGGCACCCCCAACGCGGAGGTCACCCTGCAGCTCCTCTCCCTGGCGGGGGAACGGGTCGACGTGGAGTGGGACCGGACGGCGTACGAGTACCTCGTGGACGCCGGCTGGGATGCGCACGGCCCGTTTCTCGCCGTGCAGAGCCGTGACCAGCGCATCGTGCGTACCCTCTCGGTCGATCCGGCGACCGGGGCCACCGAGGTGCTGCATGAGCGGACCGATCCCGCATGGGTGGAGCTCGTCTCCGGTACCCCGGCCCGTACGGCGTCGGGCGCGCTGGTGCTCCCGGAGGACGACGGTGACACCCGGTATCTGACCGTCGGCGGCCGACGGGTCACCCCGGACGGGCTGCAGCTGTGCGGAGTCCTCGGGGTCGAGGGCGAGCAGGTGCTGTTCACCGCGAGCGAGGACCCGTTGGAGACCCATGTGTGGTGCCATGAGCCCGGCCACGGCACCCGTCGGCTGAGCCGGGGTCCCGGCAGGTACACCGGCGTGCGGCGGGGCGGCACGGTCGTCCTGTCAGGGGTGACACCGCGGGGCACGGAAGTGGGCGTGCTGCGGGGAACGGAACCGGGGATGCCGGCGGGGGCCGCAAAGGGCGCGGCGTACCGGCCCATCGGCTCGCTCGCGGAGGAGCCGGCGGTCACCCCGCGACCGCTCCATCTGACCCTCGGTGAGCGGCAGTTGCACGGCGCGCTCTTCCTGCCGTCGTGGCACGAGGAGGGTGCCGGGAAGCTGCCGGTGCTGCTCGACCCCTACGGCGGCCCGGCCATGCAGCTCGTGGGACGGGCCCGCGGATGGCCCAGCTGTGTGTCGCAGTGGTTTGCCGAGCAGGGGTTCGCGGTGCTGGTGGTCGACGGGCGTGGGACCCCGAACCGGGGCCCGGCCTGGGAGAAGGCGATTCACGGTGACCAGCTGACGCCCCCGCTGGAGGACCAGGTGGACGCGCTGCGGGCGGCCGGAGCGCGCTTCGGCGACCTGGATCTGACGCGGGTGGCGATCCGTGGCTGGTCGTTCGGCGGGTTCCTGGCCGCGGCCGCGGTGCTGCACCACCCCGACATCTTCCACGCGGCGGTGGCCGGCGCCCCGCCCACCGACCAGCGGCTGTACGACACCCACTGGAAGGAACGGTTCCTGGGCCACCCGGAGGAGCATCCGGAGAACTATGCACGCTCCTCCCTCACCGGCCGCGGCCATCTGCTGCGCCGCCCGTTGCTGCTGATCCACGGGCTCGCGGACGACAATGTGGCGGCCGCGCACACCCTGCGCTTCTCCGCGGAGCTGCTCGCGGCGGGCAGACCGCACAGCGTGCTGCCGCTGCCCGGCGCCACACATCTGCCGGCCGACGACGCGGTCAATGAGCAGCTGCTGCACTTCCAGCGGGACTTCCTGCTGGATGCGCTGGGGGAGCACGCCGACGGGGGCTGAGGGGGCCCGGTGGTGCGCTCGGCGGTGCGCTCCGGCGGTGCGCCCGGCGTTCCAGGCCGCGGCTCCTCATCGGCCCTCCACAGGGGCCGCTTCGGCGGAGCGACATCATCCCGCGTTGAACATGCCGGGCCATCGCTCCGTATGGACCTTGTGCAACGTCCTGGAGCACCACGCGCACCGAAGGCACCACCAAGAACCGGAGGCACACCATGGCTCGACAGGCAGCGTCGGAGCGGACGGAGACCGAAGCGGTGACGGCGGCGGAGGACACCGGCCGGCCGACGGCAGGGGGCAAAGCGGCACGGCGCACCGTCGTCGCGGCGGTCGGCGCGGCCGGGCTGACGGCGGCGCTCGCAGCCTGCGGCGGCAGCACGGCGGACGCGGGCAGCGGCGACTCCAAGGCCGCGGGTGGTGACCAGGCCGGCGGCTCGGGCGCGAGCGGTGGGGGCGCCGCCGGTGGCGGGAGCGGCACGGTCCTCGCCAAGACCTCCGAGATCCCCCAGGGCGGCGGCAAGATCTTCAAGGCCGACAAGGTCGTCGTCACCCAGCCGAAGGACGGCGAGATCAAAGCGTTCTCCGCGATCTGCACCCACGCGGGCTGCGTCGTCGGCGAGGTCTCCGGCGGCACCATCAACTGCATGTGTCACGGCAGCAAGTTCGACATCAACGACGGCAGTGTGAAGAAGGGCCCCGCCACCAAGGGGCTGGCGCCCGCCAAGGTGAACGTCAAGGGAGGCTCGGTCGCCCTCGGCTGACGGCCCGGCCGCCCGGCCGCTCGCCGGGCTGGAGTCCCGGCGGGCGGGTGTCCCGTGCGCCGCTCCAGCCGGCTGGGGAGAACCTGGGGAGAAGCAAGCCCGCTCCCCTTCGAGCTGCCGCCCGCCGCCCCGCCCCGGCCTGGCGGCCCTGCCTGGTCGAGGCCGAGCGGCACCGTCAGGACGGAGGACAGACACAACGGCCTGCATCGTCCGGCCCGCCGCCCGCTGATCGACAGGGCGGCCGAAAGACCGAATTTCTCCTACGACCGCAACGTCTCCGAAGGCGACTCCCCGAACTGTTGGCGGTACGCGAGTGAGAAACGCCCCGGGTGCAGGAAGCCCCAGCGGGAGGCGACGGCGGTGACGGTCGCGGCACCAGGGTCGGAGGCCAGGAGTTCCTTGCGTACGCGGTCCAGACGGACCTCGCGCAGGTACGCGAGCGGTGTCGTGTCGAGATGCCGGCGGAAGCCTTCCTGAAGGGCCCGTACGCCGACGCCGACGCATTCCGCGATCTCCGCGACCGTGAGCGGCTCAGCGGCGTGTCCCTCGATGACCTCCATGGCACGGCGGACCGCGGGCGGTGCGACGCGCGGCTGCTCGCCGAGCAGCGCCGAGGTGTAGTTGTGGGGCTGAGCCATCAACAGCTGGGTCATGAGGAGTGATTCAAGCTGTTTTGTCACGAAGGGCTGGCTTGTCATGCCACCAGGCCCCTCCGCCTCCCGGCGCATGAGGTCGACGATGTTGAGCCAGGATCGGGAGCCCGGCGTGGTGAGGTTCATGCCGAGCGAGAAGTGGATCGGGCGGCGCACGGTGCGGCCGAGCAAACTGCCCAGGTGCGATTCCAGCGACGATCGGTCGAACCACACGATCAGCTGCGGATTGCCGTCACCCCAGCGCATGTCCAACTTTCCGTCCGGAGAGGGGACAGAAGCGAGTTCTGGGGAGGAAATGATCTCCTCGCGGCCGCAGGTGATTTCGGCGTAACCGGCGAGCGGGATCTGGACGAGGAAAAAGCTCTCCAGATCGCCCGGTGTGATCCGGACTTCCGTTCCGTAATCGAGGTAATAGAGACCTGTCCGATCGAAGGGTGCGCCGTGCAGCCTGGCGTCGAGCGTCGCCGAGCGCCGCATGATGCGCAGCTCATGCGGGCAGAAGGCGCGCCCGACCTCGGCCCGCGCCTCCCAAATGTCCGCTGTATGGAACCGCTGGTGATTTGCGAGGGGGGACTCTTCAGCGGGCATGTGAACCTCCACCGCCGAGATGCGCGATCGGGACAGCAACCCGCGTGATCCGGATAGCGCAGGTGATCTTGCCATACCAAGATTGCCCCCTGACCACCGCGGACCCGAGAAAATCCTGGGAATCAGCAATGCAGGGAATGCCGGGCCGGACTGCGCTCGTCAGAGGCGGAGTCACGCCCAGTGGACAGGCCGTCGCATGCGTGCTGCGCGTATGACACGCGACCGGCGCGGCGAGGGCCGCCAAGGCCGTACCCCCGCACGTCGCGGCACCCTTGCCGCTGCTGCCCCGGCTCGCCGATTCGGCCGGGCCCCTTTGGCCGGCCGGGTTACTCGGGGCCCATCCCCCGGTCCTACGGGTGACCCGGCCTCCCGCGGCTGCCCGCCGGCCCCCTCCGGCGGGCAGCCGCATTCCACACAACCGCCGCCCACTCGCTGACGCCGCCACGTGCCGAAACGCCGCACAGCGCACGGCACTGCACGGCACCGCTCAAAAAACCGCACACCCCAATCCCCGGAGATCCCCCTCATGCGCAAGATCACCATCGTCGGAGCCGGCCAGGCCGGTCTCCAGCTCGGCATCGGCCTGGTCGACCACGGTTTTGACGTCACCCTCGTGTCCAACCGCACCGGAGACCAGATCCGCGACGGCCGGGTCGTGTCCAGCCAGGCCATGTTCGGCACCGCGCTGGCCCACGAGCGCAACCTCGGCCTCGACTTCTGGGGCGACGCCTGCCCGTCGATCGACGGTCTCGGCGTGAGCATCGCCGACGGCCAGGGTGGCCGGGCGCTCTCCTTCGACGCCCGCCTCGAGGCCACCGCCCGCTCCATCGACCAGCGCGTGAAAATGCCACTCTGGATGGGCGAGTTCGCGCGCCGCGGCGGCCGTCTGGAGCTCTGTGAGGCCGGCCTCGAGGACCTGGAGCGCTACGCCGCCGAGTCCGACCTGGTGATCGTCGCGGCCGGCAAGGGCGAGATCGCCGGGCTGTTCGAGCGGGACGCCATGCGTTCCCCGTACGACGCTCCGCAGCGCGCGCTGGCCCTGGCGTACGTCACCGGCATGGCACCGCTGCCCGACCGCCCCGGCGTCAGCTTCAACGTCATCCCCGGCGTGGGTGAGTACTTCACCATGCCCAGCCTCACCACCAGCGGCCCTTGCGACATCATGTTCTTCGAGGGCATCCCGGGTGGCCCGCTCGACTGCTTCGACGGGCTCACCCCCCACCAGCAGCTGGCGAAGTTCCAGGAGCTGCTGCGGAGGTACGTGCCGTGGGAGGCCGAGCGCTGCACCGATGTCACGCTCACCGACTGGAACGGCACCCTCGCGGGCCGCTTCGCGCCGACCGTCCGCAAGCCCGTCGCCACGCTGCCCTCCGGCGCGCAGGTCCTCGGCCTCGCCGACGTCGTCGTCCTCAACGACCCGATCACCGGCCAGGGGTCCAACAACGCCTCGAAGTGCGCGGCCTCCTACCTCGCCACCATCCTGGACCACGGCGAGCGCCCGTACGACGTCGCGTTCATGGAGCTGGCCTTCGGCCGCTTCTGGGACAACGCGCAGTCTGCCACGGTCTGGACCAACGCGATGCTCGGTGCCCCGCCGCAGCACGTCCTGGAGATCTTCGGCGCGGCGAGCGCCAACTCCCGTATCGCCGCACGCTTCGTCAACGGCTTCGACGACCCGCGCGACTTGATGCACTGGTTCCTGGACCCGGTCGCCGCGAAGAATTACCTAACAGAGAGCGGCGCCTGAGTGGCCCTCAGGAGCCGCCAAAGCAACTGACACTACGTCAGCGAACAAACGTCACGAGATCGGGACAGCAGTACATGAGAAGGATCGCGGTGGTTGGCGCCGGGCAGGCGGGTGCCCAACTCGCCCTGGGCCTCCAGGCGCACGGTTATGACGTCACCTTGGTCACCGACCGCGACCCCGACGAGATACGTCGCGGCCCGGTCATGTCCAGCCAGTGCATGTTCGACACCGCGCTGCAGAGCGAGCGCGAACTCGGCCTGCACCACTGGGAGGACCAGGCCCCGGACATCTCCGGCATCGCGCTCTCTCTCATCGGTCCGCACGGTACTCCGAACGTCTCCTGGCGCGCACTGCTGGAGGGCCCTGCACACTCCGTCGACCAGCGGGTCAAGTGTGCCGCCTGGATCGAGCAGTTCGCGGACGGCGACCGCGGCGAGATCGTGCTGCACGAGGCGGGCGTCAACGACCTCGAATGGTACGCCCGTACGCACGATCTCGTCGTGGTCTCCACGGGCAAGGGCGAACTGAGCCAACTCTTCCCGCGCAACTCCGAACTCTCCCCGTACGACCGGCCGCGCCGTGCGCTTGCCCTGACGTACGTCACGGGAACGGCACCGCGGGAGGGGGAGGACGCCGTCCACTACCGCCTGGTCCCCGGCGTCGGCGAATACTTCTCCTTCCCTGCCCTCACCACCACCGGCCCCTGCGACATCATGGTCTTCGAAGGTGTCCCCGGCGGCCCGATGGACTGCTGGGACGACATCCGCACACCTGAAGGCCACCTCACCCGCTCACTGGAAATCCTCCACCGGTTCTTCCCCGACGAATACGAGCGCTACCGGCACGCCCGACTCACCGACAGCGGCGGCGTGTTGCGCGGCAGGCTCACGCCGACCGTCCGGCACCCCGTCGCCCGCCTGGCCTCCGGCCGGCACGTCCTCGGCATGGCCGACGCCGTCATCCTCAACGATCCGATCACCGGCCAGGGTTCGAACAACGCGGCCCAGGCCGCGACCCACTACCTCGACAGCATCCTCCGCCACGGCACCGCCGAATTCACCCCGCAGTGGATGCAGCTCACCTTCGACAACTTCTGGCGCGGCTGGGCTCAATGGGCCGTCGGCTGGACCAACTCCCTCCTGACCGACCTGAGTCCCCACCACCACGAACTCCTGACAGCGGCGGCCGAGATCCCCTCTGTCGCCGGCGCCCTCGCCGCCGGATTCGACGACCCGCGCACCCTCTACCGCTGGTGGTTCGAGGAGGCCGAGGCACACCGCTTCCTTGCCGAGAAGCGCGCCCAGCACGCCGCCCGCATCGACGGCCGCGAACTGCGCCGCGCGCTGGGCCAGTACGCCACCGGCGTGACCGTGGTGACGGCCCGCGCCCCCGACGGCCGCAACGTCGGCATGACCGCGAACTCCTTCACGTCCGTCTCGTTGAACCCGCCCCTCGTCCTGTGGTGCCCCGGCAAAAACAGCCCGAGCCTCCCGGACTTCACCGACGCCTCGCACTTCGCCGTCCACATACTGGCCGCCGACCAGCACCACCTCTCCCGCCAGTTCGCCACCCCGGCCGACGACAAATTCCGCGGTACCCCCACCACCCCCGGCATCGCCGGCACCCCCCTCCTGGACGGCGCGGTCGCCCGCTTCCAATGCCGCACCGTCCAACGCCTCGACGCCGGCGACCACATCATCTTCCTCGGCGAGGTCGAACAGTACGAGGCCGACGGCGGTACCCCTCTGGTGTTCCACTCGGGGTACTACCACGTGGCGACGAAGCATCCAGATCTGTGAACGCGCATGCGGATCCGTTCCGTTCTTCTGCGCGATGGAGAGAGACTTCCCGAGGTTGTCCCATGACACCGGACTTCCCCTCCAGACGCCCCGGGCGCGACGGTCTCCGTCCGCGCCCGGGGCGTCGAGGGTGACGCTGCGCCGCGCCCCGGACCCCCTATGTCCCGGCCATGTAATTCGTCACGAACCGGTGGATCTCGCGGTCGGCGCCGCATTCTCCGCCGAGGAGTGCCTGCTGCGCCCGGCCGTCCGCCGTGCCGGGTCAGCGGGCACGGCGCGGGCGTCGCCAGCCGGTCAGGATGTCGTCGGTGGTGGTGACGGTGGCCACCAGAGCGAGGGTGTTGCGGACCATTGCGGGGGTGTAGTCGGCAGGCACCCCCGCAATGGCGTCCGCGGGCACCACGGCCGTGTATCCGAGGTTGACCGCGTCGAACACGGCATTGGGGATGGCCACATTCGCCGACACCCCGGTGACGACAAGTGTCCGGCACCCGAAGTTGCGCAGCAGCGCGTCCACCTCGGTGCCGGCGATCGGCGAGAGGCCGTGCAGTCTGCGCACCACCAGGTCGTCGCCCGAGACGGGTATCGGATCGGCGATGCGTACCGCGGTGGATCCGGTGAGCTGCTGGACGGGCAGCCGCTCGGCCGCCTTGAAGAGGCGGGCGTTGTGGCTGGCGCCGCGGCCGTCGGGACGGCGTTCGGCCACGGCGTGCAGCACCTGGACGCCGGCGTCATGGGCGGCCGCCACCAGCCGGGCGACATTCGCCAGCGCCCCCGACTTACGGGCCGCGTCGGCCAGTTCGGGCAGCGCACTGTCCGGACCGACCACACCGTGTTGGCACTCGACGGTGAGCAGCACCGTCGAGGCCGGGTCCAGTTGCTCGATGAGCCGTGCAGCACCCGAGGACATCGCATTCCCTTCTGACGTGCCGGTTTTCCTGCGGACCGGCTTTCCTGCGGACATGGTCCTGCCGGACGCGTTTCCCCGGAGGGCCTGGTTCCTCGCCTGACCAGGCTCCCCGTCCGACCCATGACCCGGTTTCCCGGCCTGTCCGGGCCGGGCGAGGGTACCGGGCATTGCGCACGCCAGGAAGTACCCCCATGATTCCTGACACTCAGTCAGATGAACGGGGTCGGTTTCAGGCAAGCAGATCGGTTTCAGGCAAGCAGGTCAGTTCCCCTGCGCGGGGGCACACGACGGAGGGCGATGACGGATGGCCGGCACACAACGGCGCGGGCGCCGGATCATGATGACGCAGGACGAGCTCGACGCGTTCCTCGCGGCGCGGCGCACCTGCCGGGTCGCGACGGTCGGCGCAGACGGTGCGCCGCATGTGGGGGCGCTGTGGTTCGTCTGGGACGGTACGGCCCTGTGGCTGTATTCGATCACCCGCAGCAAGCGGTGGGCGCAATTGCGCAAGGACCCGCGGATCGCGGTGGTCGTCGATGACGGGCACGAGTACGGCGAGCTGCGCGGGGCCGAGCTGGCGGGCCGCGCGGACTTCGTCGGCGAGGCGCCGCGCACCGGTGAGCCGTGCCCCGGCCTCGACACCCCGGAGCGGCTCTTCGCGGAGAAGTACTTCGGGATGCCTGGGATATCCGGAATATCCAGGATGCCGCACGACGGCCGCCATGCGTGGCTGCGCCTGACGCCGGAGTCGATCACGTCGTGGGACTTCCGCAAGATCCCGGGGTGAACGGGATGTGCGGGGTGAACGGGATGAATGAGGTGAGCGGGGTGAGTGGGAGGGCGCGGGGTGCGTCGGGGCGATGCCCGCGGACGATAGGGCCGGGGTCGGTTACCCGGAGGTGATCGCATTGTCAGTGGTCTCTGCGAGAGTGGTGTGGGTCAGCCCGTTCGGCACCGGCAGGGGTGCGGGAGCGGGACGGCCCGGCCGCGACGGGCCGGGCGCCGACGAGGACGAAGGAGATCCGGTGAACGTGCTCTTCCCCGCGCTGCGCGACGCTTCGCCCGCGCCCGCGCTGCGCTTCGGCGACCGTGCCCTCAGCTATCACCAGTTGGCGTCGGTGGCCGGTGCGCTCGCCGAGCGGATCGCCGGTGAGACCCGTATCGCCGTCTGGGCGACGCCGACGCTGGAGACCTCGGTCGGTGTGGTGGCCGCGCTGCTCGCCGGAGTGGCCGTGGTGCCGGTGAATCCGAAGATCGGCGAGAGCGAGCTGGCGCATATCGTGACGGACAGCGCCCCGTCTCTCGTCCTGGCCGAGCCGGGTGCCGATCTGCCGGAGCCGCTCGCCGCGCTGTCCCGGGTCGACATCGAGGCCGCGGAGCCGCCGGAGGACGCCGAGCCGGCCCCGCTGCCGTACGAACCGGGCGACGAGGCACCGGCCCTGATCGTCTACACCTCCGGCACGACCGGGCCGCCCAAGGGCGTCGTCCTCCCCCGGCGTGCCCTTGCACACACCCTCGACGCCCTGGAGGACGCCTGGCAGTGGACCGCCGATGACGTCCTCGTCCATGCCCTGCCGCTCTTCCATGTCCATGGTCTGATCCTCGGCATCCTCGGCCCGCTGCGCCGCGGTGGCAGCGTTCACCACCTGGGACGCTTCAGCACCGACGCAGTCACCCGCGAGCTGTCCGCGGACGGCACGATGCTGTTCGGCGTGCCGACGATGTACCACCGCCTGGCCGCCGAGGCCGGCCGTGACCCCGCGCTCGCCAAGGCGCTCTCCCGCGCCCGGCTGCTGGTCTCCGGCTCGGCCGCACTCCCACTGACCGATCATGAGCGGATCGCGGCGGCCTCCGGCCGGCGGGTGATCGAGCGCTACGGCATGACGGAAACCCTCATGAACACCAGCGTGCGGGCGGACGGCCCCGGTGCCGTGGGCACGGTAGGGGTGCCGCTGCCGGGGGTGTACGTCCGCCTCGTCGACGACGCGGGCCAGGCCATCGAGGCGAACGACGCCGAGACGGTCGGCGAGATCCAGGTCCGCGGCCCGAATCTCTTCGTCGAGTACCTCAATCGTCCCGATGCCACCGCCGCCGCCTTCGACGGGGGATGGTTCCGCACCGGCGACATGGCGGTCCGGGACGCCGCCGGGAACTACCGCATCGTGGGCCGCAAGGCCACCGATCTGATCAAGAGCGGCGGCTACAAGATCGGTGCGGGTGAGATCGAGAATGCGCTGCTGGCCCACCCCGGGGTCGCCGAGGCCGCCGTCACCGGCGCACCGGATGAGGATCTCGGCGAGCGGATCGTCGCCTGGGTCGTGGCCGAGACGGGTCCGGACACCGGCCCCCCGCCCTCCGGCCAGGAGCTCACCGAGCATGTCGCCCGCCAGCTCGCGCCACACAAGCGTCCGCGTACGGTGCACTTCCTGGACGCCCTGCCGCGCAATGACATGGGCAAGATCCTCAAGCGTGAGCTCCGTGCGTAACGGCGGAGGCGGCGCGGCCGGAAACGGCACCGGGGCCGCAGGGGCCCGAGGCCAGGCCGGCGACGACGGCCGAGAAGCAGCCGACGAGGCCACGGCGGGCAACCGGGCTCCGGCCACTGCTGCCACTGCTGCCACGACGATGCCGTGTGCCCGGCTGACGGCCCGTCAAGCGATCGCCGCCGTGGCGGACAGCTACACCGAGACAACCGTTCCCGACGGTCGTGGGCCGTCGGTCGCGGCACCCTCCGCACCCGACGGCCCACTCGGCTGGCGCGGCTACGACGACGCAAGGGCCCGCGCCCGCGCCCGGACCGGCGAGGACGAGTCGGTGGTCACGGCCCTGGCCACGATAGGCGGCAGGGAAACGGTCGTGCTCTCCTTCGAGTTCCGCTATCTGGGCGGCTCCCTCGGTGAGCGCACCGGCGACCTTCTGGAGGCCGCCTGCACCCAGGCGCGCGAGCGCGGTCTGCCGGTCGTCTCCCTGATCGCCACGGGCGGCAGCCGGATACAGGAAGGGATGCGCGCGCTGACCCAACTCCAGCGGGTGGCACGGCAGTCGGCGCTGAACCGTGCCGCGGGTCTGCCGCAGATCGCCGTGCTGCGCGATCCGGCGACCGGCGGCGGCTGGGCCACCCTCGGCGCGGGCGCCGATGTCATCCTCGCGCTCCCCGGGGCCCAGATCGGCTTCGCGGGCTCACGGGTGCGGCCCCCCGATGCCGATCCCCACGCCTACTCCGCCGAGGGACAGCTCGCCTCGGGCCATATCGACGCCGTCGTCCCGCCCGACCGGCTGCGCGCCACGCTCCGGCAGTGGCTGCAACTGCTGTGCCCACCGCAGGAGTCCCGCACGCACTCCGTGGAGCCGGCGCCCCCGCCGCACACACTCGGCGTGCCCGAGCTGCCGGAGACCGGCTGGGGTGCAGTGATCCGCGCCCGTGAACCCCGGCGGCCGCGCGCCGAGGCGTATCTGCGCGCGTACTTCGACGACCGGGAGGAGATCAGCGGCGACCGCTGCGGCGGCATCGACCCCGGGATACGGTGCGGATTCGGTCATCGCGAGGGGCGCACGATCGCCTTCGCCGCCCAGTGCGGCACGGCCACCCGCCCCGCCGGTTTCCGAACCGCCGCGCGTCTGGTCCGGCTCGCCGGCCGGCTGGGCATCCCGGTCCTCACCCTCGTGGACACCCCGGGCGCCGCCAACGACGCGGCGGCCGAGCGGGCCGGCGCCGGGGCGGCCATCGCCGACGCCTTCGCGGCGCTCGCCGGCGCCGAGGTGCCCGTCACCTCCCTGCTCATCGGTGAAGGAGGTTCGGGCGGCGCACTGGCCCTCGCCGCACCGGACCGGCTCTGGGCGACACCGGACAGCTACTTCTCCGTGATCGCCCCGGAGCTGGCCGCGGCCATCCTCAAACGCGACGAAACGCAGATCCACGACACCGCCGGCCAACTCCGCCTCCGTCCGCAGGACTTGCTGGAACTCGGCGTCATCCGCGGCATCGTCCCACCGGCCTGAGGGGGCCCGGAGGCCATCGGCCTCAGCAGCCCTCCACACGCTTCCCGGCCGCACGGAGCGCGCCCACGGCGGCACGGATCGACGGTCTGCGGTCGGCGTCCGCGCGCCAGATGGCATAGACATGCCGGCGCATCGTATGGCGCACGGGCACCACGCTCACCCCCTCCGGCACCGGCCCGCGGCCGAGGCGCGGAGCCACCGCGACGCCCAGCCCGGAAGCGATCAAGGCCAGTTGGGTGTGGTGCTCCTCGACCATGTGCGCGATGCGCGGCTCCACGCCCTTGCTGCGCAGGGTGAACATCAGCCAGTCGTGGCAGAACTGGCCCGCGGCCAGGAGATCCACTCATCGTCCGCGAATTCCTCCAGCTCCACGGACCGCCGCCCGGCGAGCGGATGGGTGGACGGCATCACCACATCGGCCGGATCGTCCAGGAGCGGGCCTTCGCCAGCCCTTCGGGCAGCGACGGCGGCCGGTTGTACCAGTCCAGGACGACGGCGAGATCGATATCGCCGCGCACCACGCCCCGTACCGACTCGTCCGGTTCCCTCTCCGTTGGTCACGTACTTCATCCCCGTGATCGCCACCGCGGCAGGAGCGGCCCTCCCGCACGAACAGCTGAGCTGGAACACCCCGGTGGGCGCCGTCATCGTCCTGGCCGGAGCCGCCCTCCCCCAGAGCAAGCCCCGCCCGAGCAGCCCGTCACTCCCCCGGCCCGGCTCCACCACCGACTGACGACACCCCCGGGCACCACGCCCGGGGCCTCCGAAAGCCTGAGCCCTTGAGTCCTGGACCCCTTTGACCCCTTGACCCCTGGACCCCTTGAGCTCCTGAGTGCTTGGGCACCGGCTCGGGGCTCCTGCCTCTGTGGGCTTCGTGCACCGCGGGGTCACCACCCGTCAGGCGGCATCCGCGCAGCACACAACGCATCGGAGGACCCTGACCATCCGGCCCCCGGGCCCACCCCCGACCCCGACCCCGACCAGGGTCGTCCGCTCCCTCACAGGACACCCCCACGGCCGGCCGCCCGTGACCACGGCGAGTGGCTGCACCGCCCCCGTATCTCCCCTCCCCTCCCCTCCCCCCGCCCCACCCACCCCTCACTCACACCGCTCACTCACTCATACCGCCGCACCTCCCCCACCCCCGTTGCCGCCGTAATGGCATCCGCGACGGAGGTGATGTCGTCGTCGGAGAGCGCGGAGACGGTGATACGGATGCCGGGCGGGGACTGCAGGCGGAAGCGCGCGCCGGGGGCCACCGCCCAGCCGGAGTGCAGAAGCCGGGCCACCGCGCCGGTCTCGTCCGGAACCGGTACCCACACGTTCATACCGCTGCGGCCCCGCGCGCGGACCCCGCGCTCCGCCAGTGCCCGTATCAGCGCCTCGCGCCGTCGGCCGTACGCCTTGGCCACCGCATGCGCGTCGACCGCGGACGTCCGCCACAGGTGGAGGACCGTGTCCTGGAGCAGATGGCTGATCCAGCCGGGGCCGAGGCCCTGGCGGCCCCGCACCCGGTCGATGGTCAGCGGATCGCCGGTGAGCACCGCCAGCCGCAGATCCGGGCCGTACGCCTTGGCCGTCGAGCGGACCAGGACCCAGTGGTCGGTGACGCCGGAGAGCGGATGGAGCGGGACGTCGACGATGCCATGACCGTGGTCGTCCTCGATGAGGAGGACGCCGGGGTGCGCGGCCAGGAGAGTCCGGAGTTCGGTGGCGCGGGCGCGGCTGACGGCGGCTCCGGTGGGGTTCTGCGCCCGGTCAGTGATGACCACGGCACGGGCGCCGTCCTGGAGGGCGCGCGCCAGCTGCTCCGGCAGCGGGCCGTCGTCGTCCACCCCGACGGGGGCGGGACGGAGCCCGAGCGCCGGGATGAGGTCCAGCAGGCTGCCCCATCCCGGGTCTTCCACCGCCACGGTGTCGCCGGGTCGCAGATGGGCGGCCAGCACCCGCTCTATTGCGTCCAGTGAGCCGCTGGTGACGGCGACGGGGCCCGTCGGCACACCGTCGTCGGCGAACGCCGCGCGGGCGAGGGTCGCAAGGTCGTCGTCCACAGCAGGCGTGCCGTAGAGCACGGGGCGCCGGGTGCTGCGCGCCGCGGCCTGTGCGAGCGCCCGCTCGAGCGGGGGCAGCAGGGCCGGATCGGGGTTCCCGTCGGAGGCGTCGCGGACGCCGGGCGGCACCTCCACCCGCAGCGCCTCGCGTGGCGTGCTCGCAGGGCGGGGACGCACCCGGCTGCCACGCCGGCCCGCGGTTTCGATCACCCCGCGGTCACGGAGCGTGCGGTACGCGGCCGCGACCGTATTCGGATTGACCTCCAGATAGACGGCCAACTCTCTTAGCGGGGGCAGCACTTCGCCCGGTTGGAGCTCGCCCGCACCGACGGCTCGCTCGACACTGGCGGCAATCTCCGATGCGCGCCGCCCTTCGATCCGATACTCTCCTAGCACAAACATGATTATGCACTAGTGCAATGGAGTTGGCAATGGCACGAGTCGAGGCGTACGAACCGACCGCGCGCACGACCCCCACCCGCGCCCGCGAACGCGCGGCCTACGACCACGAGACGGTGCACGCCATCCTCGACGCGGGTTACGTCTGCCATCTGGGCTTTGTCCGCGACGGCTCCCCCGTCGTCCTGCCGACGCTCTACGGCCGCGTCGGCGACCGCCTCTATCTGCACGGGTCGACCGGATCCCGCCCACTGCGGATGGCCGGTGAGACACCGGACCCCGGCCTGGAGGTATGCGTCACGGTCAC
This sequence comes from Streptomyces sp. NPDC054765, assembly GCF_053612065.1. Lineage (NCBI taxonomy): Bacteria > Bacillati > Actinomycetota > Actinomycetes > Kitasatosporales > Streptomycetaceae > Streptomyces > Streptomyces sp. NPDC054765. The sequence continues at coordinate 25,510 of NZ_JBSHBP010000045.1, read as the reverse complement.
TCACGTCGACGGTCTGGTGCTGGCCAGGTCCGCGTTCCACCACTCCGTCAACTACCGCTGTGTCGTGGTGCACGGCACCGCGCACCAGGTGACCGGCCACGAGGAGAAGACGGCCGCGCTCGACGCGCTCGTCGACCATGTGGTGCCCGGACGCGCCGCGGACTCCCGGCCGGGCAACGCCAAGGAACTCGCCGCGACCGCCGTGATCCGGCTCGATCTGCGCGAGGCCTCCGCCAAGATCCGCAGCGGCGGCCCCCACGACGAACCCGAGGACCTCGCGCTGCCGTACTGGAGTGGTGTCCTGCCCGTGGCACCGGTGTACGGCACCCCCATACCGTCCGACGATCTCGCGCCCGGCACACCCGAGCCGGCGTATCTCTCCGCCCGCTGAGGAGCTCCCGTGCTGATCCATCCCTGGGACGCCCCCACCGACGAGGGCGAGTGGCAACAGTGGCTCGCGACACATGACTTCGGCCAGCTGGCCGTCAATGGACCGCCCGGCGCACCGCCGATGCTGCAACCGCTGCACTTCGCCTACGACCCGTCCCGGTGCGAGGCCGTCACACACCTGGCCCGCCCCAACCCCCTCTGGGGCGCGCTGGAGGAACGGCCGACGGTGCTGCTGAGCGTGGTGGACGACTACACGTTCATCCCCGGCCCCTGGCAGGCGGCCGAGGACCAGCCGCCCGAGCACGGCGTCCCCACCAGCTTCTATGCCGCGGTCCAGCTGACCTGCACCGCCCATGTGGTGGACGACCCGGAGGCGAAGGCGGCGCTGTTGCAGCGGCAGCTGGGCCACTTCCAGCCGGACGGCGGTTCGGCTCCGGTCGCCGCGGAGGCGGCGCCGTACGGAAGACTGCTGTCGGGCATCCGTGGTCTGCGCCTCGAAGTGCGGGAGGTCCGGGCCAAGTTCAAGTACGGGGGCAAGCGGAGCGAAGCGGTCCAGCACGGTATCTCGGAGCGCCTCGCCGAACGGGACGGCCCCGGCGATGCTGCCGCCCGCACCCACCAGCAGCGCCGGCTGGCCACGAGCGGCACCGCCACCCGGACGCCCCGCCCCTGAACGCCGCTCCTGCCCCGCCGCCCCATACGGCCCCGGCCCGGTCGTCGGTCGTCGGCGGGGCCCGGGAGAGGTGCTCCGGGAAATCCAGGACGGCGCGGTGCGCCATGGAGTGGTCGCGTGGTCAAGTCGTCCCTGGAACGCCCCTTGGGAGGGGCGAGGCGGGACGAGGTGACGCAACGACAGAACTGCGCAACGGAGCAACGGCGCACCAGCAGAACGACAGCGAAAAACCTAGGACGCCGACGTCGTCGAGGACGCCGGAGACCCGGGCCCCGCCGAGGACACCGGCGATGCCGGCGAAACCCCGCCCCCCGCAACGCCGCCGGCCCCCGCCACCCGCACCGTCTCCGTCGCCTTCGGATCCGCCTTCTCATCCGCCTTCGGCTTGGCCGACTGCGCGATGAAGGCGCCGACCAGCACCACCACTCCCCCGACGATCTGCGGCGCGGAGAGATGTTCGCCGAGCAGGACCCAGGCCAGGACCGTCGCGATGACCGCCTCCAAGCAGGCGACCACCCCGGCCACCTGCGGCGAGAGCCTGCGGATCGAGACCACTCCGGTGAGATAGGCGACGACCGTCGCGATCAGCACGATCCACGCGAGCAGCAGGATGGCGGGCACCTGCGTCCCGTTCATCTCCGCGCTGCCGCCGAGGACCGACCAGCGCATGTCCCAGGGCCGGGCGGACACAGTGAGAAGGGCAGCGCCGATCAGCAGGCCGTAAGCGATCACGCCGAGCGGGTTCACCGTGTCGTCGCCGTCCGTGCCGTGATCGGAGAGCACGAAGTAGCCGACCTGGCAGCAGGCGGCGCCGAGCGCGAAGACCAGACCGATGGCGTCGAAGCTCAGCCCGGACCAGACCTCGACGACACAGGCCAGTCCGCCGACGGCCAGCGCCACCCCGGCCGCCGCGGCACGGGTGACCGGCCGTTTCTGGATGAAGCGGACCCAGCCCAGCACCAGCGCGGGAGCCAGATATTCGACGAGCAGCGCGACACCGACGGGGATACGGGAGAGCGCGGCGAAGTAGCAGGCCTGTACGCCCGCGACGGCGAGCAGCCCGAAGCCCGCGAGCAGCGCGGGCCGGCGCCGCGGCAGATCGCGGTGGCGCCAGGCGACCGGCAGCATGACCAGCGCCGCCCCGACGACCCGTAGCCAGGTGACATCCAGCGGTTCGAGTCCGGCGGTGATCAGGGGCTTGGCGGCGACGCCCGAACCGCCGAAGGCGAAGGCGGACACCAGGGCGATACCGAGGCCGGCGCCGCGTCCCCGGGGCGCATCGCCACGGCGCGCCCCGACGCCGGGTGGCGGCGGCCGGGTCCCCCAGGACCCCGGAGTTCCCTGACCCGGACCGGTCGACGGACCGGCCGGACTCCCCGAAGACGCGTGCATCCGGCCATCATGGCAGCCGTCGTCAGCAGTGCCACCCCCGACACCCCTGTCGTTCGCGGCCAGGTTCGCGTCAGTCGCGGCCGGGGCGTTCCCCGTCCAGACGGTCGGCGAGCCGGGCGGTGTCGACGGAGGCCCGGCGCAGCACCTCGACGGCCCGGGATTCGGGGTCGTCCACCAGGGCGGCGAGCAGGTCCAGGCAGTCCGCACAGGTGGCGTAGCGGGCATGGGCGCGGTCCAGGGCGCCGTCCATGGCAGCTGCCGCCGCCGGTGACCATCCGGGGACACCGCCCTCGGTCACCACGGGGACCGCGCCGGAGTCCTCGATGGTGCCGTGCCATTGGAGCCCGTAGCCGATGCTGCGCTGGACGAGGTACCCGAGCAGCCGTGCGACCTGTGGTGTGCCGTCGAAGGCGTCGCGTACGGCGGGGTCCGACTCCAGGAGGCCGTGCAGCAGATGCGCGGTGTCGACCTGCCGGTCGCCGTCGCGGGTGGCCCTTCTACGGGCAGCGGATACGACCATTGCGAGCTCTACGGTGAGCCGGCTGTCGAGCTCGTCCTGGGTGGGCCCGTCGCCACCACTGTACGCAGTACGGTTTTGCACAGCACCCACCCCACCAGCCTCCGAGCGCCGGAACATCCCCGGCGGGGAGCATTTGCGCATCCCACAATGGTTGGGCACGGCCGCACACAATCTCATCCTTACGGAGGAGATGCGGGGGAATTGTGGAGGCTGGACATGCAGAACCGGAGCGGCCGCTTCCTCGCCGACGGGCCACTTCCTTGCCGACGGCCACTCCCCTGCCCACGGCCGCTTCCCTACCCACGGCCGCTTCCTCGCCGGCGGCCGCCCCGGAGAGTCCGCCCCCGAATCTGACGACTCATCAGCAAGGGCCGTTCATCGGTATTGAACCTTCACCCGCGTACGACTACGTTCCGCGGCACCAGCCAGGGACCGTCACCGAAGGGGTGATCGCATGGCCGAAGTCACCGCGCAGGCCCGTATCGAAGCGCCGGCCGAGAAGCTCTGGGACCGGCTCACCGACTTCGACTCGTACGGGGAGTGGAACGCCACCCACACCGCCTTCCCCAAAGGCGGACCGGAAACGCTCGAGGTCGGCGCGGGCTACGAGGAGAACATGAAGCTGATGGGCTTCCCCGCGGAGGTCCTCTGGACCGTGCGGGAGCTGGAGCCGGGCCGGCTGCTCGACGTCCAGGGCAAGGGCCCGATGGGGGTCAGCCTGGGGATGCGCTACGAGCTCACCCCGGACGGCGAGGCGACGGCCGTACGGATCGACGGGGCGTTCACCGGCGCCGCGGTCTCCCTGATGGCCGGCAAGCTCAGGGACTCGGCGGGTGCCGCACTGAACGAGTCGCTGCGCAAGCTCGCCGCCTTGGTCACCTGAACCTCCGGGAACCACGGCCACCCACCCACCCCGGCTCCCGGAGCCCCCTCACCCCCGACCCGTCACCCCCGACCCGTCACCCCCGGCCCCCTCACTCAGCCCCCCACTCAGCCCCCTGGCTCAGTCCTCCTCGGCGAGGATCAGATACAGCTCCTTGCGTGCCTTGTTGACCACCGCCATGGCCTTCTCCCGCTGTGCGGGAGTGCCCGTGGCCCACACCTGCCGGAACGCCTCGACCAGTCCGCCGCCCGCCTTGCGGATCTCGTTCATCGCCTCCCAGTCGACGCCGCGGCCGGCGTCCTCCCAGGGGGCGTCCGAGCCACTGTCGGCCTCGGCGCGCCCGGCGTCGGTCAGCGAGAACAGCTTCTTGCCGCCCTCACTGGCGCTGGCGATCAGCCCCTCGTCCTCCAGGAGTTGCAGCGTCGGGTAGACCGAGCCGGGGCTGGGCTTCCACGCCCCGCCGCTGCGCTCGGCGATCTCCTGGATCATTTCGTAGCCGTGCATCGGGCGGTCCTTGAGCAGCGCCAGGATCGAGGCGCGCACATCGCCGCGCCGCGCCCGGCCGCGCGGCCCGCCGCGGCCCCGGCCCCCGAAAGGCGGGCCTCCGAAAGGCGGTCCCCCGAAAGGCGGGCCGAACGGCCCGAAGGCCGAGCGCCTCCGCTCCCAGCCGCCCGGGAAGTCGCCACGCCCGCCGTGCCGCCCGGGACCCCCGTGTTCATGTCCGTGTTCGTGTCCGTGGGAACGCATGAGGCGTCCTCCATTTCTCTCGTTGATCGGTCGCGATACCTCAACGATATATCGGGACTGTTCACCGAAGCAAGCCCTTGAACGATGCCCGGGAAGGTCTCACGGGCCGGCGCCGAGCCGTTGGCGGCCACCATCGCGCCCCGCCCACCCGTCCAATTCCCTCGAATTGGCCTTGGCCTGCGGAGATGTGGCGCCCCTAGGCTCACGGCCATGAGGATTCGTATCGTCGACGCCTTCAGTGAGCGTCCGTTCGCCGGCAACCCCGCGGGAGTCGTGCTCCTCGACTCCCGCGCCTTCCCCGATACGGCCTGGCTGCAGCAGGTCGCCACCGAGGTCAATCTCTCCGAGACCGCCTTTGCGCACCGGCTGCCCGAGGGCGGCGACGCCGACTGGGCGCTGCGCTGGCTCACCCCGGCCGCCGAGGTGAATATGTGCGGGCACGCCACTTTGGCCACCGCACATGTGCTGCACACCACCGGGACGGCCACCGGTACGGTCCGCTTCCGCACCCGTAGCGGAGTGCTCACCACAACGGCCGGCGCCGGCGGATCGATCACCATGGACTTCCCCACCGCCCCGCTCACCCCCGTCGAGGTGCCGCCGGCCGTCGCCGGCGCGCTGGGCACCGAGATCCGCTCCGCGCACGACACCGGTCCCGATGTCGGGGATCTGCTGGTCGAGCTGGCCGACGAGAAGTCCGTACGGGCGCTCGCCCCGGACCTCGGGGCGCTGGCCGGGCACGGCGGCCGCGGCGTGATCACCACCGCGCGCGCCGACGATCCCGACGGTGGCTACGACTTCGTCTCGCGCTGCTTCTTTCCCGGCGTGGGCATCGACGAGGACCCGGTGACGGGCAGCGCGCACACCGCGCTCGCCCCGTTCTGGTCGGCGCGCCTGGGCCGTGACGCCCTGGTCGGCCTGCAGGGCGCCGCCCGCACCGGCTTCGTACGGACCGAGCTGCGCGGCGACCGTACGCTGCTGACCGGCTCGGCGGTCACGGTCATCGACGGCGAGCTGCTGGTCACCGGCTGAGCCGGACCCGGCGGAAACGGCGGTCAGGACCGGACCCGGGGAGAGCGGCCGTCAGGACCGGACCCGGCGGAAGCGGCCGTCAGGGGGCGCGGCAGGCACCGGCGGTGCCCCGCGCCCCGCTCGTCTCACGCCGTCGGCAGCCACCCCACGTGCCCCGCGAGCACCGCGTAGCCGACGAACGCCACGGTGTCGATCAGGGCATGGGCGGCGACCAGCGGCCCGACCCGCCCCCACCGCCGGTAGAGCAGGACGAAGACCACGCCCATCACCATGTTGCCGACGAAACCGCCGATGCCCTGGTAGAGGTGGTAGGAACCGCGCAGCACGGAGCTGGCCGCGAGTGCTGCCATCGGCGACCAGCCCAACTGCCCCAGTCGGCGCAGCAGATAGCCGACGACGATGACCTCCTCCAGCACGGCGTTCTGCACCGCGGAGGCGATCAGCACCGGGATCTTCCACCACACCGCGGGCAGCGCTTCGGGAACCACCGTCAGATTGACGCCGGCCGCCCGCGCGCCCAGATAGAGCAGCAGCCCGCTGCCCCCGATGACGGCCGCGAGGGCGACACCGCGGCTCAGGTCGAAACCGGGCCGCCGCCGGTCGAAGCCGACCGCCCGCAGTCCCCCGGCCCGTTCACGCAGCAGCAGATGCGCCACCAGCACGACGGGGACGAGCGCGGTCGCGATACCGAACAGCTGCCAGGCGAGATCCAGCCAGGGCCGGCCGGGCGCATGGGACCCGTTGAGCGTGGCCGCCTGGTGCTTGAGGCCGCCGGGCTTGGTCACCGAGCCGATGAAGCTGATCAACGCCGACAGTGCACTGGCTCCCAGCGAGAGGGCCAGGACGATCAGCGTCTCGTTCCGCAGGATGCTCCGGTACGGCCCCTTCACCACCCCCGCTCCCGGCCCCGTACCGGGCCCTTCACCTGGAACGTCCGCACCGGCCACGGGACTTGTCTCCGACTGCACACTTCCTCCACTTCCGCATTACCGTCTCTTCGCCATCTCTGCCCCGCTAGGGTCGCGACAGCAGGTACGAAGATCGCGCGCGACAGGCCGGGGGACGGGTGCCATCCACATGGCGCCGCTCCCCCTCCTCACCGAATCCCGGTCGAGCGACGAGAAGGAGAGGCGCTACCGCAATGGGACGACACAGCTTGCCCGACGGCTCCCCTCCGGAACGCACGGGGGCCCGTCCCGGTGGACGCCGGCGCACCATCGTCCTCTCCACCGGACTCGTTCTCGCCGTCGCCGCGGGCTCCGTGGTGGCGCTGCACAGCGGCCTGCTCCCCTTCGGGGGCCCGTGCGGCAGCGGGTCGGCACGGCTCGACGTGGCCGCCTCGCCCGATATCGCCCCGGCGCTCGAAGCGGTGGCCGAGACCGCCCGCGAGGACGCGACGCGCACCGACGGCAGATGTCTGGATGTCAGGATCACCGCGGGGGCCGGCAACGACATCGCCGACGCCTTGGGGCAGCGGCCGGTCAACCCCGAATTCCAGGTCTGGATACCGGATTCGAGCCTGTGGGTGGACCGGGTCGACGCGGAGCGCGGCACTCCGCTGACCGCCGCCGGCACCATCGCCTCCTCCGCGGTCGTGCTCGGCGCCGTCCCCCAGGCCGCCACCTCGCTGGGCTGGCCGAAGAAGACCTACACCTGGACGCAGCTGACCCGGACCGCGACGTCCGGCGACGCACTGCGCCTGGGCATCGCCGACCCGGACCGCAGCGCCACCGGGCTGCTCGCCCTGGCCCGTATCAGCGCCGCCGACGCCAGGGACGCCAAGGACAGCGACGAGGCCGGCACCCGCACCGCCGCGACGGCAAAGGTCCTCCACCGGCGGGTCGCGGAGGGCGACAAGGAGGCGCTGGCCACCCTGCCGCGCGACAACTCCGTGACGGAGCTGGGCAATCCGCGCCGCAACGAAGCACTGCTGCTGTCGGAACAGGCCGCCTACGCCCACAACACCGGGGCGGGCGGCGGTCTTGACCTGGACCTGTTCTACCCCCAGGACGGCACGGCCCGGCTCGACTACCCGTACACACTGGTCGACGACACGGACATGAGCCCCGAGCAGACCCGCGCCGCCAACCGCTTCATGACGCTGCTCGGCGAGAGCGACGGACAGCGCACGCTGCGCGAGCACGGCTTCCGGGCCGGCAGCGGCGAGGCGGACCCGACGGTGACCGCCGCGGCCGGCGGGCGTGCCCCGCAGCCGTACTCCGCCGGCGCCGCCGATCCACCGACGGCCAAGGAACTCCAGGCGCTGAGGGGCCTGTGGACGGTGGCCCCGTGATCCGGCCCGCCCGTACCGGGCAGCGCCGGGCACTCCCACCGCCCGGCTACGCCCCCTCGGCCGCCGCCTCCCGTGGCGCGGAGACGGCGGTCCGCCCGCCCACCGGCCAGGCGACCGGCCAGGTGTGCACCGGCTCCCCGGTGTGCATCAGCTCGCTGTAGCGCCGGGTCATCGCGGCGAGCGCGGCATCCCGGTCCAGGCCTTGGCGCCGGGCGTGACGGCAGGCCGCGGCCTGCCAGGACGCACCGTTGACCCGGCGCCGGCAGCGCTCCTCGATGATGCCGAGGTAGTGGTCACGGTCGGCCGGTTCCACCCCCCAGGCATCCAGCCCGCGGGCCGCCAGCGGCAGCAGTTCCTTGCGCACCAGCCGTACGGCCGGGATGTCGACGAGAGTGCCGGCCCGCCCGGGACGGGGCCACTCCAGGGTGGCGTCGATGCCGTAGCGGCAGGCGGTGTCGAAGTTACGGGCCGCCGCGGCGAACGGGAGGCGCGACCATATGGGGCGCGGCTCCTCGGCCAGTGCCCGCACCAGCCCGTAGTAGAAGGCGGTGTTGGCGATGACGTCGCCGACGGTGGGGCCGGCCGGCAGTACCCGGTTCTCGACCCTGAGGTGGGCCACACCGTCGGCGACCGCGTAGACGGGCCGGTTCCAGCGGTAGATCGTGCCGTTGTGCAGCACCAGTTCGGCCAGGTCGGGCGCCCCGCCCTCGTCGAGCACCCGCAGCGGCTCCTGCGGCCCGCACACCGGCAGCAGCGGCGGGAAGTAGCGCAGATTCTCCTCGAACAGGTCGTACGCGGAGTCGATCCAGCGCTCGCCGAACCAGGTACGGGGACGTACTCCCTGGGCCTGCAGCTCGGGCACCCGGGTGTCGGTGGCCTGCTGGAAGACCGGGGGCCGGGACTCGCTCCACAGCTCACGGCCGAAGAGGAACGGTGAGTTGGCGCCGACCGCCACCTGCACCGCGGCGATTGCCTGTGCCGCGTTCCAGACGGCGGCGAAGCGGCCCGGTGTCACCTGAAGGTGCAGCTGGACCGAGGTACAGGCGGCCTCCGGCGCGATCGAGGGCGAGCGGGAGACCAGATGCTCCACGCCCCGGATATCGAGTGCGAAGTCCTCGCCGCGGGCCGCCCGCATCTGGTCGTTGAGCAGGACGTAGCGGTCGTTCTCGGAGAGGCTGGCGGCCGTGAGGTCGGTGGCGTGCAGGGTGGGCAGAATGCCGATCATCACGATCCGGGCGGCGACCTCGCGTGCTTTCCTTTCGGCGTAGGCGAGTCCCGTACGGAGTTCCTCGGCGAGCTGGTCCAGAACGCTGCCGCTCAATCGGTGCGGCAGGATGTTGACCTCAAGATTGCACTGGGCCAGTTCGGTCTGGAAATCACCGCTGGCGATCCGCTCGAGAACTTGAGAGTTCATCATGCGGGGCAGCCCGTCGGCACCGGCCAGATTGAGTTCGATCTCCAGGCCCATGAGATTCTTGGGCCGGTCGAATCTATCCTCCGCCAGGAGCCTGTGCAATCCCTTGAGGCACTCTTGAAGCTTTCTCCGATATCGCTCCCGGTCCGCCAGGTCGATCCCGTCCGCGGCGACCTTCTCCCCCATCGAAGGGTCCCTCCTCGAGTGAACGACCCGCGGCCGCGGGCCGCTTGGGGCCGTCCCCGACTCCACCGGGGCTCACGCTACGGTCGATGATGCCCCGGCAATCTGATCGATAACGCCGCAGCGGCACCCCGGTAACGATAGGCTCGAAGTGGCCCGGCCTCCGGCACCTTCCGCAGGCATATCTCGTTGGCGAGAGCCGACCGCATTTCCTTCGTGAGAAACACCGGTGAGATCCGGCCTACCCCACCGCCGAGGCAATACGAGGTAGCGCCGTATATTCGCGGCACAAAGCAGCGTAAAGCACCTCAGACAGGGGTCTGGATTTCACCTTGCCGGAAATCCACAAGGCCGGTAGCCGAAACACTTTCAGAACATACGTCGTATAAACTCCGCTTTACGAGGCAGAGACTTGGCGCCCAGCGTCTCGGTGTTCTCACCGGCACGGGGCACAGCGGCTGACCTCGCCGGGCCGCAGCCCCGGCCGGCCACGCTCTGACCCCGCACGCAGACAGCGTCGTTTGCACCCGCCACGCTCCACCGTGTCTCCGAAGTGAGAGGCGACCCACCATGCCGCTGCACATTCCCCCTGCCCCCGCGCCTGCCCTGCGCAGCGTTCTCGCCGCCCTCGGCTCGCCCACCGCGGTCCGCGAGGCCCCGGTCTCCGCGCTGCGCGCCCATCAGGGTCCGCTCAGCCCTGACCACCCCCTGCCCGTCCACATCTGGGACGACGTCAGCCGGGCCGGCGGTACGCCGCACACCCGGCTGGCCGGCTGGCGTTTCCTGGTCCGCGGCGGGGAACGCGCCGTGGCGACCGCCGAGGCAATGCTCACCGCCGACGGCTGGACCTTTTCGCGGTTCTGCGGCGGCCCCTATGTCGCCGCGACCGAGCAGGCGCTGGCGCAGGCCGAGTCGCTCACCACCCCCTATCAGCCGCGTCTGCTGTCCGTTCCCGAGCTCTACATGCTCACCCTGTGGCTGCACCACGACATCGCCTCCGACGGCGCCGAAGGGCCGCCCTCACCCGCTGACCTGCTGGTTCCCCTGGCGCCCGCCCCACCGGGGATCGCCGCGCACCGTCCGCAGCGCATCGCCGACCTGCTCCCCCGGCTCACGCTGCGCCTGACGCCCGCCACCCCGCTCCTCGCCGAACCCGCCTGAACCGGCGCGCCGCCCCCGCTTCCCACCCGGGGACACCGGCACCCGCCACCCCGCCCGAGCATGCCCCGCGGCCCCTTCCGGCCGCGGGGCGCTCTGTCGCGCTCACCCACGCGGGCTAGCCCGCGGACGCCACCGCCAACCCTCTTGGGGAGGAGTGCAATTGGGAGCAACCGCCCGCATGGGTGACGCGTCCGTATCGAGTGAGCACCGCTGCCGCGAAATCCCTGCGGAATCCCCTCCGTGGGGCAACACTGGGACCGACCGATGGAAACGGGGGAGCGGCCATGAACACCTCATCGCGCCGCACAACGACGTTCACCACACCGCAGCGAAAGACAACTTCCATGTGCCAGCACCAACCGCCATGCCCGTCAGCAGACTCCACCGACCGGGAGGCCGCACACCTTGTGGCGCACCACCCGGAGCAAGGCTGGAGCCTGCTCTGCAACGGCGTCCTGCTCTTCGAGGACACCGGTGAGCTGCTGCCGGACGGGCAGGTCATCGCCCCGCACCGCGCTCGCGCCACCGCCGCCGCCTGACCCGCGAGCGCGGCACGAACCACAGGGCCCCCGGCAGATCTGCCGAGGGCCCTTGAATGTTGCGGTGATTCCGTTCCCGTGACGTCAGTTGTCGTACTCGTCCAGCGGCGGGCAGGAGCAGACGAGGTTACGGTCGCCGAAGGCACCGTCGATGCGGCGCACCGGCGGCCAGTACTTCTGCGAGGCTTCGACGCCGGCCGGGAAGACCGCCTCCTCGCGGGTGTACGGGTGCGACCAGTCACCGCCGAGCGCGCCCGCGGTGTGCGGGGCGTTGCGCAGCGGGTTGTCGTCCTTGTCCCACTCCCCCGTACCGACCTTCTCGATCTCCGCGCGGATGGCGATCATCGCGTCGCAGAACCGGTCCAGCTCGCCCAGGTCCTCGCTCTCGGTCGGCTCGATCATCAGCGTGCCGGCCACGGGGAAGGACATCGTCGGCGCGTGGAAGCCGTAGTCGATCAGCCGCTTGGCCACATCGTCGATGCTCACACCGGTCGCCTTGGTCAGCGGGCGGACGTCGATGATGCATTCGTGGGCGACCAGACCGCCGGGGCCGGTGTAGAGCACCGGGTAGTGCGGCTCCAGCCGCTTGGCGATGTAGTTGGCGCTCAGCACGGCGACCTGGGTGGCGCGCTTGAGGCCCTCGCCGCCCATCAGACGGACGTATGCCCAGGAGATCGGCAGAATGCCCGCCGAGCCCCAGGGTGCCGCGGAGATCGGTCCCACGCCCGTCTCGGGTCCCGCGGCGGGCTGCAGCGGGTGGTTGGGCAGGTACGGCGCCAGGTGGGCGCGCACGCCGACCGGGCCGACGCCCGGACCGCCGCCGCCGTGCGGGATGCAGAACGTCTTGTGCAGGTTGAGGTGCGAGACATCGCCGCCGAACTTGCCGGGCTCGGCGAGGCCGACCAGCGCATTGAGGTTGGCGCCGTCGACGTAGACCTGGCCGCCCGCGTCGTGCACCGCCGCGCAGATCTGGGTGATGTGTTCCTCGAACACGCCGTGCGTGGAGGGGTAGGTGACCATCAGGACCGCGAGCTCGTCACGGTGCTTCTCGATCTTGGCATGCAGATCGTCGGTGTCGACCTCGCCGTCCTCGCCGGTCTTGACGACGACGACCTTCATGCCGGCCATCACCGCGCTGGCGGCGTTGGTGCCGTGCGCGGAGGACGGGATCAGACAGACGGTGCGCTGCTCGTCGCCGTTGGCACGGTGGTAGGCGCGCACCGCCAGCAGGCCGGCCAGCTCGCCCTGCGACCCCGCGTTCGGCTGGATGGAGACCTTGTCGTAGCCGGTGACCGTGGCCAGCCGCTCCTCCAGCTCCTGGATCAGCGTGAGGTAGCCCTGGGCCTGGGCGGCCGGCGCGAACGGGTGCAGCTGGCCGAAGGCGGGCCAGGTGACCGGCTCCATCTCGGTGGTCGCGTTCAGCTTCATCGTGCAGGAGCCGAGCGGGATCATGCCGCGGTCCAGCGCGTAGTCCTTGTCCGCGAGGGTGCGCAGATAGCGCAGCATCGCGGTCTCGGAGCGGTACTGGTGGAAGACCGGGTGGGCGAGGTAGTCGTCGCTGCGCAGCAGGGCCTGCGGCAGCGTGTCGGCGGCGGCCGCATCCAGCTGCTCGACGTCCCCGTGCACACCGAAGGCACCCCAGACACCGGCCAGCTGCGCGCGCCCGGTGGTCTCGTCGCAGGCGATGCCGACCAGGTCGGCATCGACCTGCCGGAGGTTGACACCGGCCTCGCGGGCGGCGGCGACGACCTCCGCGGCCCGGCCGGGAACCCGCGCGGTCAGCGTGTCGAAGTAGGAGCCGTGCACGATCTCCACCCCGCCGGCCCGCAGGCCCTCGGCGAGGACCGCGGCGTAACGGTGGGTGCGCCGGGCGATGGTCCGCAGGCCCTCGGGGCCGTGGTGAACCGCGTACATGCCGGCCATCACGGCGAGCAGCACCTGCGCGGTGCAGATGTTGCTGGTGGCCTTCTCCCGGCGGATGTGCTGCTCACGGGTCTGCAGCGCGAGGCGGTAGGCCTTGTTGCCGTCGGCGTCGACCGAGACGCCCACCAGGCGGCCGGGCAGGCTGCGGGCGAACTGGTCACGTACGGCCATGAAGCCGGCGTGCGGGCCGCCGAAGCCCATCGGGACGCCGAAGCGCTGGGTGGTGCCCACCGCGATGTCCGCGCCGAGCTCACCGGGCGAGGTCAGCAGCGTCAGGGCCAGCAGATCGGCGGCGACGGTGACGATCGCGCCCAGCTCGTGGGCCCGCTCGATGACGGCGCGGGGGTCACGGACCACACCGGAGGCGCCCGGGTACTGCAGCAGCACACCGAACACACCGCGCTCGGCGACCTCGGCCGGGATGCCGTCGGACAGGTCAGCGACCACGACCTCGACGCCGGTGGGCTCCGCACGGGTCTGGATCACGGCGATGGTCTGCGGCAGACAGTCCGCGTCGACCAGGAAGACGCCCTGCTTGACCTTGCCGACCCGGCGGGACAGAGCCATCGCCTCGGCGGCCGCGGTGCCCTCGTCGAGCAGGGAGGCGCCGGAAGTGGGCAGTCCGGTCAGATCGGCGACCATCGTCTGGAAGTTCAGCAGCGCCTCGAGGCGGCCCTGCGAGATCTCCGGCTGGTAAGGGGTGTACGCCGTGTACCAGGCCGGGTTCTCCATGACGTTGCGCAGGATCACCGGCGGGGTGAACGTGCCGTAATAGCCGAGCCCGATCATGGACGCCAGCACCTGGTTACGGTCCGCGAGACCGTGCAGTTCCTGGAGGACCTCGGCCTCGGTACGGGCCTGCGGCAGGCCGAGCGCCTCGGCGCTCTTGATCACATCGGGAACGGCGGCGGCGGTGAGCTCGTCCAGCGACCCGAACCCGACCTGCGCGAGCATCTTCGCCTGCGCCTCATGGTCGGGACCGATGTGCCGGCGCTCGAAGGGGGTGCCGCGCTCCAGCTCGGTCAAGGAGATGCGATTGGTGGTCATCTGCGGGGGCCTCCTGGTCGGTACGACCTACGAGGGGCACCACGGCGCGGGTGCCCGGACGGCCTCCCCCTCTGTCATCTCAACCTGAGAGCTTCACCGGCCCGCGCGAGGCGGCCCGGCTTTCACCGTCGGTGAGGAGGGGTCCCGGCACTGTGCCTTCCGCGGCCCGCCCTGCTTTCCAGAGTGACCTCGCCCATGCGGTACGTGTGCCTGAGAGATTCCGGGGAGGATTTGCTCCTTCGGCGCCCTGGTCGCGAACGACAAAGGACTCTCCCGCACGGGGTCTGCGGCCATTGGCCAGCCTACCAGCGCGGCAGTCGAAGGCTCCTTCGAGTGGCCAGGGCATGAAATGTGCCGTTTGGTAGTTGTCAGAGGGCAGTTGCGACCAATTGGAGGGGCCGTGCAAACCGATATCGATCCCCGGAGCCTGATCGGCCGCAAAGCATTCGACCGTAACGGCACCAAAATAGGCACCATCGACGAGGTATATCTCGACGATGCGACGGGGGAACCGGAGTGGGCGGCCGTACGCACCGGACTCTTCAGCCGGGACGCGTTCGTCCCCCTGGAACCGAGCAAGATGGTCGGTGAGGGCCTGCACATCCCTTACGACCGCAAACTGATCAAGGACGCACCGGACTTCGGCGTCGGCCGCCATCTCTCCCCTGAGCAGGAACTTCAGCTCTATCACCACTACCGACTGGATATCTCCTCCCCGACCTCCGACCCGGTGTCCTCCCCCGGTTCCGGTGACAAGGACTTCGGCAAGATCGCCGGCTCGGACGACTGACCGTCCGCCGGCCCCCCGCCCACCAGCGGCAGGGGCTCCCCCGGCCGCAGCGCCGGATCCTCGACAGCAAAGGTCCGCACCCTCCCCGGTGCGGACCACGGCGTTTCGAAGCGTACGGTCACTCTTCCCACCCCGCTTCCCTGCACCCAGCCGGCGCCGTGCTCGTCGTGCACCACATCCAGTCCCGGATGCCAGTGCCGCGGCGGTTCCGCCTCGGCCTCGCCCGGCTCCGTCCCGCCACCGGCCGGCTCCACCGCAGCCGCTGCTGCTGCCTTGGCGCTCTCCTCCGCCTCCCGCTCCGTCGCCACCTGCGCGAACAGATCCTCCTGGGTGAAGTCCGCCAGTCCACTGACCCCCACCCCCAGCAGCCGCACCCCGCCAGTGGTGTCCACCGTCTCCAGCAGCCGCACAGCGGACTCCCGTATCACCGCCGGGTCGTCGGTGGGCCCCCGGAGCGTCTCGGAGCGCGTCAGCGTCGAGAAGTCGTAGTTGCGCACCTTGAGGACCACCGTCCGCCCCGAACGCCCGGCGGCCCGCAGCCGCTGGACGCAGCGGTCGGCCAGCCGCAGGACCTCGCTCCGCACCCGCGTCCGGTCGGTCAGATCGACCTCGAAGGTGTCCTCGACCGAGATGGACTTCGCGTCCCGCTCGGCCACCACCGGCCGGTCGTCCCGGCCCAGCGCCATCGCATACAGCCCGGCCCCGTGCGCCTTGCCCAGCAGCCGCACCAGCTCGGCCTCACCGGCCTCCGCGGTCTCCGCGACGGTGTGGATCCCGGCCCTGCGCAGCGTCTCGGCGGTCGCGGGGCCCACCCCGGGCAGCGTCCGCACCGTCATCGGGCCCAGCAACTCCCGTTCGGTACCGGGCTCGATCACCACCAGACCGTCCGGCTTGGCCGCCTCGGACGCGATCTTCGCCAGCATCTTGGCGCCGGCCAGCCCCACCGATCCGGTCAGGCCCGTGGCGCAACGGATATCGCGGCGCAGCTGCTCCCCCACGACCCGCACGGCGGCCGTCTCCGGCGGCACTCCGCCCGCTTCCAGATCGACGAAGGCCTCGTCCAGGCTCAGCGGCTCCACCAGCGGCGACAACGCGTGCAGCAGCTCCATCACCGTCTCACTCACCTGGCGGTACAACGAGAAGCGAGGGGTGAGATACGCGGCGTTGGGGCACAGCCGGCGCGCCTGGGCCGTGGGCATCGCGGAGCGGATACCGAACACCCGGGCTTCGTACGACGCCGTGGAGACCACTCCGCGCGCACCGATCCCCCCGACCACCACGGGCTTGCCGCGCAGGCTGGGCTTGGCCGCCTGCTCGGCGGCCGCAAAGAACGCATCCATGTCGAGATGCAGGATCGTCGGCGCAGGTCTCACATGTCCGATGCTGCCCCATGCCACTGACAATCGGCCCGATGCCGGGCCGCGCACACCGCCGGGGACTCAGCCGGCCCGGTTGCGCCGCCGCGCCAGCTCGTCGTGCGGGTTCTTCCCGACCAGGGTCTCGCCGGTGTCCACACGCTCTCCGTGGAGCTGTGACAGCGCGCTCTCCACGTCCCGCCACACCACCCCCACGGCGATCCCGAAGACGCCCTGGCCGCCCTGGAGCAGATCCACGACCTGGTCGGGCGAGGTGCACTCGTAGACCGTCGCACCGTCGCTCATCAGCGTCATCCGCGTCAGACCCGCCAGCCCGCGCGAGCGCAGATGCTGGACGGCGGTGCGGATGTTCTGCAGCGACACCCCGGTGTCCAGCAGCCGCTTGACGATTTTCAGGACCACGACGTCCCGGAAGCTGTAGAGCCGCTGGGTGCCGGAGCCGTACGCGGGCCGGATGCTCGGCTCCACCAGGCCCGTACGGGCCCAGTAGTCGAGCTGCCGGTAGGTGATGCCCGCTGCCGCACAGGCGGTCGGGCCGCGATAGCCGATGTTCTGCGCCTCGCAGTCCCCCGACACCGCCGCGGCCGGTGCCGCGACCGGGTTCGCTGCTGCGCCCGAGTGGAGCGGCAACGCCCCTTCCGCCGCCATACCGTCGCCGGTGATTGCCACGCCGCCCTCCGTCCTCCACGTCCCGGACGGGACCTGCCATATCGACGGTATGCAGTCACTCGGGGTGCGTCAACGATCGCCGCGCTCGCCACGCCGAGTGATAATCACCCTACGAGTGGTTTCTCGTGACCTCGCGCGGGGAACGGCTAATTATTTGGCCGGAAACAGGCGGTTCGCCTGGCCGGTATTACTGGCTGTTGGTCCCGAAGTCCTCGGGTGAGATCTGGTCGAGGAACTCACGGAACTTCTCCACCTCGTCCTCCTGCTCGTCCGGGATCGCGATCCCCGCGTCGTCCAGCACACCGTCGGTACCGAAGATCGGCGTTCCGGTGCGCAAGGCCAGCGCTATGGCGTCGGACGGCCGCGCACTGACCTCGACTCCACTCGCGAAGACGAGTTCGGCATAGAAAACCCCCTCGCGCAGATCCGTGATGCGGACCTGCGTCAGTTCCTGGCCCACCGCTTCGAGCACGTCCTTGAAAAGGTCGTGCGTCAGCGGCCTGGCAGGGACCATGCCCTGCTGGGCGAAGGCAATGGCGGTGGCCTCCCCTGGCCCGATCCAAATGGGCAAGTATCGGTCGCCTCCCACCTCCCGCAGGAGCACGATCGGTTGGCTGGAAGGCATTTCCACCCGGACACCCACGACGTCGAGCTCGTTCACACAGCAACCCTAGGACGTGCCCGGCCGGTTTGGGTAGTCGGGCACTCGTTTGCTCACTACAGCCGGACCCGCAATGCGCTCTGCAACAGCGCCGCATGCAGCCGTACGGACAGCGTCGCCAGCTCCCTGGCGGTGGCCTCGGCATGGGCCCTGGTCTGCGGGTTACGGTGCCGCCGAAGGGGTGCAACGACCTGCTCGACCAGGCCCGCCTCGCGCTCGGCGGCCGCCTTCACGGCACGCAGATGCCGCGGTTCGAGGCCGAACCGGCCCAGGTCCGCAACGAGCTTGGCCACCGTGACGGCCTCGATGTCGTATCCGCCCTCGGCATGAGGGACGATGAGTCCGTAGGACTCCCAGCCGGCGAGCGCCGCCTCGTCCACCTCCGCGGCGGCCAGCAGCTCGGCCCGGCCGATCCGGGCGGCCGTGGGGCGCTCCTCAGCCGGGTCGTGCACGCCCTCGACCAGATCCCGGGAGGGGGTGGCCGGGGCCGGGAGCTGTACCTGCTCTCCGCGCTCCAGGGCGTCCAGGTGCTCCCGGATGACCTTCAGCGGCAGATAGTGGTCCCGCTGCATCCGCAGGACGCCGGCCAGCCGCTGGACGTCCGCCGGCGTGAACTTGCGGTATCCGGAAGGCGTGCGCTTCGGCTCGACCAGTCCCTCGGCCTCCAGGAAGCGAATCTTGGAGATCGTGACCTCGGGAAACTCCTCGCGCAGCAGGGTGAGCACCGTGCCGATGCTCACCGGCTTACCGTCCGAGGAGGCGGCGCCGGCAAAGCCGGCACCGCCTTTCGGTGTATCGCGCATATGCCTTCCCCGGCCGGTCAGATACCGGCGCCTCGCTGGCTCGCGTAGAAGACCAGGCGGAACTTGCCGATCTGGACCTCGTCGCCGTTGGCAAGGGCGACGGAGTCGATCCGCTCGCGATTGACGTAGGTGCCGTTCAGACTGCCGACGTCGGCGACCGTGAAGAGGCCGTCCGCTCCGCGACGGAACTCCACATGACGGCGCGAGACCGTCACATCGTCGAGGAAGATGTCGCCCTGCGGATGCCGGCCCGCCGTCGTCAGCTCACTGTCCAAAAGGAAGCGGCTGCCCGAATTCGGACCGCGGCGGACGACCAGCAGCGCCGAGCCGAGCGGAAGGGCATCGACGGCCGCCTGGGCCTCGGGGGACAGCGACGGCGAAAGATTCTGGCCCGTCGTCTCCGAGTCGTAGGCCTCCAGCCCCGAAATGGAGATGGTCGAGGTCGTCTCGGCCGCCCGCTCGGGCTGGGCGCCCGGACGCAGCGGCGCACCACAGTTGGAACAGAACCGGCTCGCCTCGGCGTTCCGGTTCCCACACCTCGTACAAACCGGCAAGGCCGACCCTCCACCCGTGCGTGCGGCTGATGGTTCCTGGGAACCTATGCGGCCGGCCCCGGAGGGGTCAACAGAACCCGCGTCGTACCCCCCGGACGGACCGCTGACCTCGTCACGGAAGAGCGGACGGTCCTCGGCCGCGCCCTCCTCGGGCCGACCCGACGCGCGATGCCGCGCGGAGCCGCTGCCGCCCTCCTGGCGCGCGCTCTTGCCGAACAGCTTTCCAAACAACTTCACGGGCGATTCCCCTTGAACGAAATAGACCCGCCCGTGGGGCAGGACGAACCCTCGATGCACACACCGGCCCATCCGGACATCCTGTGAACGTCCGTGGCCTTCAGACAGTTTCCACCACACACCACACGCACGGTGCGTCGACCCCCCGTTACCTCATGCCCTCCCCGGGCACTCGACATACGTGAACACCTCACTGCGATGACGACCGAGCGTAGTCAGGCCGCTTCGCCTCTCGCAAGGCGTCCACAATGATCTTCTCCTCACGGGTCACAGACACCTTGGCCTGCTCCTTCTCCAGCGTCTGGACCACTCCGCCAGGAATGTTCAACGCCGGCTCCAGATCCTCCGGCTTGCCGATGACCTTGAAGCGGTACGGCGCCGTGACGCGCTTGCCGTCGATCTCCACACCGCCCCGGAGATCCGAGAGCGAGGTGTTCGCGACGACCCGGACATCATTGACCTGGATGGCCTCGGCGCCGGCCGCCCGCAGCTCCTGGATGGTGTCCAGCAGCTTGTCCGCCTCGACGGAGTGCGCCGGGTCGTCGATGATCAGGTTGATGCCGGGCCCCTGCGCCGCGACGGTCCCGGCCAGCACACCCAGCTGCTGTTCCTTCTCCACGGTCTGCTTACGGGCCTCCTCGGCCTGGTCCGAACTGTTCGCCAGCTCGGTCTTCTGCCCTTCCAGGCGCCGCTGTTCGTCGGTCAACCGCTGGGAGCGATTGTCCAGCTCATCCAGAATGCGCACCAAGTCCTCCTGGCGCGCACCCCGCAGCGCACTGCTGTCACTTGTGGAACGTACCTGAATCGCCAGGCCGAGGCCGAGAATGAACAGGAGCAACGCGACGATCAGTTGAGCCCGGGTCAGCCGCGGCGGCCACAGGCTCGCCACCAGCCGCTCCCGGCCGTTCTTCGGGCGCTCCGCACTCCCGTCATCGGCAACCGCTTCCGGAGTCGAGGAGTCTGCCCCTTTGTCCGCCTTCTGTCCAGCACTGTCCGGTTCCGGGGCCTCGGCATCCTCTTCGGCCACGGCCCGCTCAGCGGTGTCTCTGCTCTCGGGCGGCATCGGCCGCCGGCCGGCCGGGCCGCTCTCCTCACCCGCCTCGGGCCGCTCCGGATTCCTCTCGGGCTCCGACCGGACAGGCTTCTTCTCGGGCTCCGGCCGGACCGGGCGCTCCGGCTCGACCGGGCGCTCCGGCTCGACCTGCTTCTTCTCCGGGTCCGGGGTCTCCTCCGCCGACATCCGCCTCACGCCCGGAAGACGTGCCGGCGGATCGCGGCGGCGTTGGAGAAGATCCGGATACCCAGCACCACGACGACGCCGGTGGAGAGTTGGGCGCCGACGCCCAACTTGTCACCGAGGAAGACGATCAGCGCGGCGACGACGACATTCGACAGGAACGAGACCACGAAGACCTTGTCGTCGAAGATGCCGTCCAGCATCGCGCGCAGACCGCCGAACACGGCATCCAACGCCGCGACGACAGCGATCGGCAAGTAGGGCTCGACCACCGTCGGCACCACGGGTCGGACGACAAGTCCGACCACGACTCCCACGATGAGGCCCAATACGGCGATCACGATGTGCCCTTCCCTGTGTCGGCGCCGTCCGCCTTGGCGGCACCGGCCTGCGGCTTTGCGGTACGTACGATCAAACTCGGCGCGGGTGGCAGCGTGACCTCGGACTCCGCGGAAATCCTGGTGCGTACGCCGTAGTTCTCCTGCAGCGCATGCAGATACTGGCCATCGGCGCTGTCCTGGAACGCGGTGCTCAGCCTCTGCCCGTCCCCCACCGCCAGCACCGTATAAGGCGGCACCAGTGGCTTGTTGTCGACCAGTATGGCGTCTCCTGCGGCTCTGATCGCCGAGAGTGACGTAAGCCGCTGTCCATTGACGGAGACGGCCTCCGCACCGGACGCCCAGAGGCCGTTGACCACGCGTTGCATGTCTCTGTCGCGTACCCGCCCCGTGTCCGAAAACCCACTGCTCTCGCGCGGACCGCCGCCGCTGGATTCCGCGCCCTTGGCATCGTCCACGACGAGCTTCACGCCGGGCCCGGTGGCCTGGGTCGAGCCGGACAGCAGACTCAGCAGCTCGGCCTTGTCGCCGCCGTGCTTCTTCAGCGCCTCGCGCTGCATTCTGCTGACGTCGTCCCGGAGCGCGTCGACCCGCTGCTGCTGCCGGTCCGCCTCGCCGGTGCCCTTCTGGATGCGGTTGATCAGCTCTTCGCGCTCCTTGGCCAGCGTCGGTGCCGATATCTGCGCCTGTGCCGCCCCCACCGTCACCACGACCGCGGCGAGCACCAGACCGGCCGCAAGACCCAACTTCGCCCGCAAGGTACGCGGCAGACCGCGCACACCGGCTTCGGACTTCCGCGCGGCGGCCTCGGCGTATCCGTCGTCGAGGCTGTGATCCATCACATTGGTCAGCAGCGACATGGACGCATCGGGGCGCGCGGGCGGCCGGTTCGTGTTGCTCCGATCGGGGCGCTGCTGCGACATGCCGCACATCGTCGCACGTCGGCCGCATGGTCTCCCAATGGCCCCACCGGCGTGCCGATGCACGGCCCGCCGGCGGGGTCCGGGTCAGCGTCCTGCGCTGTCCACCACTGCGGACCACTCGTCCAGCAGCTGCTGGGCGGAAGCGTCGTCCGGCCCTTCGGCCCACAGGTGCGTGACCGCCTCTGCGGGGTCGGGCAGCACCAGAACCCAGCGGCCGTCGGGCTCCACGACCCGTACGCCGTCGGTGGTGTCCACGTCCCGGTCACCGGCCGCCTCGACGACATGCCGCATGACGAGCCCCTTGACCGCCCAGGGAGTGGCCAGGTCACGGCGCTGGACATGCGCCCGCGGGATGCGTGCGTCGATCTGGCTGAGCGTGAGCTGGGTGCGGGCCACCAGGCCGATCAGCCGGACGAACGCGGCCGCGCCGTCGAAGACGCTGCTGAACTCGGGGATGATGAAGCCGCCCCTGCCGTCCCCGCCGAAGACGGTGCCGTCTTCGCGCCCCACCCGGGTCAGATCGTCGGGCGAGGTCGTCGTCCACTCCACCTGGGTCCCGTGATACGCCGCCACCTGCTCGGCGATCCGGGTCGTGGTGACCGGTAGCGCCACCCGGCCGGTGCGCCGCTCGGCCGCCACCAGGTCCAGCATGACCAGCAGCGCACGGTCGTCCTCGATGATCCGACCGCGTTCGTCCACGAGGGACAGCCGCTCTCCGACGGGGTCGAAGCGCACGCCGAAGGCGGCCCGCGCCGAGGCCACGATCTCGCCGAGCCGGACGAGCCCGGCTCGGCGAGCCTCGGCGGTCTCGGTCGGGCGGGACTCGTCAAGCCCGGGATTGATCGTCAGCGAGTCGACGCCCAGCCGTCCCAACAGGCTGGGCAGCACCAGACCCGCGCTGCCGTTCGAGGCGTCCACGACGACCTTCAGTCCGGACTCGCCGATGCCCGTGGTGTCCACGGCCCGCAGCAGTGACCCCGTATAGGAGTCGAAGACACTCGCCGGGAAGATCAGATCCCCGATCTCACCGGGGAAGGCGCGACGGTACTCCTGGCGGGCGAAGACGCGGTCGAGCTTGCGCTGCCCGGCCTGCGAGAGGTCGGCGCCGCGCTCGTCGAAGAACATGATGTCGACGGAGTCCGGCACGCCGGGCGTCGTACGGACCATGATGCCGCCGGCGCTGCCACGGGCGGTCTGCTGACGGGCGACGGGCAGCGGGACGTTCTCCAGATCGCGTACGTCGATGGCGCTGGCCTGCAGCGCGGAGATCACCGCGCGCTTGAGCGCGCGGGCGCCTCGGGAGTGGTCTCGCGCGGTGGTGACCGTGGAGCCCTTCTTGAGGGTGGTGGCATACGCGCCCGCGATCCGTACGGCGAGTTCCGGAGTGATCTCGACATTGAGGATCCCGGACACCCCTCGGGCGCCGAACAGATGCGCCTGGCCGCGGGACTCCCAGATCACCGACGTATTGACGAATGCACCGGCCTCGATGGTCTTGAACGGATAGACCCGCACATTGCCCTGGACGATCGATTCTTCACCGATGAGGCACTCATCGCCGATGACGGCGCCGTCCTCGATCCGGGCGGCCCGCATGATGTCGGTGTTCTTACCGATCACACAGCCGCGCAGATTGCTCTGCTGACCGATGTAGACGTTGTCGTGCACAACGGCCCGGTGCAGGAAGGCGCCGGTCTTGACGACGACGTTGGAGCCGACGACGGTGTGCTCGCGAAGCTCCGCATCCGCTTCGATCTTGGCATAGTCACCGATGTACAACGGACCGCGGAGCACCG
Source organism: Streptomyces sp. NPDC054765 (assembly GCF_053612065.1). Taxonomy (NCBI): domain Bacteria; kingdom Bacillati; phylum Actinomycetota; class Actinomycetes; order Kitasatosporales; family Streptomycetaceae; genus Streptomyces; species Streptomyces sp. NPDC054765. The sequence continues at coordinate 1,929 of NZ_JBSHBP010000045.1, read as the reverse complement.
CGTCGGGATGGACCTCGGCACCCTCGGCAACCCATACGCCCGGCGAAATCTCGAAGCCGTCGATTTCGACGTCGACCTTGCCTTCGAGCACATCGGCCTGGGCCTTCACATAGCTTTCGTGAGTGCCGACATCTTCCCAGTAGCCCTCGGCGACATAGCCGTAGATCGGCTTGCCTTCCTTCATGAGCTGCGGAAAGACATCACCGGACCAGTCGACCGGCACATCGGGCTCGAAATAGTCGAAGACCTCCGGCTCCATGACGTAGATACCGGTGTTGACGGTGTCCGAGAAGACCTGGCCCCAGGTGGGCTTTTCCAGGAAACGCTCGACCTTGCCGGCCTCGTCGACGATGGTGATGCCGAACTCGAGCGGGTTGGGAACCCGCGTGAGGCAGACGGTGACGAGGGCGCCCTTTTCCTTGTGGAACCGGATCAGATCGGTGAGATCGAAATCGGTGAGGGCATCGCCGGAGATGACGAGGAAGGCGTCGTCCTTGAGGGCTTCCTCGGCATTCTTCACGCTGCCTGCGGTGCCGAGCGGCTTTTCCTCATTGGCATAAGTGAGCTCCATCCCGAGCTCTTCGCCGTCGCCGAAATAGTTCTTGACGAGCGAGGCAAGGAATTGCACGGTCACGACGGTCTCATTGAGACCATGCCGTTTCAGCAGCCTGAGTACATGCTCCATGATCGGCCTGTTGGCGACAGGAAGCAGAGGCTTGGGCATGCTGGACGTCATGGGGCGAAGGCGTGTTCCTTCGCCGCCGGCCATCACAACGGCCTTCATGTCGGAAGCGTCCTCCTCTAAAGAGACGACGGTCTTGCCGACTTCACCTGTCCAAAACGCCCGCTGTTCCTGTATTCAGGCACGGGCGCCGGGCCCTGGCACAACCTGCCGGTGTCGGAGAGCTCAGTCGGCCGTGGTGTCCGCCCTGATGAGCCGGCGGACCTGGACCACGTAGAGGATCCCTGCCCACCAGTAGAGCGCTGTACCCCATCCTGCGAACGCCCATCCGAAAATAGTGGCGAGTTCGTGAAGCCAGCCCCTTCCGTCGCTCAGGAGGAGCAGCGGGAAGGCATACATCAAGTTGAACGTAGCCGCTTTGCCCAGGAAGTTCACCTGGGGAGGCCCGTAACCGTGGCGTCCGAGGAATCCGACCGCGATGAGCAGCATCAGTTCCCGAGCCAGCAAGGCCGCCGTGAGCCACAGCGGCAGGATCTCGCGCCATGTCAGACCGACGAGGGTGGACAGGATGTAGAGGCGGTCGGCGGCCGGGTCGAGGATTCGGCCCAGACTGCTGATCTGGTTCCAGCGCCGGGCGAGCTTGCCGTCCAGGTAGTCACTGACGCCGCTCAGCGCGAGGATCAGGAGCGCCCAGCCATCAGCGTTCGGGCCACCGAATTCCGGCCACAGGATCAGCCACAGGAACACGGGCACGCCGACGAGGCGTGCCATGCTCAGAATATTCGGGATGGTGAGGACGCGATCCGTCTGGACCCGCGTCTCCTGGACCTCCACGCGGGGGCCTCCTGTGGGGGAAATGTGCCAACGATGCCCCCTGACCTTACCTGCCCCGTCGGCCGTGCCGTGCCGCGGGTCCCAAGATCAGGAAACGCAGAAAAGCCCCGCAGGAACGTTGGTTCCCACAGGGCTTTTCTCAAAAATTGTTCGGCGGCGTCCTACTCTCCCACAGGGTCCCCCCTGCAGTACCATCGGCGCTGAAAGGCTTAGCTTCCGGGTTCGGAATGTAACCGGGCGTTTCCCTAACGCAATGACCACCGAAACACTATGAAGTTGACCAACCCGGCAAAAACACAGGTCGTTACTTCAGAACCTACACAGTGGACGCGAGCAACTGAGGACAAGCCCTCGGCCTATTAGTACCAGTCAACTCCACCCGTTACCAGGCTTCCATATCTGGCCTATCAACC
>NZ_JBSHBP010000044.1:0-75750 GCF_053612065.1 Streptomyces sp. NPDC054765 | reverse complement strand
CCCGACGATCACGCCACCTGCCAGAGTGAGGACCTCACCGACGCATCACACCAGCCCCACTGAACTGCGGAAACGAGCTTGGCGGAGCCTCACTGCACTGCCGGTGCTCGCCAGACTCCTCGTCGACCTGGGCATGGACCGTTCACCGCTCGGCTCGTTCTCGCTGGCCACCGCCGCGGTGGGGGATGGCGTCGCCTGGCTGGGGCTGACCGTCATCCTCGCCCTGACCGGCTCCGGCAGCGGCCTGCACCTCGCGGGGACCCTCGGCGTCACCGTGGCGCTGGTCGGCCTCACCGCGTGCGTGGTGCGCCCGCTGCTCACCAGGGTCGTACGCAAGGCGGAACAACGACCGGGCGTGGAACGGCTGCTGCCCCTCCTGCTGGTCGGCGCGATCGGCTATGCCGTCATCACACACATGCTGGGACTGCACCCGGTGATCGGCGCGTTCCTGTTCGGGACGGCCGTACCACGGGACTCGACGGTCACCGCACGGATGAACCAGCAACTGCAGGGCTTCACACTCGCGGTGCTGCTGCCGCTGTTCTTCGCGGGCGTGGGGCTCAATGTCTCGATCGGCGCGCTCGGCCTGGACATCTGGCCCTGGCTGGTGTTCACGGGGATCCTTCTCGCCGCGACCCTCAGCAAGATCGTCGGTGCCGGCGGCGCGGTGTGGGCGATGGGGTTTCCCCGCAGGGATGCGCTGCGCTTCGGCGCGCTGATGAACTGTCGCGGCGTCACCGAACTGGTGGTGTCGGGGATCGGCTGGCAACTCCAGCTGATCAGCACGACCGGACTGACCGTGCTCGTCCTGATGGCGATGGTCACCACCGCGGTGACCGGCCCGCTGCTCAAGGCCCTGGGCCCGACGACACCCCTGCCCCCGCCCGAACTGCCCGGACCGCTCGACGCGCGGCTTGCCACCCAGCCCACCCGGTAGGTGAGGCTGTTTACGGGCATCGCAGCAAGCCGGTGCACCGTCAACTCCCTCTGGCGTCAGGGATGATGACCGCCATTGCTTCGGCCCCGTCCCCGTCCCCGCCCCGGCCTGGGCGCCGTCTCTGACCTGGGCAGGGGCCCCGTCCCGTCCCCGTCCCGGCACCGGAGAACTTTCACCCAAGACCGTGTGAATTCATTCTTCGTCCGGTTTGCACCCTTGCCGAGTGGTCCGGCACCCCGCACTGTCGTGGGGTCAATCACCGAATCCAGCCAAGGTCTCACGATGAATGAACGCGACACCGTCATAGGGAATGAACGCGACACCGCCGCAGGTAAGGAACCCGGCACCGCCATACGTTCCGCACTGGAACGATTCATTGAGACCCAGGAGTTCAGCTGCCTGGGCGCGCGCGCCGCACTGAAACGCCGGACCATCACGCACCGGCACTACCGAAGAATGGGCGACGAGGCGTCTGCGGAACAAAACCACCGCGACCTCGTCGGCTATGTCGATGCCGTGCGTCCCGTGCTGTCCGGCCAGAGCTTCCGCACCTTTGTCGCCACCTTCGACGAGCCCGGAACGGTGGACGAACGCACCTACGAGGCGCTCATCTGGCAACACCTGCAATTCATGCACGACATCGACAGCCGGACGTACGGCCTGGACACGGGGGCGTCCTCCGACCCCGGCCGGCCCAATTTCGGATTCCACACGGCCGGGCATGCCTTCTTCGTCGTGGGTATGCATCCCGGTTCGTCCCGGGCGAGCCGTCGCTTCACGAGCTCGGCGATCGCCTTCAACTCGCTCGCGCAGTTCATGCTTCTCGGCGAGCATTTCTACTCGATGCAGGACGCGATCCGCAGGCGTGAGGCCAAGAACAACGGCTCCGTCAACCCGAGTTTCACCGAGTACGAGTACGAGCAGCCCGCGCGGCACTTCTCAGGCCGGTTCACGGAAGAGGACTGGAAGTGCCCCTACACTCCCCGGCACGAACCGGCTGTCGAGGATTTCACCGAGGGACTCCTCCAGCACAAGCGGTGAGCCCCACCGGTCCTCCCCGGTCCTCCCGGGCCCACACCGGGCGGTGGCGGGTGGCGGAAAGCGACTTCCGGATCCCGCGGGGAAGGGGTGGGGCGGAGCGGTCCGGGGATGCCATGACCGCGTCCTACCGGCTGCCGGCCGCCCGCCTTCGTGGGCTCCAGCTGTTGTACCCGACGGCCGCGATCACCAGGGCGCAGCCGCAGGCCTGGACCGACCCGCGGGTCACCGGACCTCGCACCGGAGAGGGCTGTCACCCGGCCTGACGCCAGGTGACATGCCGCTGACGGCGTAATGGCCGGGTTGGGCTGTCTGGCCGCGTCAGGCTGTGGCTTCTTGATCACGGTCGCGGCAGGAGCCCGTGTGGACAGGTGGGGTGAGCGGATCTTCCAGCGGCCGGGTCGTGACCGACGGCCGGGCCGCGGACGCGGGGCCGGGAGGCTTGCGGAGATCGTCGACAACAGTGGCTTCGCGGTGCCCCGGCCGCCCGCGTGGATGCGCTGGTTGCCGGCTGCCTACGTCGCCTTCGTCTTGCTGTTGGAAACCGTCACCCCCACGCCCTGGGCCGTGAGCTTCCTGCTCATCGCTCTGCCGGTGATCGCGGCGTACACCCTCGGCCCGGTCAGCGTCGCGGCGTTCGCGGTCTTCGCGATCGTGCTGGAAGGGGTGCTGGCCGGCACCCCGTGCTGTACCGGCCACAACATCCACCAGCTGTGGGAGAACCACCACGTCGCCGCCTATATCGCCACCGGCCTGGTCGGCATCCTCGGCGTGGCGCTGGCCGCCCACCGGCGACGTCAGGAACAGCACCTGGTGCGCGCCAACTCGGTGGCCGAGGCTCTGATGCGTACTCTGCTGCGGCCGGTGCCCCACCGGGTGGGACACCTACGCGCGGCCGGTCTCTACCGGTCCGGCGAGGTCGGCTCCATGGTCGGCGGCGACCTCTACGACATCCGTGCCACCGGTTCCGGTGAGCGCGCCATCGTCGGTGACGTCCGCGGCAAGGGGCTCCAGGCCGTCCGCACGGTCGCCGACATCCTCGGCAGCTTCCGCGAGGCCGTCTACGACCCCGGGGGCCTGCCCGCCGTCGCCGCCCGTATGGAACGGTGCCTGGTCCGTGAGGCCGAAGAACTCCCCGATGACGAGCTGTTCGCCACCGCCGTGCTGGTCGAGTACGACGCCCCGGCCCACCGCGTGACCATCGTCAACCAGGGGCATATCGAGCCGGTCCTGATCTCCCGAGGCGAGGTGACCGCCCTGACCGGACCGCCTGCCCTCCCGCTCGGCCTGGGCGCCCTGGCCGATGCGGAGCCCCTCGCCTACATCCACCCCTTCCAGCGGGGCGACGTCCTTCTCCTGTGCACGGACGGCCTGGTCGAGGCCCGCGACCGCACCGGCGCCTTCTACCCCCTGCTCGACCACCTCCGCGACCGCTTCTCCGGCGGGCCCGCCCCCGGCCCCGCCGATGTCATCGATTTCCTCAACACCGATCTGCCCCGCCACACCCGCGTCCTCCATGACGATGTCGCCCTCCTCGCCCTTGCGCCGTACGACGGCGATGACGATGGCCATGACGACGGCGATGACGATGGCCATGATGACGGCGACGGCGACGGCGACGGCCAAGATGACGGCGACGGCGATGACGGCGAGCGGTAGCCGCGACGTGGACCAGCGGGTGAGGCTTGGCCCCGGCGATGCGGACCAGCGGGCGAGGCCGTGTCCGGGCGAGCGGACCAGCGCGCGAGCGCGTGGCCGAACCGAGTCGCCCCGGAGGCCGCCGGCCCGCTCGTAGGGCTCAGTCCGACTGGTGGGCCTCGCGCGCCGCGTCCACGAAGTGCACCAGCGCCGCCCAGAAGGGGCGGTAGGCGGCATCGAACGCGGCAGGGCGATCGGCGTCGCCGGCCGGGGCGGCGGAGAGGGCCGTGTAGAAGGGACCGGTCGTTTTCTGGAGGGCGAGCGCAGCGGCGGCGGCCGCGGGCGGGCCCTCCAGCTCGACGACCCGCACACAGCGACGGATCTTCGCGTACTCGGCGACCTCACGGTCCCGCAGCTCGCCGAGTGCGGCGGTACGGGCGTCCGAGCCGGGCTGCCGGAGCACGGCGGAGATCTCCCAGAGCAACTCACCCATGTGGTGGGTCTGTTCGATCAGGTCCAGGTAGGCGGTGCGGCGGCTCTCCCGCAACCGCTCCGCGCGCTGTGAGCGTGCGGCGGTCTCGGCCTGAATCCTGGCGGCCTGGGTGCTGCCGCGGCTGGTGACCCAACTGGCGAGCACCGCCGTGCCACCGGTCACCGCCGCGATCGCCAGAGTCCACCACGTACTGTCGCCCACATGGCGCACCCTACCGAGCGGCCCCGACGTACCGGCGGCCGCGTGTGCACCATGGCCGACGGCCGGGAGCCACATCCCTGGCAGCCGAGCCCCGGCAGCCGGGAACGTGTGGCGACGGTCCGGCCTCCTCGGCCGCCGCTACGACGGGAACTCGCCCGGCGGCACCGTGCGCGTGCTCGCATTGCCGCCGATGACCTTGTTCAGGGTGAACGTCAGCACCGTGTACTGCGTTCCGCCCGTCACCCGCACCGTCCGGAAGTTCGCCTTGTCGTCGAACTTCTCGAAGCTGCACTCGCGGGTGAAGGAGCTCTTCGCACCGTTCCAGTCCTCACCGGTGGTGAAGTACACCGTGTACGAGCCGCTGTTGACGCTGCGTACGGTCGCCTCGGAGCCCTTGCGTACGTACACGGAGAACGCCGTCTGCGTACCACGGGTCAGCGTCACCACCGCATCGCTGCCGGTGCCGTTCCTGACGGTCAGCCGCCCCAGACCGCCCCGGCTGCCGTCGTGGACGAAGGCACCGTTCCCGAGCCGGCGGTGCTTGGCCTGCTCCGTATGCGGCAGTCGCAGCGTGGTGTGGTAGCCGAGGGCGCCGAGCGCGCGTCCGGCTTCCTTGATGCTCTGCGGGCTCCGGGCCGTGCCGAGGCTGACGCGTGGTGAGGTGGCGCAGCGGCCGCCATACCCGTGGGAACTTTTGAGGTCCTGCCCCAACGCGCGCAGGGCGGTGGTGAGTTGACTGTTCCCGGCGATGGCGTTGTCCGGCGTGGCCGCGGTTTGCAGGGCATCCGCGGCCGCATCGGCCTTGGCCGCCGCCGTGTCCAGCGCGGTGTCCAGCGAACCGCCTTCGTGCGCGCTGTCGACCGCGCGCAGTGCGCTGTTGAGCGGTCCGAGGGCGTCGTGGAGAGCGCGGCGGTAGACGGCCGGGTCGATGGCCGGCGTCGGGCCGGGGGACGGCGCCGAACCGGCGGCCGAGCTGCTGGAGCCCCCGCCCGCCGGATCACTGCTCGCCCCGTCCGACGAACAGGCCGTCAGCGGCAGCGCGAGTGCCAGGGACGCCGCGCCGAGGGCGGCGGTCCGGATCCTGCCGCGCGGCGGACGAGCCTTCCGCGCGAGACGCAGGGTGGTGGCGGTATGGCGCTTGTCGTCCGCGGGCGGGTGAGCCGTGTGCGCCGATATCTCTTCCGTCATGTACGCAGAGGTGTACCTCACCATGAGTCCCCCGATTCCCCCGGTATCCCCCGACATCCGGCAACTGCTGAATGAACCAGGCTTCTCCGCCCACAAGTGACTGTCAAGGCCGTTGTCCGGGGCGGCAGTTGCGAGAAATTCCCTCGGAATTCCTGTTTCCGCACCCGTGCGCCGGCCACCTGGGCGTCTGTAGAGCCCCCTGCCATGGCAGCAAAGCCCCCTGCCGTGGCAGCGCTGAATGACCTTCTTCCCGAGCGCGCCACCGGCGGGGGCGCCGGCCTCGCCGGCACCACCCGAAGGGAACCGGGCCGGCCCGTGCCGGCCGCACGCCCTCGCTCGTACGGCCCGTAGCCGCTCGTACGGTCCGTAGCCCGTAGCCCGTAGCCCGTAGCCCGTAGCCCGCAGTCCGCAGCTCCCGGCATCCGGCTTCCGGCTGGGCCGTTCGGTGTGCGGGCCCGCGCGCGTCCCGGCGGCTACCTCTCACGCAGAGCTAAAATCGGACCATGGCTGCAGGGGAGTTCCCCGACTCGCCGGCCGACGTGCCGGCAGGTGTCCAGCGGCTGATCCGCCGCCGGCTGCGGGCCGGCCTGACCACCCCCCGGCTGCGCGGTGCCGAGGGGGAACTCCTCCGGCTGGTCGCGGCCCGGCCCGGGATACGGGTGTCGGCCGCGGCGAGGGAGCTGTGTCTCGCGGGCAATTCGGTCTCCACCCTGATCAACCAGCTCAGCCGGACCGGCTGTCTGCGGCGTGAGGTCGCGCCCGACGACCGCCGATCGGCTCTGCTGTTCCCCACCCCCGCGGCACGGGCACGGCTGCGCGACTGGGAGGCCCGGCGCAGCGCCCTGGTCCGTGAGCAGGTCGCGCGCCTCCCGAGGCCGACCGGGCGGCGCTGGTGGCGGCACTTCCGGCGCTGCGCAGGCTCGCCCACAACCTGCAAAGGGAGACGGAGGACACATGACCACCGATGACGAAGGACGGCAGCAGCGGGTGTCCGGCCCCGCCGGACCGGCCGGCGAGCCGCTCCCACCGGACGCCTCGGCCCCGGACGCCCCGGACACGGCCGCCCCCGACGCCGTGACGTGCCGCGGCCTGCGTTACGCCTTCGGCGAGACCAGGGCGGTGGACGGCGTCGACCTCGCCGTCCGCCCCGGCGAGGTCTTCGGTCTGCTCGGCCCCAACGGCGCGGGCAAGACCACCGCAATCCGCTGTATCACCACCCTCCTGCCCGTCCCGGCCGGCATGGTGCGGGTCTTCGGGCACGACGCGGCGAAGGAGCGGATGGCGGTGCGCCGGCTGCTGGGCTACGTACCGCAGCAGCTGTCCGCGGACGCCGGGCTGACCGGCCGCGAAAATGTCACACTGTTCGCCCGCGTCTTCGATGTCCCCCGCCGTGAGCGCACGGCACGCGTCACCCAGGCGCTGGAGGCGGTCGGCCTCACCGACGCGGCCGGACGGCTCGCCAAGACGTACTCCGGCGGCATGATCCGCCGCCTCGAACTCGCCCAGGCGCTGGTCAGCGCACCCCGTCTGCTGATGCTCGACGAGCCGACGATCGGCCTCGACCCGATTGCCCGTACCAGCGTCTGGGACCACATCAACGCCGTACGGGCCGCCACCGGCATGACCGTCCTGGTGACCACGCACTATATGGACGAGGCCGACCAGTACTGCGACCGCCTCGCCCTGATGCACCACGGCCGGATCCGCGCCCTGGGCACCCCCGACGAACTCCGGTCCGCCCTGCGCGCCCGCCGCCGCGCGGCACTGACCTCGCCCGCCCCGGGCACGGCACCGGACCCCGTGGCCACCCCCACCCCCCAACCGGCCGCTCACTCCTCCTCGGCCGCTTCCCCCGCCTCTGCCTCATCGGCCCCATCGCGCTCGTCCGACGCCGTGCCGACGCTGGAGGATGTCTTCCGGGACGTCGCCGGCAGTGGTCTCGACGAGCAGTCAGGAGACTTCCGCGATGTCCGAAGCACCCGCCGCACCGCACACCGCGTCGGCTGACCAGGCCACCGGCCCCGGCCGACTGGACCTGCTGCTGGTCCCGCCGCGGGCCCGCACCGGCTGGCGGGTGCTGCCCGCCAGAGTCGTCGCGATGTGCGTGGTCGAACTGCAAAAGCTGCGCCACGACCGGACCGAGCTCTACACCCGCGCCGTCCAGCCCGCCCTGTGGCTCCTGATCTTCGGCGAGACCTTCACCCGCATCAAAGCCATCCCGACCGGCGGCATCCCGTACATCGACTATCTGGCGCCCGGCATCATCGCCCAGTCGGCCATGTTCATCGCGATCTTCTACGGCATCATGATCATCTGGGAACGGGACGCCGGAATCCTCACCAAGCTGCTGGTCACGCCGACCCCACGGTCCGCCCTGATCGCCGGCAAGGCCTTTGCCGCCGGGGTGAAGGCACTGATCCAGGCCGTCGTGGTGATCGTCATCGCCGCGCTGCTGGGCGTCGCCATGACCTGGAACCCGCTACGGCTGCTCGGCGTCGGCGTCGCCGTGATCCTCGGCTCGGCCTTCTTCTCCTGTCTGTCGATGACGATCGCCGGGATCGTGCTCACCCGCGACCGCCTGATGGGTATCGGCCAGGCCATCACCATGCCGCTCTTCTTCGCCTCCAACGCCCTCTACCCGGTGACGATCATGCCCGGCTGGCTGCAGACGGTCAGCAGGATCAACCCCCTGAGCTATCAGGTCGACGCCCTCCGCGGCCTTCTCCTGGGCACCCACGCCCATCTGGCCCTGGACTACACCGTGCTGGTGGCGGCCGCCGCACTGGGCATCGCCGCGGCCTCCGCCCTCCTGGGCCGCCTCGCCCGCTGACCGCACCTCACAAAGGCGGGGCGAAGCCTCTCCCCGGCCCGGCCTTCCGCACCCTCGCTCTGGCCTCGCCCTTGCGCTTGCTCTGGCACTCACCCTGGCCCTGGCTCCTCGTCCTCGTACGCGCGCCACGTACGCACCGCCGCCTACCGCCGCCCACCGCCGCCCACCGCCCGTACCTCTCCAACCACACCGGAAGGGCCCGGCGTTACACTCGCGCCGGATGCGTTCCTGCGGTCAATACCACCGTCGGAAGGGCAGGGGCGGGAGCGAATTCTCTGCCGCGGGCAGCCATTCCTGCCCCACCTGCCTCCGTCGCTTCGCCGGGGCGGACATCGTGTTCCTTTGCCGAGTCGATGACGGTTGGTGCGATGGTGGAAACGGTGGAACGGGCCGGGGGAAGGTGGTTCAACCGAATACCCTCGGAGCGCCAAGTATCGGAGGTCGGCGCCGCGTTCGGGAAACGCCTGCCCGGCCCACGGGCCATGGGCTGGACCGTGACCGCGGTGTTTTTTGTTGTCTACACCCTGGTGTCGGTCCTGCGGAACGACCGCATGCTCAATGCCGGATACGACCTGGGGATATTCGAGCAGGCAATCCGTGCTTATGCGCATGGCCGGGCGCCGGTCGTGGAACTCAAGGGCCCGGGTTTCAACCTCCTCGGAGATCACTTCCACCCCATCCTGGCGCTCGTCGCCCCGGTTTACCGGCTCTTCCCCGGTGCCGTCACGCTGCTCGTGGTGCAGGCCGCGCTGATGGCGTCGGCCTGTTATCCGCTCACCCGCTGGGCGCACCGGGCGATCGGACCGCTCACCGGTCTGGCGGTGGGCTGCGGGCTGGGTGCCTCCTGGGGCCTCGTCGCGGGAGTCACCAAGGACTTCCACGAAATCTGTTGTGCGGTCCCGCTTCTCGCATTCAGCGTCACCGCGCTCGGCGAGCGGCGCTGGTGGGCGGCGACAGCCTGGGCACTCCCGCTGCTCTTGGTAAAAGAAGACCTCGGACTCACGCTTGCCGCCATCGGTGCTTCTATCGCATGGCAGGGAATACGTGAGCGGCGCGACCGCCCAACGGAGCGACGGCACTTCCCCTTCCTGCTGGGCATCGCCGTCATGGTTCTCGGTGTGGCGGGCACGGCCGTGGAAATCCTCGTTCTGCTCCCCGCCATGAATCCCCGCGGCGGCTTCGACTACTGGCATCAGATGCCGGGCGCGGCATCCCCGTCCGGCAGCCTCGCCGGCCTCGCGTCCGCCGGACTGCATCTGCTCTGGCCGCCGATGAAATGGCTGCTGCTGTTCATGCTGGCCGCACCCACCGCATTTTTCGGCCTGCGTTCCCCGCTGACGCTGCTGTGCGTGCCCACCCTCACGTGGCGGCTGCTGGCCGGCAACGAGCACTACTGGCAGCCGAATTTCCATTACAACGCAATCCTGATGCCGATCGTCTTCGCCGGTCTCATCGACGTGCTCCACCGACGGCCGGATGTGGCGCCACCCCGCACACGCCGGAAGGTCCTTGCCTTCTCCGCCGCCTTCACCGCGGTCACGGTCGCGGTCTATCCGCTCCATGACCTGTTCCTCCCCTGGGCCTGGCGGACCCCGGCCCATGTCCGCACGGCGGAGCGCCTGCTGGCCCGTATCCCCGACGGGGACACCGTCGCCTCCTCGAACCGGCTGGCCCCGATGCTGACCGGACGCGCCACCGTCAGCCTGGTCTGTTTCGGCACCGGTCCCGATCCCGCCGCACCGACCGCCCTTCCCGCCGATCCGCCGCGCTGGGTGGTCTCGGACCGTCACGATCCGACCGTCAAAACCCCCTGTCCGGTGGCTCAGACCCACCGCATGCTGCGCCTCTACCGCGCCCACGGCTACGTCCGCATCGCCGAGGAAGACGGAATCACCCTGCTGCGCAGACCGTAACGCCCACGCTTCCTCCCCACCCTCCGTACGGGGGGCCACTACGGGAACGGTACGGCGCCCTCTTCCACCTCACCGGACGCGTGCGCCGTACCGCGACTCGTATACGGGTCGAGGCACGGCTCGCGACGGAGCCGTGCACGTCCTTCCGAGGCGCTACAGGTACGCCCCGGTCGGCGCGGCAGCACGGCGAAGGCCGGCGCCTGCTCGTGCCTGCGTCACCCACGCTTCCTGATCCAGACGACCAGCGCCGTGCACCCCATGCACACCCCGACGACCGCCTTCGCCGCGAGCTTCGCCGACAGCCACCCGAATCCGGGGTTCCACCAGCCCGTCCAGCAGGCCACGCTCAGCACCAGAATGCAGGCCGTCAGGACACCGGACACGGACAGCGCCACACGGGCAGCCCGGCGGCCGGGCAGCCCGTTCTTTTTCCCCTCGTTCATGGGCCCGACTATATGGGCGCCGGCGCGGCATGCACTCTGCGCACGGCACCCAGGGGGCGAAGCGGCCGGATCGGATCGGCTTCGCCCCGGGACGCGGACGGCAGGAGGCGCGCCCTTATCCGGCGGCGCCCGGCGCGATGGCAGTGACGGTGAACTCATTGCCGCACACCTTCAGGCCCGAAGTGCGCGCGGTCATCGCCTCCTTGGAGCCCGGCGGGTACGCCTGCACCAGGTCGGCGCTCTTCCAGCAGCCGGAGCCCTTCAGACCCTCGTTGATGGTGTGCAGCGTCGTGTGTGCGCTGCTGCCGGGTGCCAGCGTCACGGCCTTGCCCGCCCCTGCTTCACGGGCGGCGGGCGTGCCGATCGTCTGACCGTCCCGGGCCAGGAGGGAAATTCCCGGGTAGCCCCGCAGTGTGCAGGACCGCGTGCCGCTGTTGGTGAACACCAGCGCGTAGCGGATGTTGCCCGCGCCCGCGTCGGGCGCACCCAGACGCAGCCGCATCGAGGTCGCCGTGCAGCGCTCCGAGGAGTTGTCGGCGGACGCGGCGCTTCGTGCCGCGGTGGGCCTGCTGCTGCCGGCCGGCCCGTCGGTGTGCTGCGAGCCGCCCGAGGTGTCGCCCCCGCCGGATGCCGTGCCGGAACCGGCGCTACGGGAGGCGGTCGCCGACGACGCGCTCCCGGAGCTGTTGGCCTTGCCGTCCTGGCAGGCGGTGAGCGCGACCGCGGCAGCGGAGGCGAGCACCGCAGCGGCGGCCTTACGTGCGTGGTGGGGGGAAGGGCGGAAGGACATGTCGCTCCTGACCTGGTTGAATGCGAAACGTGAAGCTGCGAGGCACTCGTCCTCCAGTCCTGGGGACGGGAGGCACAACACCCTGACATCCGGTGGGTGGAGCCAGGTGGGGCGGGGTTGCGGAGCACGAGTCATCCTCACTGTGCTCACTGACAGTCCGCTTATGCTGCGTTAACGTTCCGCTTACGTCGGCCGGATGCCGCTGTCGGACATCGTTCGGCCTACCGGATGGGCCGTCAGGGGATTCCGGTACGTGCTCGGTACGCCCAGGAGGGTGGCGGCCGACCACGTCTCGCCATGGGCGCCGGGTCAGGGCCCGGAACCGGACCCGGCACGGTCCCGGGCGCTCGGGCCTCGATCCCGGCTGCAAGAGGAGCGTCGGGGGCAGCGGCAGGCGGCAGCCGTACGCGGCTGCGCGCGGGCGGCCGGGTAGTGACGCAGGGCCGTGATATCGCGCTCGCCCGATGTGGTGGTCCGTGGCCGGAAGCATTGTCACCCCGTTGGGGGAGCTGAGATGAAGGTGCCAAGCCGCACTGGTGGGTCGCCCCTTTGGTTCGGGGAGAACGCGTGACCACACGTGACAACCGGCCGGGTCCGACGGAACCGGGATCCCGTACTGCGCGGTCGCCATGTGCCGCCGGTACGGACCTGCTCCCCGATGAGGCCGCCGCCCGTACCCGTCGATGCGGATGTGGAACGCGTCGTGATTCCTTGAAGGGGTGTGGCATGGGACGGGATTTCGGACAGGGAAAGGTGAGCGGGCCGCCGCGGCTGGTCGGAGGCCGAGTGGCCTGGGACGGGCCGGCCGGGCAGGAGCTGACGATGACGACCACGGTGCCGGTGGGCCAGGGCCCGGTGACGGTGGTCATCACCCCGGACGGCCGGTGGGCATATGTGACCGACTTCGGCGACAGCACGGTGAAGGTGATCAGTACCGCCACCCGGCAGGTGATCGCCACCATCAGCGTCAGCGGTGCACCGTGGGGCGCCGCCGTCACTCCGGACGGGCAGCGCGTCTATGTGGCGAACCATGAAGTCAGTACTGTCGATGTCATTTCCACCGCCACCCATACGGTGACGGAATCTGTGCCCGGTATGGGCAACCCCGTCGGGCTGGCTGTCACACCCGACGGCAGCCGTATCTACGTCGCCTGCCAGGGAATGGACTTGGTGAAGGTGATCGACGCCGCCACCCACACGGTTTCCGCGTCCATTGCGGTCGGAGCCGGCCCGCGGAACGTGGTGATCTCTCCCGACGGCCGGCGCGCCTACGTCAGTGAAGAAGGCTCCAACGAGATCAGCGTGATCGACACCGCTGACCACACCGTCGTCGCCCAGATCACCGGGCCCCTGTTTCCCCGGGTACCGGCGGTCACACCGGACGGGCAACGCCTGTACGTTCCCAACTACGGTGGCAACAGGGTCGATGTCGTCGACCTGGAGACCAACACGGTCGTCGTCTCGATCCCCGGGTTCTCCCTGCCGTTCGCCGTGGCCATCACCAGGGACGGCCTGATCGCCTATGTCAGCAACAACGCCGACGGCTCGGTGCGGGCGATCAGCACGAGCACCAACACGGTCGTGGCCACCTACACCGGGCTGAACATCCCTTACGGCGTGGCGATCACCCCGGACGAGCTGAGCATCTACGTGGCCAACAACGGCAATGGCGCGGTCAGCATCCTGTCCGCGGTCACCGGCCTCTTCCCGAACCAGGGCTCCACCGGCGGCGGAACACCGGTCACCATCATCGGCACGCACCTCAGCCGCACCACCGCCGTGCATTTCGGTTCACGGCCGGCCACCCAGGTCGTGATCGTCAACGACCACGAAATCACGGCGGTCTCCCCGGCCGGCCAGGGTGTCGTAGCCGTCACGGTCACCACCCCCGGCGGCACCAGCAACCCCGTGCCCTTCTACTACATCCCCCCGCCTCATATCAGCGCGCTCACGCCCGACTCCGGGCCCGCGGCGGGCGGCACGGCCATCACCGTCACCGGCCGCGATCTGGCCACCGTCACCAAGGTGACCTTCGGAACGACCCCCGTCACCGCAACCGTCATCAACGACAGCCAACTGACCGTCGCGACCCCTCCCGGGCCGCCCGGCACCGTCCCGGTCGTCGTCACCACCCGCGGAGGCGTCGCCGACGACGTCACCTACACCTACCTCGACTCCTGACCGTGGGCAGGCCGGGTCCGCTCGGGCTGTCATGGCGCTCGACCACCACATGATCACCGGTGCCGGGCCTGTTCCTTGGGGTCACACTGCCTACTTCAAGCCGACTATGACTTCCTGTCATGCCGGGATCGGTGACCCTGACAGCTCGCCGGCCTGCCATGACCCTGCACCGGCACTCCGGAGGGTCCGGCCCGGTTCTTCCTGGAGAGCGCCGCCGCAACCGCCACCTGCCGTACCACCGCGGCCAACCGCCACGCCGTACCGACCTTCCCGGAGGAGTAACGGAACCGTGACCGTGGGTAGCCGGACGGTCTGCCGACAAGTGGCCGGTAAACGCTGTCCCCGAAACGACCTTTAGGCAATCATGGACACGACCGAACGCCGGGGTGGTCATCGTGGCTCACCTGGAGGGTGGATTTACGTTCAGGAATTCTTCTGCCTTCATCAGGAGAGAGGTCAGTCGGTTTCTTTAGTCCTGTCCGATTCCGGATCTCAGGTTTTCGCGGCGCGATATGGCGCACAGGGGGAGTGAGCGGCTTTCCCTCCGTCCGCAGAATGGAAAAAGCTCCCCTCGGGTCCGGGCGGTTCTCTGACAAGAGGTGGGCGAATTCGCGGGCGAACTCTTGCAGTTCACCGGCGGGGCCGTCACGATGGCTCCTGATAGTGATCATGTGCGATCGAAGACGTCGGTAAGTCATTTGTTCCGTGGATCGGTGCGTTAATTCGGCCACCATATTGACCACGATCCAGACCTGTGTGAACTGGAGTGAAGCAAGATGACGACAAGCACGGCAATTGCACTTCACGATCAAGTCACGTTGCTCCTGGACGAGTTGGAGCGGCACCCGGTCTACGACAACGAGTACTTCAAGTTTTTGGAGAACTCGCCGTGGAGCAGCGAGACCTACGACTTTCACCGGGCGAACTTCTTCCAGCGCACCGAGGGCACGGTCAAAGGCATCGCCCATGTGTGCGCGCAGGCGGCAGCCAACGACGATCGGGACACCCTGGTCCTGTTCTCCTACATCCTCAACGAGGAGGCCGGGAACGGCGAGGCCGCCCACTGCCATGAGGTGTTGATGGAAAACGCCCACAATTTACATGGTCAAGTCGAGTTCGGCCTGGCACCGTTGCTCGTGAAGGACGCGCGGAACAGTGACCTGGTCATCCCGGAGACGTTCGCGTACCGCGCGCGCACCCTGGAGCTGCTGGGCGCCAACTACCACCGCATGCTGGGCGTCGCGATGGCCCTGGAGTCCCACGCCGACCGGATGCTGCAGATCTGCCGTACGGCGTTCCGCAACAGCAACAAGAAGCAGCCCGAATCCGAGTTCGTCGACAACGTCGAGATCTACTTCAACGTCCACGTCGGCCAGGAGGGCGTCGAGGAACGCCATGCCGCCGATGCGAAGAAGTGCGTCCAGAACAATTGCCGTACCGACGTTGACGTCGCCGAGATCGCCTACGGTGCGAAAGAGACGCTGAAAATTCAACGGGAGATGTGGGACGCGATGTACAAGGCCGTCCGCGAGTTGAATTCCTAGCAGGGGAGAGGTGACTCGGACGACCGTGCAGAAAAATCGTGGCATTTCCGACGCCATCCTGAGCATTCCGGAATCGGCGACTCATGGAACCGCGGCGAAGATCGCCGCGCTCAACCAGGCACTCCCCGAGGGCGACCAGATCATCGACCTCAGCATTGGCGCACTGGACACACCGACCGATCCCCGGATCGACCGAGGCGTGATCGAGTTCGTGGAGAAGCAATCCGGCACGATTCATGCGTTTGCGCCCATCAAGGGGTTTCCGTTCCTCTTGGAGTCGGTGGCCGCGCGAGTGGCTCGCCTGCACGGAATTGCGTACGACCCGAACAGTGAAATCATGGTCACGCCGGGCGGTGTGAAAGGTTCGATTTCGGTAACCTTCCATGCCTTGCTGAACCCAGGCGACGAAGTGGTGATCCCCGTGCCCAACTGGCCGCACTACTCGGACATGGTGCGGCTGCACGAAGCCATCCCGAAGACCGTCCTGGTCACGGCGCACGATGGCCTGACGGCGCCGGCTCTTGAGGGAGCGCTCTCGGAGCGGACCAAGATTGTCGTGCTTGGCGACTGCATCAACCCGACGGGCAAGGTCTACTCGACCGAGGAACTGTCGGCGCTGGCCGATGTCGTCGCCCGGCACAATGTGCGGCGTGAGTCCCGCGGCGAGAGCCCGGTCCATGTCCTGTTCGACTCCCCCTATGAGGCCCATATCGTGGGGGCCCGCGCCAAGACGTTTGCCGCCCTCGACGTTCCGCTCCCCGGCGGCGGCAGCTGCTCCATGCGGCCGTGGACCGTGGCAGTGACCGGACCGGGCAAGACGTACGGCATGCACGGCGATCGGATCGGTTACCTCTGCGGTCCGCCGGACATCGTGGACGCAGCGGCGCGCGCACAGGTCAACCTCACCTCGTTCGCGTCCACTTACGGCCAGATTGCTACGCACGTCGCCTTGCAGCCGGAAATGGACGAGGTGGCGGCCGCCAGGGCGAAGGCCGCGCGCACCCATCTGTCGACCATGCTGCGCGAGCTCGACGCGATCCCCTCGTTGAAGATCAGCCCTGCCCAAGGGGGCTACTTCCTGTTCGTCGACTTTTCGAGCTACGCCGACGCCTACCAGAAGCACGGCTACGGCAGCGCCGATCAGTTTCTGCTGGCCGAGGCAAAGGTCGCCACGATCGGCGGTGGCCACTTCGCGGAGGGCCACCTCCTGCATCACTTCGTGCGGATCAACTGCGGCCGGGCGGGTTCGCTCGTGAGCGAAGCCGGCACACGTATCAGGCGCGCCCTCACACGCTTGGAGTCCTGACCTGAATGCCAACATGAGGGAAAGCGTCACCTACGGCATCATCGGCACCGGTTTCGCAGGCACCTGCGCGTTGTGGCATCTGGTGCAGCGACTCACCGATCCACGCCGCAAGCCCTCGCTCTCACCCTCGGCCGTCACGATCGTCACGGTGGAGCGGGGGCCGGTGAACGGGCCGGGATATCCCTACGCGAAAGACAACGCCCAGCTTGCACATCGGTGCAACAATGAGGCGAGCACCATGGGAATCCACGGCAATGATTTCGTCGATTGGCTGGTGGAGAGCAAGCCATGGCTCATCAGAGATTATCCGGAGTTGGTCCTGGAGACCCACCCCGGAATCGAGCTGGGTGAATGGCAGCCCGACAACGGCGAGTTCTATCCGCGCGCCTTGTTCGGCAGGTATCTCGAAAAACGGTTCCAGGAGGCCGTCGAGCGAGCCCGCGCGCATGGCATCGACGCTCAGGAGTACGTACGCCACGAGGCCGTCGACGGCCACGCGACGGAGCAGGGTTTCGCCCTCTCTCTCCGTAACCTCGATACCGGCCACGAGTTCACCGTGGACGGGCTCGACCGCGTCCTGCTGAGCACCGGGCACTGGCAGTCCACGGCGGCCGGCGACCTTTCCGGAGACGGTGGATACGTCGCGTCGCCCTATCCACCGGACGCAGTGAAAGCTGCCGTCGCCGAACGTATCCGCTCACGGCGCGCACACGGCGAGCGGCCCTGTGTTTTCGTCCAGGGGATGGGCCCGAGCGGCATCGACGCCATCATGACCTTGTGCGGTGAAGGCGAGTTCACGTACACCTACGACGGTCATATCGCGTCGTACCAGCCGGTGGCGCAGGCTGGCGAAGAGCCGTTGCACATTGTCGCCGGATCGCGCTGCGGGTTCTTTTCCCCCGTTCGGGGGCCGCTCGCACCTTACGAGCCGCACCATCTCACGGAGGAGAACCTCGCGGAGATCCGGCGCGATCACCAAGGGCATCTGGAGATCGAGCGCATTCTGGAGCTCTTGGACAAGGATCTGCGCCGGGCAACCGCGGGGGCAGTGGGGTGGAACGACGTCACAAACCCCCGCTATCCCTCCGCCAAGGAAAAGCTGGCGAGTGATCTCCAGGATTCGTACACCGGAAACCTTGTCTACACCATTGCCTTGAAAGCGCGAAGGATGCGCTTCTACAGCCGGCTCGAACCGTCTGACAAGGCTACGTACGACCGTCTGCTCGACACCCACTTCATTCGGACGGCCGTGCCGATGCCGTCCGCAAACGCGGAAAAGCTCCTCGCGTTGATGGACGCCGGAATACTGACGACCGTGAAGCAGGGCTATGACGCGCCGCCCATAGCAGTGCGGGAGGGCGGTGGTTTCCGGATCACCTACCAGTCCGACGAGGGCGGACAGTCGACCTTGCGGGCAGACTGCGTGATCCGTGCCAGCGGGCAGGACTTCCGCATGGAAAACCATCCGTCACCGTTCGTGCAGAACCTTCTGAAGCGAGGCGAGATCGTCCCGCATGAAGAAGGAGGATATGCCACGGGCGGTATCGCGCTCGACGCCCGTGGCGGATACCGGGTGATGAAGCGGATGGGCGGTGTGTGTGTTCCGTCGCCGCATCTCACCTCCTACGGTTCGCCCGTCAGATTCTGGCAGCACGAACACAATTTCGCCGGCGCATTCGTCGAGGCGGCCGAGTGGGTTGCCGACGACTGGTTCGACGTCGCGGCGGCCGTCACCTCACGATCCGCAGCCGTCGATGATCCCGGGTTGGTCAGTACCGAGACAGGGAGTTGAGCAATGGAGATGAAGGAATTCCATTATCAGGACGGCCTGCGGGTCAGTCTGTTCAATCTCGATCACAAGGCTGTCCCCTATCACTTCCATAACGAAGTGTCCGATATGATGTATTGCTCAAGGGGGCAGATCACGATCGAGCTGCCCGACACGGACGAGGTATTCACCGTCCAGCCGGACCAGGTGTTCCAGGTTCCCCACCCGAGCAAGCACAGGTTTGTCAATGGAGCACCGGTCGGAACGCCCTCACGCTACGTTCTCCTGCAGATCGGCGCATTCGACATCAACTTCGTCCCGGCCGCCAAGGACATCGCGGGGCAGTTCGCCGAGCGCGCGGCGACGCATGTCACGGGCGGCGCCGTCTACATCGAGGACCGTAAGAGCGACATCAGTAAACTCGCCGATCATTTCGAACAGGAGAAGCCCGAGGTCCTGGACTCGGAGGAGCAGGCCGACGTCGTCGCGGCACTGCGGTGCTTCGCTTCCCGTGGGGTGGAGACCGCGCACCCGCGAGGTGGCCGCAACTCTTGACCGACACGCCCCTGATCTCCTTCGACGTGGCCACCGTCACGTTGATCGTCGTGACGTTCTTCGTGGGTGGGTTGGTCAAGGGGCTGACCGGCCTCGGCCTGCCGCCTGTCGTCCTCGGGATTCTCGCTGCGACGGTCGGGATCAACCCCGCGAAGGCGCTGATTCTCATTCCGACGTTCCTGACCAACGTCCTGCAGGCTTCGCAAGGCGGTCACGGCCGGGAAGTCGTTCGGCTCACATGGCCGTTTCTCCTGGCGGCCACGGCCTTCACCGTCTCCGGTGCGTTCACACTGAGCTATTTCCGGGCAGACGTGATGTCGTCCCTGCTCGGCTTGGGGCTCGCGGTGTATGGAACGCTCGGACTGTTCAGGCTCCGGGTGAACATCAGAGCCAGGTGGTGGCACCACCCCGCGGGTGTGCTCTTCGGAGCCACCAACGGCTTCCTCACCGGAATGACCGGCTCGTCAGCCGTCCCAGGAGTCTTCTACCTGCAATCCCTTGGGCTTCTGCGCGATCAACTGGTGCAGAGCATGGGCATCCTCTTCACGCTCTCCACTGTTGGTCTGGCATGGTCGCTGCGGACGCAAGACCTGCTCACCATGAATCTCGGCGTCATGTCAGCCGCCGCCTTGGCCCCGGCGTTTCTCGGGATGTCGCTCGGCAATCGGATCCGCCGGGGGATCTCCGAGGAAAAGTTTCGAACGGTACTGTGTGTCGCCCTGTTGCTTCTCGGCCTGTACATCGCGATACAGAGCCTGACTGGCTGATAAGGCCTCATGATGCAAGGAGAGGAACACATCATGGAACGCGGTCTCGCCGAACTGCTGCGTGAGTTGGAGGAATTCGGAGAGGTCAACGATGCGTCGGCGGACGACCGAAGTCGGAAGATGCTGAACATCACACACGACACCGGCGTATTCCTCGCGTTACTTGTCAAGGCATGCAAGGCCAAGAACGTGCTGGAGATCGGGACGTCGAACGGCTACTCGACGTTGTGGCTCGCAGACGCCGTGGGCGAGGACGGGTCGGTCACCACCATCGAACGGGCACCTCACAAGATCGCGATGGCTGAGCAGAACTTTCGGCGCGCCGGGCTCTGCCCTCGCATTCAGCAGATCGCGGACGACGCCGGCCTCTTCATCGCGTCGTGCGGTGCGGGCGAGTACGACTTCATTTTTCTGGACAGCGATCGCGGACAGTACGCCGACTGGTGGCCCTCGTTGCAGCGGATCCTCGCGGACGGCCGCCTGCTCGTGGTCGACAATGCGACCTCCCACGCCCACCAGATGGAAGACTTCAACCGCCTGGTCGCGGCTTCGGATGGCTACCTCAGTTCCCTTTCCCCGATCGGCAAAGGCGAGTTGGTGATTCTGAAGGACACCTGACAGTCCTGGTGCAAACGCTGCCGCCCGCCCCGGCGGGGCGACGAACGCGCTGCCGCCTGCGGTGACCGCACGCTCTTCCGGGCCCCCGGCCCCCCTACCCGGCCGGCCCTGACACACGATCACGGACGCGGCCTGCTCCGGTCTGCTCCCGAGAGCGGAGCGGACTGCAGGCGTTGCATCCACAAGGAGCTTATGTACTGGCCGTTCTTCACGGCGTACTCGTGGAAGGTCCCGATCTCGGCAAAGCCGAACTTGCGGTGCAAGGCCACCGACGCGTCGTTCGGCAGGGCGATGCCGGCGAGGACGACGTGTACCGGTTCGTCGGCCAGGAGGCCGAAGAGCGCACGGTACAGGGCGGTTCCCAGCCCCTGCCCTCTACTGACCTCACCGAGCCCGACGCTCACCTCGACCGTTTCCCGGAAAGCGTCCTGAGCGCGGTAGCGTTGGCTGCACGCATAACCGAGGACCTGGTTACCGCAGCGGGCGACGAGCATCCGATACGGGCCCGTTTCCGCGAACTGAGCGAACCAGTCGCGCCGCTCCTCCGTAAGCAGCGGCCTGGTGGCGAACCGGGCGTGCGAGGTCGCGGCCGTGTGATTCTGGATGGCGACGATCCCGGGCAGATCACGCGCAGTCGCAGGGGCGAGTTCGACAGCCGTCTCGTGAATCTCGTGCACAGTGCGGCTCCTCAGGCCAAAGGGGACGTCGTACCGGCACGCTATGGGCGCCGCCGGCCACGCAGAACCCCATGATTCAAAGCGGCTGGCCATAGGGTGCGCCTATGGCACTGGAACTCGCAGACCTGCGCGTCTTCGTCACCGCCGCCTCCGCCGGCTCGCTGTCCGCCGCGGCACGTGAACTGCGGGTCGCACAGCCGTCCGTCAGCGAGCGGCTGCGCCGGCTGGAACGGCTCGTCGGCCGGCCGCTGCTCAACCGGTCGAGCCGAGGAGTGTCACTGACGCCCGCGGGAGAACGGCTGCTGCCCCACGCCGAGCGGTGCCTGGATCTGACGGTCCGAGCCCTGGACATCGCCCGGGAGGACGACACCCAGGGCACCCTGCACGTGACCACTCACGCCGGCTACGCACCGTTGGCCGTCCCCTTCGTCATCGGCGCCCTACAGCCGCTCGGATACGCCGTCGTGGTCGACGACCAGCACAGCCCGAGCGCACTGCGACGAGTGGCCGCGGGCACGACCGACATCGCCATCACGCTGCCGGTGCCGCACGCCCACGAGGTACGGCTGCACAAGTTCCGCAGTGAGCCGGTCATCGCGGTCTGCCACCCGGACCACCCGCTCGCGGCACGCCCCTGCGACACCGCCCGGTTGAGCGGTCACCCCCTCGCCGTGAACTTCTGGGGCAGTGGTGCGGACCTCTTCCACGAACAGCTCCTGGACGCCCCCACCCGCGCGCATCAGCTCTACCGCATCAGCTCCGCCGAGACCGCAGCCGATCTCGCGCGCTCCGGGCAGGCCGTCGCCGTCCTGACCCGCGCCACGGTCGAACGCGACCTCGCCACCCGCTCCCTGGTCGAACTCGACGTGAGCGACATGCCCGAATGGCACGTCGACCTCATGGCAGCCCACCACCGCGAACGCGCCGCCGAGCCCGCCATCGCTGCCGTGATCAACGCCCTGGAGCACCTCGGGCCCTGACGCACCGCACCCCACGGACACCGGCCTCGGGGAACATTGGTACAGCGGTTGGCGCTGAGAACGATCATGGTCGGCTAGTACACCGGCTGGAGGCTCCGCTGGGGTTCGCGGAAAGATCGCTGGGCCGGTACCGGTGCTGGCTACGGTCCGTCCGTGCCGGTGGAGTTTCTGACTGATGAGCAGGCTGTTATCTGGACTCTTCGAGATCAACCATCACGCTGAGCTCGGTGTTTGTGTCGCTGACGGTGTCAGCGACGTGAGGTCTCGGCGGTCGTGGGGATGCCTCGGCGGAGGTCTCGGAGTTGCCCGAGTGTGACCGCGAGTTCGTTGCGGAGCCGCTCGTTCTCCTCGTTGAGTCTCTGGTTGACCCCTCGCAGCGCGCGCACGACGGCCTCGTGGGACTTGGTGGTGATGCGCTCTTTGTCGGGCAGGGCGGGACGGCCCGAGGTGGGCTGCCCGCCGGCGAGATTCCGCAGTCTGGTCAGCAGATCCGTCTGGGCGTCGTCATAGAGGAAGGTGCGGGAAACGCCGGCCCGAGAAGCGACCCCGGCGACGGTGACCGGGCCGCCGTCACGCTCCAGGCTGTTCAGGACTGCTTGGACGCGTTCGATGCAGTCCAAGCGACGTTGTTGAGCGGCTTCGGCCAGGTGGGCCGAGTTGTTAGCCCGCATCAGATGCCCTCTCGGTCTCGTGGCGGACGGCTTCGCTGTCCGGTGGCGGGGACAGCTCGTCGTGTTCCTGCTCGGTGATGCTCGCGATGACATGCTCGACGGCGGTGGCCAGCCGCTCGTTGACGGCGGCAGCGCGAGGACGCTCCGCTGCCGTGGCGCTGACCTGCAGTTCGCGTGTGCGGGCGAGGGTGTCGCGGTGGATCGGCAGGAACTGCCGATCGGTTTGGAAGTCTTCGCAGAAGTAGCAGCCGTCGGCGGCGGTCTTGGGGCAGGGACGCGCGATGTGCCGTCCGCACCAGCCGCCGGCCACCGCGTGGAGTCGTCGCCCGATCTTCTCGGCGAGCCACTCGACGCCGGACAGGTCGGCGTCGCGGCGGACCTTGACGGCCTCGCCCTTGAGGTTGAAGCGGACCTCGTACTTCTCCTCGTACTCACGGCGAAGCGTGTCGTCCGCGATGCGTGAGTAGTGCTCCTGCATCTCCCAGGAGGTGTGACCGAGGACTTCGCGGATGGTGCGTCCGGACACGCCCGCGTTCGCCATTCTGGTACCCAGGGTGTGCCGGAACTGGTGCCAGTTGACGACGGCGGCGTCGCCGTTGGAGTCGATGAGCCGGATGCGCTTCAGCCAGGCGTCGAAGCGGGTGTCGGCCGTGCCGTAGGGCATCGGATACTTCCCGTCCGGGTTGCCGCTGACCTTGGGGAACAGCCAGTGGCAGCCGTCGCTGAAGCGTTCCCGGACGCGGCCGTGCTGCCCGCGGATAGCGTCCACGACCACGCGTGAGGCGGGGATTGCGCGGAAACTCTTGTCCTTGCTCTTGTAGTGGACCAGGGCCCAGCGGCCCGACGGGGTCTTCTTCAGGCAGTCGGTCTTCAAAGTGAGTGCCTCGCCGATGCGGAGCCCCTCGTCTCGGCAGATCAGCACCAGCGTGCGGGTCTCGGGGTCGAGCAGGGCCAAGTTCTCCTCGGACTCGATCTGCTCCATCAGGTACTCGTCGATGAAGTTGGCCTTCAGCCCGCGCTGGCGCGGGTACTCGTCCCGGTGGATCCGGGCATCCGGCGGCAGCACGGGCTGCCAGCCGTAGCGGCGCCACGTTTCGAGCATGGTGGAGATCACCGACAGCAGGCGGATGCGGCTGCCGGGGCTCACCGGCTGCCCGTAGTGAGGGCCCTTCTTCTCCACCGTCCTGCGGCCGACCCAGCCGATGTACGACTCCAGCAACGCACGGTCCAGGACTGCCGGGTCGTTCTGCTGGTCGGGGCGGCTTTCGGTGATGAACCGGGAGAAGACAACAACGTCGTGGACATTGCGCGCAACCGAGCGCAGTTCCGTGCGCGCGAGCCGCAGCCGCATGTAGCGCTTGGTCCTCTCCCGTAGCCAGGGCTGGGTGATGCCGGTGAAGTCCAGTGGGGCGACCTGTCGCCGTTCCTCGATGCTGTAGCCGAGGCGTTCCGGACGCCACACGTCCCTGTCCCACTCCTCAGCAGGGCCGTCGAGGTCATCAAGGGCTTCCAGCAGGTCCGTGAAGAGCTGCGGAACGGTGGTGTGGTTGAGCGACAACTGGCGCCAATAGCAGGCATGTTGGTCGCGTACCGAAGTGACGCCCTCAGCGATGACGGTGTTCACCGCGCGGACCCAGGAACTGGGAACCACCTTCGACCGGCGCTGGTCGGTGCGGACCTGGAGCAGGTACTGGAACTCCAACGCCACCAGCGGCGGGAGACCTGCAACGGAGAAGCTCGGGGCGGCGCGGCGCTCCAGTTCTGCGCGCAACTCCGACAGGGGCGGCCGTCCGACCTTCGTCCAGCGGTAGTGGTGTCCGTCGCACAGACCGTGACGGCTGACCTCATAACCACAGCCCGCGAAGCCACACCGTCCGGCAGCCGGACGTGAGAGCACCGCCGCCGCAGCCGCGTACTGACGGACGCCGATGCTCTGGCCGCGCGAGTGCAGGCCGTTACAACCGGAAAGGTGCAGGTCACACAGGCGCGACAGGCCCCCGGAATAGGGGCATCCGACGACCAGACACGAAGCCACCTCCAGGCTCAGCCCTGCTGGCCTGTTCGCCGGGTCCGCGATCCATGCCTCACGTTCGGGGCGCCCGGCCTTGCGCCAGGCCACATCATGATCGGCGCACAAGCCCCGGGAGGCGTTCTTCCTCAAGCACGTGGTGATCACGCACGGGGGCGGAGCCAGGAAGTGTCCGGCCGGAGGGACGAACCGCTCGCCCCGGAACTCTGGCCGCACCACACCCAGAAGGGCAGCGGTTCGCGGATCCCCGGGAAACGGGACAACGGCGGCCATACGGCCGTCGGCGTTCACCGGGCGCCCCGGAAGCCGACACGGTCCAGCTCTTCGGCCAGGTCGTCAGCGTCCAGATGGTTGTAGGTATCTGCCGTGGTGTGGACCGAGCCGTGCGTGAGCAACTCACTCGCCACCTCCAGGCGCACGCCCGCCCGCAAAAGCGCTGTCGCGTGAGTGTGCCGGAAGAGATGTGGATGAAAGTCGACTCCCGCCCGCCGCCGCAGCCGCTTGACCAGGCTCATCGCCGCCCAGTACTTCATCGGTGCACCGACCGTCCCGTTCCACAGGTTCACGAACACGTAGTCGCAGTCCAGCTCGCCGTACTCGGCGAACAGGTAGTCGGTGTAGAGGTCGAGCAACGTCTGCCGGACCGGGATCTCCTTGGGGTCCCGGCTCTTGCCGCGTGCCCTGTTGGCGTTGTTGTCCCGGGGCCGCAACGTCAAGGTCCGCCGGTCCGTATTGATGTCCTCGTGCCGCAGCCCCAGCGCCTGCCCGATCCGGCAGCCGGTCTCGAACATCAAGGCCATCAGCAGGCGGTCCCGCAGTCGCTCACAGGCGTCCAAAATCTGCTGCACCTCGGCATCTGCCAGAGTCCCGGGCCGCCGCTTGATCTGCTTCAACCGAGTCGGCCGTCCGGTGACCTGGCGCTCGGCGATGCCGGCCAGGAAGCCACCGTGGTCTCCGATCGAGGTCGCCCGGCGATGTGTCAGCTGGGCGCCCATACCGACACCGCGGCGGGCGAGGAACTCGTAGAACATGTAGACGCTGTTCAGCGCGCGGTTCACCGTCGACGCCTCGCGGGCCGGCCCGCCATCGGTATCCGCCAGCCGCAGCCGTCCGGGCTGGACCGGGCGCCGCAACCACCCGGCGAACTGGTCCACCTGTTCAGGGGACGCCGCCAGCAGATCGATGCCCAGGAGCTGTAGGAAGTCCAGCCACGCCTTCAAGTCAAAGGCCCGGGCGCGAGCGTGTTCGGTGAGTGCTCCCGGTCGGTACACAGCGCGAGGTAGTCATCCACCGGCTCGACGACCCGTCCCTCATCGTCCACGACGGCGTACGTCTCCTGCCGCACCCCGGACCCCACGACCCGTCGCACGTACATCGCGGCCCCTCCCCACCCAGTTGATCCCTCGGATGGAGCAACGACCGTCGCGGACAACGGTCACGAGAGCATGTCAGCCACAGGGACAGACACCCCGTTGGGCACCGCGTGGCGTACGTCCCTGACACCTTCAGACCAAGTACAGATAAAGGCTGAGGCGTACGGGAAGTTCGCCGAGGAGCCGACCCGCCCAGCTGGAGCGGTTCTTCTTCCTGGACGACGTCGACCGCGATCTGATCGCGCTGCGACGCTCCACGCACCACCAACTGGGCTTCGCGCTCCAGATGTGCACCGTGCGCTACATCGGCCGGTTTCTCCCGGACGACCCGCTCAATGTCCCGTGGCCGGTGGTCGAGCACCTGGCCGGGCAACTCGGGATCGAGGACCCATCGGTGGTGAAGCGGTACACCGAGCGGCCGAAGACGGCGTACGAGCATGCGTGGGAGATCCGGGACACGTACGAGTACCACGAATACGAGGAGCCGGAGTGGTCGCGGCGGTTCCGCACCTTCCTGCACGGGCGGGCGTGGACGCATGCCGAGGGGCCGAAGGCACTGTTCGACCACGCGGTGGGCTGGCTGCGCCGCAACCGAGTGCTGCTGCCCGGGGTGAGCGTGCTGGCCCGGCAGGTGTCGGAGGTCCGCAAGGTTGCGGACAAGAGGCTGCACGCCACCGTGGCGGGGTCCGCTCGCCGTGCGGACCCCGCGCTGCCCGGCGACCTGGTGGCGACGCTGAAGACGCCGGAGGGCTCCCGGTTCTCGGAGCTGGAGCGGCTGCGCCGGCCGCCGACGCGGACGACGGGCCCCGCGTTCGCCCGTGCGCTGGAGCGAGTGGACGAGATCGGCTCGTACCGGCTCGGGCGGTTGAAGCTGTCGCAGATTCCGCCTAACCGGATGGCGGCGCTGGCCCGGTACGCGCTGGGGTCGAAGGCGCCGCTGCTGGAACGTGCGGCCGAGCCCAAGCGCACGGCGATGCTCACCGCGGTGATGCGGCACCTGGAGGCGAAGGCGATCGATGAGGCCCTGGACCTGTTCCAGGTCCTGATGGCCACCCGGCTGCTGAACACGGCGAAGCGGAAGGCAGAGAAGGAGCGACTGTCCACGCTGCCGCAGTTGGAGAAGGCGTCGCGCACGCTCGCGCGTGCAGCGAAGGTGCTGTTCGAGGAGCTGGAGCTGTTCGAGGAGCACGGCGCGGACCTGGACGTGGCCGCACTGTGGGCGGCGCTGGAGGAAGTCGCCCCGCGCGCCGCCGTGATGACCGCCGCGGCCACGGTGGTGTCGCTGGTGCCCGAGGACGAGGGCTCGGCCGAGGTCGCGATGCGGGCCGCGCTCGCGACCCGGTACGCCACGGTGCGTCCGTTCCTGTTCGCTGCTGGGCGAGTCGAAGGCACTGGACGCGGCGAGTGCCGGCAAGCGGGTCCTGGCCGGGGTCCGCGCCCTGCCGGCGCTGGCGCGGCGGAAGGTGGGCGTCAAGCCGCTGCTGCCGCGCGAGGTGGACGACAAGCTCGTGCCCCCGGCGTGGCGCAAAGCGGTGTACGCCAACCCCGAACTTCCGCACGGCGCGGTGGACCGGGACGCGTACGTGGTGTGCGTGCTGGAGCAGATGTACCGGGCCTTGAACAACCGTGACGTCTTCGCCTCGCCCTCGCACCGCTGGTCCGACCCGCGCGGCCGCCTGCTGGACGGCGCCGAGTGGGAGGCCGTCCAGGAGGACGTGCTGGCCGGGCTGAGCCTGGACATGCCCGTCGAGGAGCACCTGGCGGAGCTGGTGCGGGGGCTGGACGCCGGGTGGAAGCAGCTCGCGGAACGTCTGGAGGAGGCGGGGCCGGCGGCGAAGGTCTCCATCGAGGTTCAGGACGACGGGCGGGTGAAGCTGAACGTCGACAAGCTCGGCGCGCTCGGCGAGCCGAAGTCCCTGACCTGGCTGCGCAAGCGGGTCGAGAAGATGCTCCCGAAGATCGACCTGCCGGACCTGCTGTTCGAGGTGAACGCCTGGACCGGTTTCCTCGACGCCTTCGTGCACCTCGGGGACGGCACCACCCGGATGAAGGACTTGTCCACCTCGGTGGTCGCGCTGCTGGTGTCCGAGGCGTGCAACATCGGCCTGGCCCCGGTGGTGAACCCCGGCTACGAGGCGCTGACCCGTGCCACCAGGTGCCGGTCTACGCGGACAACGCCAGGATCGGTGATCAGCCCTTCCGGTACATCGGTGGCGGATACTTCGAGACCAACTGCAAGAACGAGGATGGCTATCCCAGCGGGGGGCACAAGCACCCGTACCGGTGGGAGTACACCACCTATGGGGGTGGTGGTGGCGGGTGGGTCCCCGACAGCGCTGTCGCCGACGACACGGACCCCATCCAGCCGTGCCCACACTGAGCACGTCCTGGTGGCCACTCCTCGTGGCTTGAGCGGCAGCAACCGCATGGCCGGTGGAGGTCGCAGACCACCACTGGCCATGCGGCTCGCTGCTGCGCTCAGAGCGCCCTCGCTCGCCGCCTGGGGGTGCCGACCGCCGCGGTACAAGGCCCTGTCCTCCCGAAGCTGACACCAGACGACAAGTAGCTCTCTGTAGCGGATCAGGGGTGCGCTTGTCAGGTGTTCCGGGTTTCTCGTCCTGGCGGTGGTGATGCTCCGTCACCTTGGTCGCGTCACGACGACCGGGAGGAGACCAGGGTGCGGCAGGACTGGGAGCCGGAGGATCTGATCGAGGTCTGGACGCTGCTGGAGGAGGACCAGGAGCGGTTACGGAACAAGTCGGGTGCGAACCGGCTGGGGTTCGCGTTGTTGTTGAAGTTCTTCGAGGTGGAGGCCCGGTTCCCGGAGGACGTGTCGGAGATACCGGTGGCGGCGGTGTCGTACGTCGCCCAGCAGGTGAAGGTGCCCGCAGAGGAGTTCACCGGGTACGACTGGACGGGGCGGGCGATCAGCCGTCACCGCAGGGAAATCCGGGAGGCGTTCAAGTTCCGTGAGTGCACGGTGGAGGACCAGGCCCAGCTCGCGGAATGGCTGGCCGTGGAGTTGTGCGGGGTGGAGCTGTCGCGTGACCGGCTCGCGGAGGCGGTGGTGGCGCGCTGCCGCAATGACAGGATGGAGCCGCCGGCCCCGGCGCGGGTGACGCGGCTGGTGGGCTCGGCGGTCAACACCTTCGAGGAACGGTTCTGCGCGACGACGGTGGGACGGCTGTCGGCGGCGACACGGTCCCGGCTGGACGACCTGATCTCCGAGGACGATGGCGACGGCGAGGAGAGCAGCGGCGACAGTACGGGCGGTGGTGGGACGTTCTTCACCGAGTTGAAGGCCGACCCGGGAGCGCTCGGGCTGGACAGTCTGCTGGCGGAGGTGAACAAGCTCCAGCGGGTGCGCGGGTTGGAGTTGGCGCCGGAGCTGTTCGGGGACGTGTCGGAGAAGCTGGTGGCCGTGTGGCGGGCGCGGGCGGCGAAGGAGTATCCCTCGGACCTGCGGGCGGCTGCGCCTCCGGTGCGGTACACGCTGCTGTCGACGCTGTGGCGGGTGCGGACCGTGCTGCGTTCGTCGTACTCCAACCACTGGCGCCGGATGCTCTCGCCGCTGCTGGGCGCGTTGGAGCTGAAGTGCAACAACACCGCTTACCGGCCGGTGATGGACGCGATTGACCTGCTCAAGCGGTATCTGGACCAGCCCATCGCCAAGGAGGGCGCGTACTTCGACGAGGCGGAGAAGATCCCGCTGGCGGGGGTGGTGCGGGACGAGTGGCGCAAGGCGGTGGTCGACGACAAGGGCCGGGTCGAGCGCATCCCGTACGAGCTGTGCGTGCTGGTCGCCCTGCGGGACGCGCTGCGGCGGCGGGAGATCTGGGTGGCCGGGGCGAACCGGTGGCGCAACCCCGAGGACGACCTGCCGCCGGACTTCGAGGACAACCGCGATGTCCACTACGACGCGATCCGCCAGCCGCTGGACGCCACCGCGTTCACCGACGCGCTGGAGAAGCGGCTCCGTGATGCGCTGACCCGCTTCGATACGGCGCTGGAGCTGGGCACCACGGGCGGGGTGGAGATCGTGAAGAAGCACGGCGAGCCGTGGATCAAGGTGTCGCCGCAGGGCAAGCAGGAGGAGCCGGAAAACCTCACCGCGCTGAAGGCGGAAATCGAGCGCAGGTGGGGCACCATCGACCTGATCGACATCCTCAAGGAGGCCGAGTTCGCCACCGGCTTCACCTCCGACTTCACCTCGGTCGCCACCCGCGAGGCGGTGCCCAAGGCGGTCCTGCGGCGCCGACTGCTGCTCGTGCTGTTTGCGCTCGGCACCAACATGGGCATCAAGCGGGTCGCGGTCACCAGTAAGCACGGTGAATCGGAGGCTGTACTGCGCCGGGTGCGGCACCTATTCGTCAACCGCACCAACCTGCGCGCCGCGTTGGTGCGCATGGTCAACGCCACCTTCGCGGCCCGTGATGCGGCCTGGTGGGGCGAGGGGACCGCGTGCGCCTCCGACTCCAAGAAGTTCGGCTCCTGGTCGTCGAACTTCATGACCGAGTGGCACCAGCGCTACCGCGGCCCCGGCGTCATGATCTATTGGCATGTCGAGAAGAAGTCGCTGTGCGTCTACAGCCAGCTCAAGAACTGCTCCGCGTCCGAGGTCGCGGCGATGATTGAGGGCGTGCTGCGGCACTGCACCGACGTGGAGATCGACCGGCAGTACACCGACACCCACGGCGCGTCCATCGTCGGGTTCGCCTTCTCCCACATGCTCGGCTTCAACCTGCTGCCCCGGCTGAAGAACGTCGGCTCCGCGCGGCTGTACCGGCCGACGACCGGGGAGGACGCGAAGTGGCCGCACCTGGCGCCGGTGCTCTCCAGCAAGACGATCAACTGAGAGCTGGTCCGCCAGCAGTACGACCAGATCGTCAAGTACACCACCGCGCTCCGCCTCGGGACGGCGGAGGCCGAGCAGGTCCTGCGCCGTTTCACCCGTGGTGGCCCCAAGCACCCCACCTACCAGGCGATCGAGGAACTCGGGCGGGCTGTGCGGACGGCGTTCATCTGCGACTACCTCGCCGACGCCGACCTGCGCCGGGAGATCAACGACGGCTTGCAGGTGGTGGAGAACTGGAATAGCGCCAACCACGACCTGTTCTACGGCAAGGACGGCGACCTGACCGGCTCCGACAAGGAGAGCCAGGAAGTGTCCATGCTCGCCCTGCACCTCCTCCAGTCGGCATTGGTACACGTCAACACTCTTCTGCTCCAGGACATCCTGTCCGAGGAGAAGTGGCAGAAGCGACTTACGGACGCGGACCGGCGGGCGCTGTCCCCGCTGTTCTGGACCCATGTGAACCCGTACGGCAGGTTCGAGCTGGACATGGCCTCGCACCTCGACATCACACTGCCCACCGTGCCCGGCCCCCGCGCCGCGCCGGATGCCCAAGCCGGTGCCGGAGAACCGGCACCGGACCGTACGGAGGCGTGACCTATCGGGTCAGGCGCGGGCGGCACGTTCTTCGGGCACCGACTGAGAACATCCGGTCGTACGGCCGTGAAACCAAAGGTGCGATGCAGGGTCCGCTCCAGCTTCCAAGGCCATGATCGTTCTCATCGATACTGGCTGCTCGGTTGGTCCCGAACCCCGGTTCAGCCGTGCTCGGGCTCCACCGGGAGCCACAGTTCGGCGTCGGCCTCGGTCTTCTCCGGCGACAGGCGGGTGCGCAGGATCTCAGGGCCGGTGCGGGTGCGATACGGGTTCGACGGGAACCACTCGGTGAACACGTCCCGCCACAGCTCCTGGATGGCCCGCGGCACCGGCCCGGAGGTGGTGAAGACCGCCCAGGTGCCGGCTGGGACGGCCAACGTGGTCGTGCCCTCCAGAGCGGCCGCGGAGGTGATCACGCCGTGGTGGTAGTCGAGTTCAGTGCCCTCGGCGCGGCTGGGGTCCATGCCGTCACAGACCGCGACGATGCCGTGCGGCTCCTGGTCCGACAGCTTCTCCAGGCCCTCCAGGGTCCGCGGGTCGATCCCACGGACAAAGTCCATGATCGCCTGGTTCGGCCCGGCATGCACCAGCGGTACCCGGGTCTTGAGCCCGACGACGGTGAAGTCCGCCTTGTCCACGACGCGGTATCGCATACTGCTACTCCCTTCGATGATGAGGCGGAAAGCCATCCGGGACTGGGAGTTGAGCGCTGCGCCGGTACGCCGGGCCTCGCCCGGTCCGATGCCGTGCATGGCACGGAACGCCCGCGCGAACGCCTCGCCGGAGCCGTAGCCATAGCGCACCGCGATCTCCAGCAGCGTCTCACGTCCCGCGAGTACTTCGGCGCCCGCGAGGGTGAGCCGGCGGCGCCGGACGTACTCCGACAGCGGCATGCCCGCGAGCGCGGAGAACATCCGGCGCAGGTGGTACTCAGAGGTGGCCGCGATGCGTGCCACCTCCTCCACGTCGAGGTCCTGGTCGAGATGGCACTCGATGTGCTCCATGGCCTGGTTCAGCTGTTCCAGCATGCCCGGCCTCCTTCCTCTTCCCTCACGGCCACTTTGCCAGCGATGGCCGTGAGGCACGTTTACGCTGCGCTGCGGTCGGTGCCGTCCCCGTCCGGACCGGGGGTGTCCTGTCCCAGGCCCCGGCGGATCGCGATCTCCACGGTTGAGTACGTGCCGTCGGCCCGCTCCAGTTCGTACGGCGCGGCCGGCATCAGCGGCGGCTGGGCCATGAAGCGCGGCCGCACCCCGTGGTGCGGTTGGGCCGCGTGCACCAGGAACGGATGGCACAGGAAGACGTCCCCCGGGGACCCGGTGGCGAGGGCGAGTGGCCGGTGGTCGGACGCCGCCACCAGATCGGGTGCGAGGGTCAGCCCGCTCGCCCCGTCCTCCCCGTACTTCTCCAGCACTTTCGGTACGTCGAGGTGCGAGCCGACCCGGATCCGGGTCGGAGCGTCCTGTTCACCGACCTCGCTGAACAGGAACAGCATCAGCAGCGCCCGGCCCTGGGAGCGCAGATTGGTGAAGTACCAGCTCTCGCCCTCCGGCAGATAGCTCCCCTCGATGTGCCAGCCCGCGTCGTCCGGCTCCTCCTCGTGCGGGAAGCGCAGCGGGAACGTGCCCAGCGAGTAGCGCGGCTCCCAGCGTCCCGCGCCGACGAGCAGGTCGTACGCGCGGTGCAGGGACGGGGAGTTGGGTGCGGCGGCGAACGGCCCCTGCGCCATGCCGCCCACCCAGTGCAGGGGTTGCGTCCACGTCGACGGGTCGTCCGGGTCGCAGCCCGTCTCTCGCCAGAGCAGCCGCGTGCAGTCCGCGGCCACGCGCGGCGCGACGGCGCCCTCCAACTTCACGAAGCCGTCGCGGAGGAAACGGGATACCAAGGTCGTGTCATCCATGCCCCCATCGTGCGGCGACACCGCCCCCGATCACCCGACATTCTCCGCACCGCCTTTGTCGGGTGATCACCGGAGCGCGGTCAGGCGGCGCACCGCCTAGCCGACCATGATCAATCTCAGCGGCACTTCCTGTACCGCAACTACACACCTGCTCTTCCTCGTACCGAACGGGCCCGGCAAGCCGGGCGCGACGCCGAGCTGGGCCGCGCCGCCCTTGGCCCGGTGGAAGGCGCGGATCACTTGCTGCCCTCCAGCTGGCGCGGGACCCGGGAGGTCCGCAACTCCTTGAGGTCCGGGATGTGGTTGTAGAGCGTGCCGACCGAGACGCCGAGGATCTTGGCGATGGTGGTGACGCTGTTCTCGGGGTTGGGCAGCATGTCGCGGGCCGCCCGGATGAGGTCGTCGTTGACGACCGACGGCCGCCCGCCGACCTTGCCCCGGGCGCGGGCGGCGGCCAGGCCCTCGTGGGTGCTGGCCACGATGAGTTCGCGGATGAACTCGGCCAGCGCCGCGAAGACGTGGAAGATCAGGCGCCCGCCCGGGGTCGTGGTGTCGAGCGCCTCATGGAGGGACTGAAAGCCGATCCCGCGCTCGCGGAGTTCGGCGACCATGTTGACGAGGTCCTGGAGCGAGCGGCCGTACCGGTCGAGGCTGGGCACCACGAGCGTGTCGCCGCGGTCGAGGAAGGCGTGGCAGGCCTTCAGCTCCGGGCGCAGGTCGTTCTTGCCCGACTTCTTGTCGGCGAAGATCTTGCGGCAGCCTGCAGCGGTGAGGGCGTCGATCTGGCGGTCGAGCTTCTGCCCACCGGTCGACACCCGGGCGTTAGCTCTGCGGTTTGAGTGTGTCTCGTGAGGGTGAAGTTCACAATCCGTATCGCCTGCTGCATCTGAGCCACACCATGCACGGACACGTCTCATGCCCAGTTATCGGGCGTACCCGATCCGGATGTCGGTGAGGACTGCGGGTGAGGCGACGAGGAGTTCGGAAGGCTCGCTGCTCGCCGTGCTCCCACGGCTTGGAGCGACATCTTTCAACGGCTTGTCGCCATGCTGCCGGTACGCGATGTACTCGCGCTCCCAGGCCAGACGGGCCCGAAAGCGGCCGGCCTGTGCCACGCCACGGACGAGACACTCACCGGCGCCTACGACGCCCCCGGCGTGGTCAGCCGGACCGTGGTCGTCCGCCCCGACGCATTCCATGGAGCGAGTGGGGCGGACGCGGCCGACGAGCGGCCCTGAGCGACGGCGCACGAACCGTGGCGAGATCTCGTTGGAATGTGTCATTCGAGCCTATACCCGCTGCGCGCATCGGCTCCTAGTGTCGAGGTGAAGTCGGTGACAGTCGGCTTCCGATCCAATGAAAGACACTCATATGCACGTCCAGATCGTGTTGTTCGACGGGTTCGATCCCCTTGACGCCATCTGGCGCCCCGACGGCCCGAGCCCGCCGCTTTCCGAGCGCCCCGCACCGCCCCGCACGTCACGAGCAAGGAAGCGCCACTTCATGTCCACTGAAATCGAAGGTGTTGGGGACTTGACCACCGTCACGCCCATCGGACGGGTACGCCCCGTCGTCGAACTGCGCACGGAGGACGGGCTGCTGGTCGGCACCGCCCACCGCGACACGCTCACCGGTACCTCCAAGGCCGGGCGCCTCTCGTCCTCAAAAGTCACCGGCCGACGCCGCTGCGACGATGTCGCCGATGTCGCCGGGCGGGCGCGATGACGACATCACGCGCCGCGTCTGCGGCCACTGCTGCGGCTGCGACAGGGGCACCCGCACTGGTGTTCCTGGCCGCAAACGGGATCGGCGGTCTGCGGCCCGCATCTGCCGCCGCAGCGGTGACCGCCGTGCTCGTCCTCATGTGGCGGCTGCGCGCCCGGCGGCAGGTCCGGCACGCGGTCGTCGGAGCCCTGCTGGCGACAGCCTGCGCGGCCGTGGCCGCCTGGACAGGTCAGGCGCGGGGGTTCTTCCTGCTCCCCATGGTGATCCCGGCCGTGGCGACGGCGGCATGCCTGCTGTCTCTCGCGGCCAACCGCCCCCTGGCCGGTCTCGTCGCGAACAGGATCGTGGGCGGCCCACCCGGGTGGCGCTCGCACCGAGGGCTGCACCGCTTCTATGCGGTATCAACGGTAGTGATCGCGCTCGTAAGTCTCGCCAGCCTGGCCGCGCAGGTGGCACTGTACCGCTGGAGCGAGGTCGCCTGGCTGGGGCTCCTACACGTCCTGATGGGACCGATGTGGGCCGCCATCACAGCTCTGTCGATACTGCTGGCCCGACTGACGGTCACCCGCGAGCGGAACGCCGCTGAGGCCGGCGACTGCTGACGGCCTGCCGGATCAGCTGCCCGCGCCCGCGCCCGCGCCCGCGCCCACGCCCGCGCCCGCCCATCGCTCTGGCCGAGGCGGCTGATACGACACGCTCACGCACCCAGCCTTGGGGCGCATGACAGGCAAACCGGGGGAACGCAGTGGCTGAGCGACGCTGCGGCACGAGCGGGACCGGATGGACGAGCGCATCCGCTGCCTCACCCGCAACCGCGACGCGATCGCCGAATACCTGGACGGGACTTCGAGTTCAACCGTGACACCAACTCGGCTACGTCCAGGGGGATGTGACCGGCCGACGGCCTCCCGAGGGGAATGAGGTGAACACTTCTCCTCGTGGCCCGTGATCGGCTTCCTGCCCTGGTACCGGCGGTTGTGGTCAAAGGGCTGCTCAGGTGGGGGCGCAGTCGGCTCAGGCGGTGGAGCAGGGGGCGCAGACCGAGGCGAGCCTGACCGCCAGGGCCGGTACGGTGCGGCGGATCAGGAGTGCCCAGGACCAGGGAGCGAAGGTCGTATCCCACGAGCGCCGGGCCGGTGAAGCCGCACAGACGTCCCCACACCCGGCCGAGGATCCGCCGGCCCCTCCGAAGTGGCGGGGCCGGCGGCTTTCCCGGCGTGCGCGTTCCGCCGGGAAAGCTGGAAGGCCGGTCCGCGGAGGCGGGTGCGCCGGGGAGCGGCGACCGCCGGGCCTCGCGAAAGGGCCGTCAGCCCCCGTGAAAGAGGGCCGGATGTACGGGAGGGGATCAGTTTGTGTAGAAGGGGGTCAGCAAGTACGTGTTGGGCTGCTCGCCCACCATGCAGGCGTAGCCCTCGATTGTCCCCTGGCTCTTCAGTGCCTCGCCCCAGTTCCGGCAGTCCGACATAGTGCCGTTCCCCGGAAGGTCCTCGCCCTGCCTCGTGTCTGCCTGAGCCGCTCCGGCGGCTATACCGGAGAGCGCCAGGACGCCGGCGCCGACAACTGCGGCCTTCTTGAGGGTCTTGCGCATTCTTCGTTCCTTTTTGTCTGAGGGCACGCACGCAGGAAGGCGCACGGCCGTTGGGTGGAGATGGACGCGGGATACCACGCGATTTCGGTATACCGGTCCAAGGTGAGGATATGGGACCGGGAAGGATGACGTAGGTGATACGTCTCGCACCTGGTACGGCGGTGGATTCCGACCGCATAAAGCACCACAGTCAGTGGATGTTGTCAGGCTTGTGGTGCGGTGACAGGGGCGGTCAGGCGTTGACGATGCCGGCGGCGAGGCCGGCACTCTCCCCTGATGCCGGGTGCGGGCCCGACGCTGCTCGCTGTTCCCTCACCTGGGACACGGCGTTCCGGAGAGTGATGCCGGAGGCGGCCGTGAACTTGTGCAACAGCGCCACCATTTCGGGTCCTGCGCCTTGGGGTGATCCGGCGTTGAACGGTGGCTTCGGGTCGTATTCCATGATGAGCTGTGCGAACTTCGCGGCCTTCTCGCCCAGCGTGTGTGCGATGACCGTGAGCCCGAAATCGATGCCCGCGGTTACACCGCCACCGGAAAACCTGTTCCGGTCGATGCACACACGTTCCGTCGATACCTCGATGCCCAGCTGTGCCAGATGGTCCCGGCCCGCCCAGTGTGTGGCTGAGCGGTAGCCGTCGAGCAGTCCGGCTGCCGCAAGGATGAGCGCGCCGTTGCAGACCGAGGTGATGTAAGAGGCCGTCGCACCACGGTCTGTCAGGAAGGCGATGGTGGCCTGGTCGAGCATCGCCTTCCCCACGAAGCCGCCAGGTACGAACAGGATGTCGAGCCGTTCGGGACAGTCGTCGAAGGTGGCGGTTGGAGCGATGGCCAGTACGCCGTCCTCCGAGAGGACGGGGTCGAGTGTGTTCGACACGAGGTGGATCTTCATGCCCACGGCCGAAAATGCGGTGTACGGACCAACAAAGTCAAGTGTGGTGTGTCCGTTGAAAAGAAGGATGCCGACTTCCAGCGGCCGTGCATCGCCTTCCAGGTGGTCGGGCCAGTTCGCCGTGTGATCCGCCATCTACCGGGACCTCCGAAATCCAGACGCTTGCAGTGTTCCAGCGGTGACGCTAGTCGGAGGTCGCGATCACGAGAAGTGGCATTCCTGCCGTACCTCAACGGATAATTGCCAGCAGCCTCTGGCTCGGATGCAGCCCATCCGGCCGTCAGCCGCGACGAGTTGGCGTGGCGGCCGGGCAGGCCACCAGCCACACGCGGGCGGAAGACCGGCCTTCGACTCGGTGCAGGGAGGACAGCGCGCGCAGCCGGCGCGGCGTCCTGCCGGCCGGGTGAGTGATCACTCCTGTTCGAAGTGACTCGCTCTGCCCTCGATGTGGACGAGTCGGCCGAGGCGTTCGGCTCGGGCGCGGGGCATGAGGGTCCAGGTTCCGTCGGTGCGCTGCAGCGCGGCCGAGTGCCAGGGGGTGGTCCACGCGTCGGGGGCGTCGAGGAGATGGATGCCGAATTTGGGGTTGCCGTGCGGCTGGGGATGGATGGACAGCCGTACAGAGCGGGGATGGTTCTCGGCGATCACCTCGCCCCAGGCACGGCTGCGTTGGATGACGCCGTAGGCGCGCCTGCGGCACTCACGTTGGAGGGCCGAACGGGTGCCGGTGAAATCGGCGGTGTCCTCGACGAGGAATCGCGTGATGCCCCGGTAGAGGGCGAGGGTGTGTTCTCCAGAGCGCACCTGTGCGCGAAGCTCCTCAAGGGAGGGGGCGTACCGCGCATGCACTTGGGTGCGTTTGTTTTCGTATGTCATGTCGCCGAGGACGTCCCGCAAGTCGAAGACGGAGAGACAGCTGCGGCCCAGCTCATTGATCAGCCGACGCAATTCGTGCGCGTAGGCGTCTATGTGGGCGTCGGTCACCCGGATGAGGTCCCCGAAGATGTGTCCGTCGGAGCAGATGACGATGCGGG
Organism: Streptomyces sp. NPDC054765; assembly: GCF_053612065.1. NCBI lineage: Bacteria > Bacillati > Actinomycetota > Actinomycetes > Kitasatosporales > Streptomycetaceae > Streptomyces > Streptomyces sp. NPDC054765. The sequence continues at coordinate 37,225 of NZ_JBSHBP010000044.1, read as the reverse complement.
CCCCGGGGGCGTGCACGCGCGCGATATCGGTGCACAGGCCGTCCAGGAAAGCGAGGGAGAGGCGCTCGCCCTGGTCTGGGAGATGACCGAGGACCTTGGCAGGGTTGGGTGACTTGCAGGGGAAACCGGGCAGGGTGAAGACGACCGGTTCGCCGGCGCGGACGAAGCTGTCGATCCGCTGCAGATGGTGCGGGAACGACTCGACGCGAACAGCCGTGCTGTCCGTCGTGCGGCAGTGCGGCAGAAGGAGCGTGAGGATCTCCGCGCTGGTACGGATCGTGGAAGGGACGGATGCGGTCTGGAGAGGCATGGTGGGGAGTCCTCCGTGGGACATGCGGGCACGCCCGCATGTCGCCTCGGCGTGATGCTGCAGGGTGCCGGCCAGTGATGGGGTGGGCTGCGCGTGATCGGCCGCGGCGACGGCCCGCTATGGCGCTCTTGGCCTTCTGGGAGCGGCCCGTCCAGGTTGATTTGAGGCTCAGTCAGTCACGGCGGTCGTAGGTGACGGGAAGGTGGCTGGTGCCGCGGCCGAGGACGGCCGGGATCCAGTCGAGGTCCCGGTCGTCGATGGCCAGGCGCAGGCCAGGAAGTCTGCTGAGCAGGGTGCCGAGAGCGATCTGCAGTTCGGTACGGGCGAGCGTTGCGCCGGGACAGAAGTGGATGCCGTGGCCGAAGGCGAGATGGGGGTTGGGTGACCGCCCGAGGTCAAGGGTGTCGGCGTCAGGGAAGCGGCGCGGGTCGCGGTTGGCTGCGCAGAGAGAGATGATCACTGAGTCGCCGGCCGGGATCTCGGTGCCGTGCAGGTCGCTGTCCTGGTCGAAGAAGCGCCAGGTCGTCAGCTCGAAGGCGCTGTCGTAGCGCAGCAGTTCATCAACTGCCCGAGGCAGCAGGCTGGTGTCGTCACGCAGCCGGGCGAGGGCGGCCGGGTGGCGGAAGAGGGTGATGAGTGCAGTGGTGATCTGGTTGGTGACCGGCTCCTGCCCGGCAACCAGGAGCTGGAAGATCATGGAGTCCAGCTCCTCCTGCGACAGCTCGTGGCGGTCACGGGCCGCGACGAGCCGGCTGAGAAGGTCGTCCTCGCTGTGGTCGCGCTTGTGGGTGACGACCTCGGCGATGTAGCTCTGCAGGCCGTGCAGGCGGGTCGTGTACAGAGGACGTCCGGGGTCGGCCGGTCCGACCGGTTGGACGACCTTTCTCCAGTCCCGGTCGAAGCGATCCGCCAGTTCCGCCGGGAGCCCGATGGCCTGGGCGAGGACCTGGAAGGGGAAGTGCGCCGCGAATCCCGCCACCAGGTCAGTTGGGCCGGCTTCCGGAAGACGGTCGACGAGTGTGTCGGCCAACTCTTGAAAGTGCGGCCGAAGCTGCGCTATCCGCCGTGGGCTGAAGGCCTCGGTCACGAAGCGCCGCATGCGGGTGTGCTCCGGCGGGTCCTGGTGCAGCAGGTGCACCTGGAGCTGGGAGTGCTGCGGCTCAGGCATGATCGAGGCGCGGGCGCGCCAGCGTTCGTTGCCACGGTCGTGGTGCTTGCCGAGGCGCTCGTCGTTGAGAGCGGCATGAGCGGCCTCATGGCCAGTGACGAGCCATGCCTGTACTCCGCTGGGGAAGAGGACGCGGTGCACCGGACCCGCATCGCGCATCCGTTCGTAGAGGGGGTAGGGGTCGGCCTTGTAGGGGCAGCCCATCAGCGGTACCGGGGCCGGCAGGGGCTCCTTGTGTGCGTCGTTGTCCGCGGCTGACAGTTCATTGAGGGACATCGGGTCAGGCTCCTCAGAGGGCGAGGTCGGGCTGGTAATGGTCGAGCCACAGGGCGAGGTCGACGACGCGTTCCAGGCGGAGCCGGTGACCCCACTGGAGCTGCTCGGGCGCGGCGTCGAGGCAGGGCTTGATCAGAGCCCCGTCGGCGAGGGAGCGCACCTGGTCATTGGCCAGGGCGTCCTGGGCCAGGCGCTGGAGGCCGCGGTTGTAGTCGGGGTGGTGAGTGGCCGGGTAGTGGTTCTTGGGCCGGTACAGCACGGAGTCGGGCGCGAGGCCAGAACCCGCGGCGCGCAGCAGGCTCTTCTCCCGGCGGTCGAAGCTCTTCAGCGCCCATGGTGTGCGGAATGCGTACTCCACCAGCCGGTGGTCGCAGTAGGGGACGCGGACCTCCAGTCCTTGGGCCATGCTGAGTCGGTCCTTGCGGTGCAGGAGTTGGCGCAGCCAGCGGGTGAGCGACAGGTGCTGCATCTCGCGCTGCCGGTGTTCGGTGGGTGTCTCGTCGTCGAGGTGCGGCACGCGGGCCAGGGCGCTGCGGTAGGAGTCGGCACGGAACTCGCCCATGTGCAGGTCGAGTTCGGGGTTGAGCGGCATGGCTGCCTCGTCGCCGGTGACGAGCAGCCAGGGGAAGGTGTCCGCGGCGAGCGTCTCCAGGTTGTGGAACCAGGGGTAGCCGCCGAAAACCTCGTCCGCCGCCTCGCCGGACAGCGCGACGGTGGAGTGCTGTCGTATCCGGCCGAAGAGGAGGTAGAGGGAGGTGTCCATGTCGCCGACGCCGATGGGTGAGTCGCGGGCCACGACGACCGCCCTGCGATGCTCGAGGTCGAGGAGGACACGCGGGTCGAGGACGATCGTCGAGTGGTCCGTGCCGAGGTAGGCACCCGCCTCTGTGGCGAACGGAGTGTCGTGGCCGGTGCGCAGCACGTCACCGGTGAACTGCTCGGCCTGGTCGCTGTAGTCGACGGCGTATGAGCGGATCCGCGCTCGCGGACCTTCGCGCAGCCTCAGTTCGTCGGCCACGAGAGCGGTCAGCACGGTGGAGTCGATGCCGCCCGACATCAGTGAGCACAGAGGTACGTCGGCCTCCAGCTGGCTGCGGGCCGCCGTGCTCAACAGGTCGCGGACGCGGGCGACGGTCGCCTCCTGGTCGTCGGGATGAACATCCGCCCGGAGCTCCCAGTAGCGCCGCTCGTGGACCCCGCTGCGGTCCAGCACCAGGATCCCGCCCGGCTCGACCTCCCGGACTCCGGACCACACCGTCGGGCCTGTGTGGAAAAGCAGGCTGTACGCCTCCCGCAGCCCGTCGGCGTCGACCCGGGGGCGGATCTGAGGGTGGGCGAACAGGGCTTTGGGTTCCGACGCGAACGCCAGTCCTCCGTCGATGGCCGCCCAGAACAGGGGTTTGACGCCCAGCCGGTCCCGGGCCAGGAGCAACCGCTGGGCGCGTTCGTCCCAGATGCCGAAGGCGAACATGCCGTCCAGGTGGTCGACCAGGTGCTCGCCCCACTCCGCGTAGGCCCGCAGTACTACCTCGGTATCGCTCCGTGTGCGGAACACGTGTCCCAGCCCGCGCAGTTGTGAGCGCAGCTCGTGGTGGTTGTAGACCTCCCCGCTGAAGGTGAGGACGCAGGTGGGCGCCTCGGGCCGGTCCGTCATCGGCTGCACGCCGCCGTAGAGATCGATGACGGCCAGCCGGCGATGGCCGATCGCGGCGCGTTCGCCGAGCCAGACGCCGCCGGCGTCGGGGCCGCGAAGGGTAAGAGTGGCCGTCATCGACTCGATGACCGTGGCCTTGGACCGGGCGTCCTCGTGGTAGGACACCCAGCCGGTGATTCCGCACATGGAAAGGGGCTCCTCGGTGGGGCTGGAATCGGTGGGCCTGGAATCGGTGGGGCTGAAGAGAGACGGCTCAGCGGCGCTTGGCGGGAGCCACGTCGCTCAAAGACGGTGCCGATCCCGCGGGAGGGCGGATGCCGAGGCCGAGCAGGGGTACGGCGAGACAGGCGGCGCAGGCGGCGAGCACGAGTCCGGCCCGCACGCCCGTACCGGCACCGGCCGGCCCCCATGCTGCGGTGGCCAGGGCAGGGCCAAAGGTGAAGCCGAGGCTGCGGGCGAGCTGGACGGTCGAACCGACCGTGGCCGCACGACCTGCCGGGGCGGCGCCCATCACCAGGGCTTGGGTGGGGCCGCCGTTGAGGCCCATACCGCAGCCCGCAAGTGCCAGCCGCCAGGCCACATCGGCCGGTGACCAGCCGTTGTCCAGCGGGATGAGCAGCAGTAGGCCGGACGCGGCCAGGGCGGCGCCGGTAACGGCGACAGGCCGGGCACCGAATCGGTCGGCGAGGCGTCCCCCGAGGGGGCCGGTCACCGCCATGCCGAGGGGGAAGGCGAGCACCGTCAGGCCCGTGGTGGTTGCGCTCACACCGTCATCGCGCTGGAGGTGCAGAGCGATCACATAGTGCATGGCGGCAAAGCTGACAGCCAAGGCGAGGACCGCGCCGTGTGTCCGCAGCATCGGCGCCGTACGCACGACAGCGATGACGGGTCGGCCGCCCGGTCTGCGCAGCCACCACCACAGTGGCGGTACGGCGGCGAGGGCAAGGGCGAGCCAGGCGGAGGTACCGGACGTGAGCGTCAGCGAGACCAGGAGAATGGTCAGACCGGCAGCAACGAGTGCTGCGTCGACGAGGGAACGCCGGTCCGGCATACGCAGCGCGCCACCCCGAGGTATCGGGCTCTGCCCTGTAGGTGGCAGTTTGCGCCACAGCGGCAACCCAGTCACCACGAGTAGCGCCAGCAGGCAGAACGGGATCTTGACGAGGAAGATCCACCGCCATCCCAGGTGGTCGAGCAGCAGTCCGCCTACTGCCGGTCCGGTCACCGCACCCAGGGGTCCCAGGGTGGCGGGCACGCTCATCGCCCGGCCGCGCATCGCGGGCCGCACGGATCGCAGCGCCAGAACGGGCATCAGGACGAACAGCACCGCACCGAAGGTGCCTTGGGCGATCCGTGCGGCGATCAGCCAAGCGCCGCAGGGAGCGGCAGCGGCCATCGCACTGCATACCGCGAAGCCGGTCGTCGCGGCCAGGAGCGCTGGGCGGATACCCACGTCGTCGAGCCAACGGCCGGCCGGAAGCAGGAGCGTGACCACCGGAAGTTGATAGCCGAGCACCGCCCACTGGGCGGTCGCTGCGGACACATCGAGGCCTGTCGAGATGTCAGCGAGGGCCACGTTCACGATGTTCATGTCGAGCATCGCCACGAAGGAGAGCACGCCCGCCACCATCACCAGCAACCAATGGTCGCGGCCTGCGGCTGTCTCCTCGGGCCGCTCGGAACCCGAGCGATGATCTGTCACCTGAGCCCTCCTCATTCGCTGTCCGACGTTCGGCAACTCAACTCAGGAGTCGAAGGAGCCGGCGGATAAGTTCCGGGCAGTTGGCGTGGATATCGGGCGAGCTGACGGCACGCCGTGGCTGCTTCACGCCTCCGGCGTCAGGCGCCGCGCCCGCGCCGCGCACGTGAGTCGGTCGCCGACGGAGACGGCGGCGTTGAGGTCGTGCAGGGAGCGACCGAGTGCCGCTTGTACTCCGGGGAGAAACGGCGGCGGGTCGGTCTCGGTGCCGGGTCCGCAGACTCGGCCATCGGGCCGTTCGTGCTGGTCATACGGGGGCCCCGGTCTCGCCCGGGAAGGCAACCCGGCATACCGGGTGTCTCACTGCAGACTGACGGGGAGGGCGCGGTGAGTTCAGCTGAACGTGCGTCGGTAGGTCTGCGGGCTGACGCCGGTCGTGCGTTTGAAGCGGTCGCGGAAGGTGGTGGGGGAGCCGAAGCCGACCTGGCTGCCGATGCGTTCCACGGAGTGCTCCGTGGTTTCGAGCAGGTGCTGTGCCTGGCGGACGCGGGCTCGGTGGAGCCACTGGAGCGGGGTGGTGCCGGTCTGGTCGCGGAACCGCCGGATCAGGGTCCGGGTGCTCGTCCCGGCCCGCTCCGCGATGTCGGCGAGAATGAGGTCGCGGGCCAGATTTTCCCGCAGCCACGTGAGCAACGCCTCCAGCTCGGAGCCCTGCGGTGTGGGCGCGTGGTCGCAGACGATGAACTGCGCCTGCCCGCCCTCCCGTTCGAGAGGCATCACCGACAGCCGGGCGGCGTCGGCGGCGACCGCCGAGCCGTAGTCACGGCGGATCATGTGCAGGCACAGGTCCATGCCCGCGGCCGCGCCGGCCGAGGTGAGGAACTGGCCGTTGTCGACGTAGAGGACGTTCGGGTCGACGTCGATGTCCGGGTAGGTGTCGGCCAGAAGCCCGGCCGCACGCCAGTGGGTCGTGACGCGCAGCCCGTCAAGGAGCCCGGTGGCGGCCAGCGGGAAAGTGCCTACGCAGATGGAGGCGATCCGTGTGCCGTCGGCAGCGGCCGACCGCAGCGCGTCGCCAACGGGGGAGGGGAGCGGGGCGGTGGGATCGCTGACGCCCGGCACGATGATCGTGTCCGCGTCCTGGAGGCCCTCCAGACCCCAGGGGGCGCGCAGGGTGAAGGCTCCGGCGTCGATCTCGTCGCGCTCGGCGCACACCCGGATCTGGTAGCCGGGCCGCCCGTCGGGCAGACGCGTCCGGGAGAAGACCTCGATCGGGGTGGACAGATCGAAGGGGATCACCTGATCCAGCGCGAGAACGGCAACGGTGTGCATGGCCGGAACGTATCTCCTCATCGGCTTGACGACTCCGGACCGATATCCGGGCAGCTCCATGTCACCGCAGTTCTCAGCCTTCCGGAAGCTCTTGGCGTTATCCCGTTGAAACCTGTCACTCGTGCCACTGGGCGATCACGGCGACAGCCGGTTGACTTCGGAACGTCCGAGAGAAATCGACACCCGAAGGAACACTCATGCATGTCCAGGTTGTCCTGTTCGACGGCTTCGACCCGCTCGATGTCATCGCCCCCTTTGAGGTCCTGCACGCCGGTGGCTCGGCGTCGGACGGTGCGGTGACCGTCGAGCTGGTCTCCGCGGAGGGCCCGCGCGAGGTGATCAGCGGCGCCGGAGGGCTGACACTGCGCGCCACCGGCGCCCTCGACCTGGAGCGCGCGGACATGCTCCTGGTGCCCGGCGCCGCCGGCCGAGTCGGCGAACCCGGCGAGGTTCCGGAAGAAGAGGTGGGCGCCGGCGAGTGGAAGCAGGACGAGTTCATCCCGGTGCTGCTGGGCCGCACGCTGACCACCGAGCTGCCCGCACTCCTCAAGCAGGCAATGGACGACCCGGACATCACGGTCGCCACCGTCTGCGGCGGCTCGCTCGTCCTGGCCATGGCCGGTCTGCTGGAGGGACGCCACGCCACCACCCACCACATGGGCCTCGACATGCTGGACGCCACCGGCGCCCACCCGGTCCGCGCCCGCGTCGTGGACGACGGCGACCTGATCACCGGCGCCGGCGTCACCTCCGGGCTCGATCTGGGCCTGTACCTGCTGGAGCGCGAGGTGGGCCCCCGCATCGCGCACGCCGTCGAAGAGCTCTTCTCCCACGAGCGGCGCGGCACCGTCTGGCGCGCCCAGGGTCCGACGCCCGCCACCCTCTGAACACTCGGCCCGCGCCCTTCGCGGGCCAGTCGCTCACCCTCCCCCTTGCACAGTCAGGAAGAACATCAGCATGTCCGTCGAAGGCACCTGGAACCTGTCCATCGCCACCCCCATCGGCAAGATGAAGGCCGTGGTCGAACTCCGTGAGCAGGACGGCGTCCTGACCGGCGTCGCCCACGGAGCCGGCGAGGAAGTACTGCTCAACGACGTCGCCCGCGACGGCGACCGGCTCACCTGGAAGCAGGCCGTCACCAAGCCCATGCGGCTGAACCTGGCGTTCGACGTGACGGTCGACGGCGACACGCTCCAGGGCAGCTCCAAGGCCGGCCGCCTTCCGTCCTCGAAGGTCACCGGTGAGCGCCGGACCGCCCCGGAGCACAAGGCGTGACCAAGCTCCTCCTGTCGCTGCATGTCCTGGCCGCCATCGTCGCCGTCGGCCCGGTCACCGTCGCCGCGAGCATGTTCCCCGCGACGCTGCGCCGCGCCCTCGGCGACTTTGGCGACGGCGACGCCCGGACGACCCTGCGGACGCTGCACCGCATCTGCCGGGTCTACGCGGGCATCGGCATCGCGGTTCCCCTCTTCGGCTTCGCCACGGCCAGCAGTCTCGGTGTCCTCGGCGACGCCTGGCTGATCACCTCGATCCTGCTGACCGCGGCGGCCGCCGGCGTACTGGCCCTGCTGATCCTGCCGGCACAGGACCGTGCTCTGGCCGAGACGACGAGTTCCGCCTCGCCACCGTCGGCGCCGACCCCGTTGATACCGGGTCGTCTCGCCATGCTCACCGGCATCTTCAACCTGCTCTGGGCCACAGTCACCGTACTGATGATCATCCGTCCCGGCTCCACCACGGGAGTGTGACCGTGCACCTGCGGTCTCCGCGCCATCTGCGCATCGCGGCTCATGGCGAGCTGGTCTCGCTGATCGTGATGCTGGCCAACGTGTTCACCGTCCACCTCAAGCCCATCTCGTCCTTGATGGGCCCCACCCACGGCTGCGCCTACCTGTTCGTCGTGATCGCGACCTGCCGCCTCAAGCAGGCCCCGGCCGCCGCCAAGGTCCTGACCGTCGTTCCGGGCGTCGGCGGGCTGCTCGCGCTGCGACAGCTCGACCGCGTCGATGCGGCCCGCGCCCAGACGGAGGAGGCCATCCCGTCATCAACCCTGTGTCGTCGGTGACCGTCGGCATGAGTTACTGCCTGCTGATGTCCGATGGGGGGAGCCGGCGCCGCCTGCCTGAGCGGGGGCGGCTTCGGGCAGTGGGAGCTCCCGTTCGTCGCGCTCATGGGAGAAATCCGGCGACTCCTGGCAGCTGACCGTCCCTCGCCGACACACCTCCGGCGCACCGGCCACGCACTGAGCTGGTCCCGCCGGCGCAGGCGCCACCAGGCCATCACCAAAGGCTGCACTGCATCACGGGGCCTCGTCTCACGACGGATACTCAGAGCCAGTCCCGCCGCTTGAAGATGACGTACAGACTGGTGCATACGATCGCCATCAGCACGATGGCGAAGGGGTAACCGAACACCCAGTGCAACTCCGGCATGCGGTCGAAGTTCATGCCGTAGATGGTGCCGACGAGGGTCGGGGCGAAGAGGATCGCCGCCCAGGAGGAGATCTTCTTGATCTCCTCGTTCTGTTCGAAACCGGCCTCCGCCAGGGCCCGCATTTCGGCGTTCTGCTGTTGGTTCACCAGGGTTGCGTTGACGGTGAGGATGTCCTGCAAAGCCTGCCGGAAGCTGTCCACGCGGTCGGTGGTGTGCAGTACGTGGTCGGCCACATCGCGCAGATAGCGGCGTAGTTCCTCGTCGATGGCGTACTTCTCGAAGCCTGCGGTCAGGCCCTCCAGCATGCCGTTCAGCGGGCGGGTGGCGCGCTGGAACTCCACGACTTCGCGGGAGAGTTCATAGGTGCGGCGGGAGACCCGGGGGTCGCCGCCGAAGACCTCGGTCTCGATTTCGTCGATGTCGTTCTGGACGCCTGCGACAACCGGCTCATAGCCGTCGACGACGGCGTCGAGGATGGCGTAGAGGACGGCTTCGGGGCCGCGCTTGAGGAGTTCGGGGGCCTCCTCCATGCGCATGCGGACGGCGGAGAGATCGGGGGCGCCGCCGTGCCGCACGGTGATCACGAAGTCGCGGCCGATGAAGACGTGCAGCTCGCCGAAGTCGACCTCCTCGGAGTCGTCGAGATAGCGCGCGGCGCGCAGGACGACGAAGAGGGTGCCGCCGTAGCGCTCCAGCTTGGGCCGCTGGTGGGCCTCCAGGGCGTCCTCGACGGCGAGGGGATGGAGGTCGAACTCCGAGGCGAGGGCGAGCAGTTCGTCACGGCTGGGGCGGTGCAGGCCGATCCAGGCGAGGGTGCCGGAGGTGGCACGCTGCTGCCGGAAGGCCTCGGCGAGCGTGTCATGGGTGCTGATGCGGCGTCCGTCGCGGTAGAGGACGGCGTTGATGACGCTGCTGGCCGGTTCGGCCGGAGGCGCCGCCGTATCGGAGTCGGCCGTGGTCTCGGCAGGCGGGGGCCCGGCCGGCCGCTTCTTGGCGGGCTTGCGCAGGCCGCGCAGACCACGCGGCCGACGGCCGGGAGGCTCAGAGCCCACGACAGCACCAACCTCCGTCACAAGGGGGATGAACAGGCACACACAATCTCGACGGAGGATATCTGCCGCGGATGTCGGAACAGGTCAGCGGGCATGGTGCAGGATGGAACGGGGCGTGGTGCGGCGTGTGTCGCGTCCGCCGAGCTTTGTATGTTTATCCCTAGAATTGCGCGATGCAGATATCGCAGACAGTCAGCGCTCTCCCGGGTGAGGTGATTCGGTGAACGGCCCCGATGCCACCGACGAGCAGTGGGAAGGGCTGGCCGAGGTCGTCCCGCTCCGCGGCACCAGCGAATGGCCTTCCTGGCCCGACCACCGCGCCCTCCCCGAGGAGGAGCCGGCGGAGGAGGCGCGGCGGTTCATCGTCATCCGGGTGCAGACCTTCGCGGACGCCCGTGAGGTCGCCGAGTACCTGATGGCGCAGCTTCCGGTGCTGCTGGACCTCAGCAGCGCCGACACGGATGTGGCCAAGCGCATCCTGGACTTCTCCAGCGGAGTCGTCTTCGGGCTCGGCAGCGGAATGCACCGCGTCGACACCAATGTCTTCCTGCTGGCGCCGGCCGGCACCGAGGTCGAGGAAGAGGCGGCCGGATATGTCCCCCGTTCGTAGGAAGAGCTGTTAGGTGTAACGGTTCTCCGGGCAGGGCGCTGCATAGCGTCCCTGCATGAATCCCGACAGTGTGCGGCCGGCGGTCACCGAGTTACGACTGTCCGCCTTCAAGTCCCATCGCGGCGTCACCCTCCCGCTCACCCCGCTCACCCTGCTGTGCGGTGAGAGCGGAAGCGGCAAGTCCAGTGTGCTGCAGGCGTACGAGATCCTTGCCCGGCTCGGCAGCGGGGAGTCACTCGCACGGGCGGTGGGGGCGGTGACGGGCAGTCCGGCCGCATGTGTGCCGGCCGGGGCGCGTCCCGACGAACAGGGGCGGCGCGGGTTCCGTATCGGCTGCACGGTCGACGGCCCGGCCGGCCCCGTCAGCCTCGATCTGGCCGTACAGGCCGAGCCCGAGCTGCGTATTGTCGGCGAGCGGTTGACCGGCGGTGGCGAGACGCTGCTGACCACCGCGCTCACCGACCCCACCCGCCCCGCGGTCCAGGCCGCCTGGCATACCGCGGGTGCTACTCCGGTGACCCGCGCCCCGCTGCCCGACGACCGGCTCGGCACTGCTCTGCTGCCGTTGCGCGTCGCGGGGAAGACGGCGGGGCAGCGGCTGGTGCTGGCCGCTGCGGAACAGGTCGTGGTCGCGTTGCGGTCGGCGTTCGTGTGCGATCCGCGGCCGGAGGTCATGCGGGGAGCGGGGACGGGCGGGACGGGTGAGCCCGGCGAGGGTGGCGGAAGTGGTGCGGACGGTGGGGGTGGTGCGAAGCGTGGTGCCGGGACTCGGGGGAACGGCCGAGGCGGGGGCTCGGGGGCCGGACGCGGGAAACCGGCGGGCGGGCCGGGGAAAACAGGGGGGCTCGGCGCGGCGGGGGCTGCCGGGGGCGCTGCCGGCGTCTGGGGTGCGCGGGGGCGTCAGGGAAGTGGCGGCGCCGGCGGGGCGGGGGCCTGGAGCCGCGATGCCGGGGAGCGGTGTGACGAGGGGCGGCTGCGGTCGGCCTGCGACAATCTGCCCGCGGTGTTGCACCGTACGAGCCGGGAGTGCGCACGGCGGCATGCGGTGCTGGTGGCGGCCGTACGGGAGGCGTGTGCGGGTCCCGTCGAGGGGCTGCGTGCGGTGCCGCGTCAGTCGGGCGAGCCGGAAGCAGGGGCCGCCCTCGCTCCTGCTGTGGTGGGGCGCGGTGGCGCAGCGGCTCCCGGCGCAGCGGCTCCGGCTCCTCGCGTAGCGGTTCCGCAGGCCGGGCAGGCGGCGGACGGTGTGGCGGGCGTGCGAGCCGTCCTCGACCGGGGGGAGCTGGGGGAGCTGCCCGTCGAGCAGCTCGGCGATGGTGAGCTGCGGTTTCTCGCGCTGGCGCTGGTGCTGCTCACCGGGCCGGACGTGCTGGCCATGGACCCGGTGGGGGAGGTCCCGTCGGCCCATCAGCAGATGACGGTGCTGGCGGACGGGATGGATCGCTGTATGGACCGCAGGCAGGCGCGTGAGCTGGTGTCGCTGGCCGTGCGGATGACCGAGCGAGGGCATGTGCGGCTGCTGGGGACGGTGCGGGACGCCTCGGTCGCCGAGGACCTGCCGGGCGTACAGGTGCTACACCTAGAGGCATGAGTGAGGATCTTCATGCGCTGCAGCGACGCCTGGCGGAGTTCGCGGCCGCCCGGGACTGGCAGCAGTACCACACGCCCAAGAACCTGGCCGCGGCGCTCAGCGTCGAGGCCGCTGAACTCGTCGAGATCTTCCAGTGGTTGACGCCGGAGGAGTCGGCGAAGGTGATGTCCGACCCGCGGAGGGCCGGCCGGGTCGAGGACGAGGTCGCGGACGTACTCGCGTATCTGCTGCAGTTCTGCGAGGCGCTGGGGATCGATGCGCTGGCGGCGCTTGCCGCGAAGATCGAGCGCAACGAGTCGCGCTTCCCGGCGGTCCGCTCGGCGCGGCCGGACCGGCCGCGGGAGGGCGAGGAGTAGGGGGTAGGGAGTAGGGAGTAGGGAGTAGGGAGTAGGGAGTAGGGCGAGGGGCAGGGGCGCGGGATGTAGAGCCTGGCGAGGCCGATGGGGCGGGGGCGGGACGCAGGGCCTGGCGAGGTCGATGGGGCGGGGGCGGCGGCTCCCGCCCCGTCGCTGTTCGGGGCGTCCGCCACGATTTCCGGTGCGCGGGTTCGGTGCGGGGTGTGGGGTGTGGGGTGCGGGTGCGGGTGCGGGTGTGGGTTTGGGTTGCGGGTTCGGGCCTCGGACTTCGGCTTCTGCGTCAGCTTCGGCTTGCCGGACTTTGCGCTCGCACGTCCTTCGGCACCTGCTTTCGGCGTTCCGCGTGGTGTGTCCCGCCCGTTGCCCTCCTTCAGCCGCCGGGGTTTCCCGGGTGCCCCCTTCGGGCTTTTCGCGTGACTTGTGCAGGGGGTGTGACGGGAGGGGGTGTCGTGGCCTGAGGGGAGGGAGCGAGGGCACGGCTGGCATTCGTCACTCTATGGAGTCATGGATCTTTCCACATCGCCTTGCTTGTCCACAGATTTGCGAATTCCCCTAGCTTTTTTGGGTGTTCACCCTCACTCTGGGTAGTGAGAAGAGTGCAGGGTGCATGCGAATGAAGAGGGAAGGAGGGAGCGGATGGACGCGGTGCGGATCATTGCGGCCAGTCGGCGCGGTCTGGCGGAGGCGAACACAGCGCAGGGAGTGATCGTCGAAGCATGGCAGGCGCAGGCCTTGGCGGAGGCGGTCGGCAGTCATCTCGCGATATTCGGGCCGTACGAAGTGCGGTCCAGAGCGCGAGGGCTGGGCGACGCGGGCGGGCGGTTCAGCGGGGGACTGCTGTGCCCGGCATCGGTCGCCGGCGGGCTGCGGGCGGCTCAGCTGTCCGAAGTGCGCGACGCCAAAGAGGCCTTGACCGGCCTGTGCCGACTGCTGCGAGAAGTGTGTGAGGCGCTGGTGAGCGTGGTGCTGCTCGCCGACGAGGAGGGGGTGTACTGGACTTGCGTCGAGGCGATGGACACGGTCGATGAAGCGCGGGATCGCGTGGCCGGAATACTGGAGAAGCTGGAGGTGCGCGACCGAAATCCTGCCTGAAGTAAAGACTCCTGAAGTAAAGGCGGCAGAGAGCCGGCCGTGTCCGCGCGGTATTCCTGCCCCGAGCGGTGCCGCACCGACCCCGGGCTGGAGAGGGTTCACGTCCCCAAGCCCACACCCCGTCCCCGCCCCTACGCCTCGGTGCCCAACCCCGCCCGGACTGGAGCCCGCTCGCCCACGCCACCTCGCCCCCCGCCGCCCACACCGTCCATGTCGCTTACGGCGTCCGGCGTCCGGCCTGCGGGCCGCCGCGTCGCCGGCGCCCGCACTGTCCGTGCTGCCCACTCGTTGCCCGCAGCCCACCGTCCCCCGCCGCCCCCTCCCCGCAGCCCACCGTCCCCGCAGTCCACCGTCCTCCCGCCGTCCGGTGCGTCGCCACTGGCTGCACCGGCCACACGGGTCGGGATATGGCCGCCCCGACCTGATAACCCGGCCCAGTCCACCGATATGACCCGACCCAGTACATCGATTTGCCTCTGACGGTTGGTCCGCCGTTCGGAGTGCAGGATGGAGGTATGGAGCTACGTATCTTCACCGAGCCCCAGCAGGGGGCTTCCTACGACACCCTTCTGAAGGTCGCCAAAGCTACTGAGGATCTTGGGTTCGACGCGTTCTTCCGCTCGGATCACTATCTCCGGATGGGCAATGCCGACGGAATGCCCGGCCCGACGGACGCCTGGATCACGCTGGCGGGCCTGGCCCGTGAGACCAAGCGCATCCGGCTCGGGACGCTCATGACGGCGGGTACCTTCCGGCTGCCGGGTGTGCTCGCCATCCAGGTCGCACAGGTCGACCAGATGTCCGGCGGCCGGGTCGAACTCGGCCTCGGCGCGGGCTGGTTCGAGGAGGAGCACAAGGCATACGGCATTCCGTTCCCCAAGGAGAAGTTCGCGCGGCTGGAAGAGCAGCTGGCGATCGTCACCGGCCTGTGGGCCACCGAGCCAGGAAAGGAGTTCACCTACGACGGGACCTACTACCAGCTGGAGCGTTCGCCCGCGCTGCCCAAGCCCGCCCAGGGCAAGGTGCCGGTGCTGATCGGTGGACACGGCGCGACGCGTACGCCGCGGCTGGCGGCCCGGTACGCCGATGAATTCAACATCCCCTTCGCCTCGCTCGAAGACAGTGAGCGCCAGTTCGGACGGGTGCGGGCGGCTGCTGAAGCCGCCGGGCGGAAGGGCGACGAGCTGTTGTACTCCAATGCCCTCGTGGCCTGCGTCGGCAGGGACGACGCCGAGGTGGCGCGGCGGGCCGCGGCCATCGGGCGGAACGTGGACGAACTGAAGGCCAACGGCCTTGCGGGTTCGCCGGCCGAGGTCGTCGACAAGATCGGACGCTATGCAGCCATCGGCGCGTCCCGCATCTACCTGCAGATGCTGGACCTGGATGATCTGGACCACCTCGAACTGATCTCGGCGCAAGTGCAGTCGCAGCTCGGCTGACATCCGGGCCGGCGTCGGGCGGCGCTGCCGGAAAAACCGGTGTGGATCGAGGCGTACCACGGCAATACTCGGACGTGCGTACCTGACGATAACCACCACCGGCAGCGCCGACCGTCCCGCGACCGACCTCGGATTCCTGCTGCACAAGCACCCTGACAAGGCACAGCAGTTCTCGACGTCGCACGGCACCGCATACGTCCTGTATCCCGAGGCTGACGCCCAACGGCGCACGGCCGCACTGCTGTTGGAGATCGACCCCATCGCCCTGGTGCGCCGGAGCCGGGGCAAGGGCCGCGGCGGCGCCCCGGATTCGGCGCTGGGGCAGTAGGTGAACGACCGGCCGTACGCGGCTTCCTCGCTGCTGGCGGTGCGCAAGCTGTTCGAGCCGCTGGGCTGGACGGTGCAGGCCGAATCGCTGCCGCTGGACGAGACGTTCCGGAGTGGGGCGACTCGCGCTACGTACGGCTCGTCCTGGAAGGGGGGTGCAGGATCGCCGAGGCGCTGCGGCATCTGATATGTGCTGCTGCCGGTGCTCGACGACGCCAAGCACTACTGGGTCGCCCCGGATGAGGTCGACAAGCTGCTGCGGGCCGGCGAGGGCCGGCTGGAGGACCTGGCCCTGATCGACCGGCTCATCGCGGCCGAGGACGCGGTGGCGGCCAAGGGCAGCGCGATTGCCGATGGCTCCACGGACCGGCCGGGACTGCTCACCACGACCCGGCGGATCATTGTCGACACCGAGGACGAGGCATCGGTTGCGGCCGGTATCGCCTGGTGGCTGGACCTGACCGCCGACGGGGGAGAGGGCATGGTGGTCAAGCCGGTGCAGGCGCTGGTACGCCGACGGGACGGACAGCTCGTCCAGCCTGGCGTCAAGTGCCGCGGCCGCGAGTACCTGCGGATCATCCACGGGCCGGAGTACACCCGCCCGGAGAACCTCAAACGCCTGCGCATACGTCACCTCGGCCATAAACGCTCGCTGGCCCTTCGTGAGTATGCGCTCGGCCTGGAGGCGCTCGACCGGCTGGCGGACGGCGAGCCGCTGTGGCGGGTGCACGAGGCGGTTTTCGCGGTGCTTGCACTGGAGTCGGACCGGTGGACCCGCGGTTGTAGACGGGGCGCAGGGGCAGGGCAGACGCAGAGGCGAGGCCCGAGAGACCGACTGGCCGAGGGGGAGCGGGGCCGAGGGGGGAGCGGGCCGCCCTGCCCGCCCCACCGCTCCTCGGCACAGGGCCCATTCCGGCCGTCCCCGACCGGCCACTCCTGCCCCGACTGTCCGCCTCGACCGATTCGACATCACCCGACTCCCTCCGCTGAGCCGTCCCAGCGGCCAAGATGGGTGGATGGGATTCCAAGTCGACTCCGAGGCCGGGCGGCTGCGCCGGGTCATCCTGCACCGCCCCGATCTGGAGCTGAAGCGGCTCACGCCCTCGAACAAGGACGCCTTGCTCTTCGACGACGTGCTGTGGGTGCGCCGGGCGCGGGCCGAGCACGACGGGTTCGCGGATGTGCTCCGCGACCGTGGGGTGGAGGTGCACCTCTTCGGGGATCTGCTGGCCGAGAGCCTGCAGATCCCCGAGGCGCGGACGCTGGTTCTCGACCGGGTCTTCGACGAGAAGGAATACGGGCCGCTGGCCACCGGCCATCTGCGGACGGCCTTCGACGAGCTGCCGGTGGCGGAGCTGGTGGAGGCGCTGGTCGGCGGTATGACCAAGCGTGAATTCCTGGAACGTCATGCCGAGCCGACCTCGGTCCGCTTCCATGTGATGGATCTCGACGATTTCCTGCTGGGGCCGCTGCCCAACCACCTCTTCACCCGCGACACCTCCGCCTGGATCTACGACGGGGTTTCGATCAACTCGATGCGCTGGCCGGCCCGGCAGCGCGAGACCGTGCACTACGAGGCGATCTACCGCCACCACCCGCTCTTCCGTGACCAGGACTTCCATGTCTGGTCGGAGGGGCAGGCGGACTTCCCCTCGACGATCGAGGGCGGCGATGTCCTGGTGATGGGCAGTGGCGCGGTGCTGATCGGGATGAGTGAGCGGACCACTCCGCAGGCCGTGGAGCTGCTTGCACGGGGGCTGTTCGCGGCGGGTTCGGCGCGCACGATCGTGGCGCTCGACATGCCCAAGCGCCGGGCGTTCATGCATCTCGATACGGTCATGACCATGATCGACGGGGATACCTTCACCCAGTACGAGGGCCTGGGGATGCTCCGCTCCTACACCATCGAGCCGGGCTCGGGCGACCAGGACCTCAAGGTCACCGACCATCCGCCGGAGCATATGCACCGCGCCATAGCGGCCGCGCTGGGTCTGTCCGACATCCGGGTGCTGACCGCGACCCAGGATGTGCACTCGGCCGAGCGTGAGCAGTGGGACGACGGCTGCAATGTGCTGGCGGTGGAGCCGGGCGTGGTGGTGGCGTACGAGCGCAATGTCACCACGAACACCTTCCTCCGCAAGCGCGGCATCGAGGTCATCACGATTCCCGGGAGTGAGCTGGGGCGCGGACGCGGCGGGCCGCGCTGTATGAGCTGTCCGGTGGCGCGGGACGCGGTGCCCGGGGCAGCCTGAGCGTGACCCCGGAGCTGTGAAGGGGTGCGTGACCCCGTATCCGGTCCAGGGGTGCGTGACCCGTGGGGGATCCGGGGGCGCGTGACCCGTGCCGGATCCGGTCCAAGGAGGGTGTGACCGCGAATCCCGGTCCAAGGAGGAGGCGCCGGCCGTGCGGGGC
The DNA here is from genome assembly GCF_053612065.1 of Streptomyces sp. NPDC054765. Lineage (NCBI taxonomy): Bacteria > Bacillati > Actinomycetota > Actinomycetes > Kitasatosporales > Streptomycetaceae > Streptomyces > Streptomyces sp. NPDC054765. The sequence goes on along the minus strand of NZ_JBSHBP010000044.1, from coordinate 19,477 downwards.
GGGCGGGTTTCGTATAGGGATACGTTGGTACGTATACACTTCCAGGGTCTGAGTCCGTCCCGACTGCCGCGAACCAGGAGCCCACCCATGGCGATAGACCTCACGGGCCGCCACTTCCTCAAGGAGCTGGACTTCAGTGCCGAGGAATTCCGCCGACTGATCGACCTGGCGGCCGAGCTGAAAGCGGCCAAGCGCGCCGGCACCGAGGTCCCTCGTCTCCAGGGCAGGAACATCGCCCTGATCTTCGAAAAGACCTCGACCCGGACCCGCTGCTCGTTCGAGGTCGCGGCCGCGGACCAGGGCGCCTCGACAACCTACCTGGACCCGTCCGGCTCGCAGATCGGGCACAAGGAGTCGGTGAAGGACACCGCCCGGGTCCTCGGCCGGATGTTCGACGGTATCGAGTTCCGCGGCAGCCGGCAGTCCGACGTCGAGGAGCTGGCGGCCCATGCCGGAGTGCCTGTCTTCAACGGGCTCACCGACGACTGGCACCCGACCCAGATGCTCGCCGACGTGCTGACCATGGTCGAGCACGGTCAGGGCCGCCCCCTGGCCGAGACGGCCTTCGCCTACCTCGGCGACGCCCGCAACAACATGGGCAACTCCTACCTCGTCACGGGCGCCCTGCTCGGCATGGACGTGCGTATCGTCGCGCCCCGGCAGCTCTGGCCCGACGAGGCGGTGATCGCCCAGGCGGAGGCGCTCGCCGAGGCCGGCGGAGCCCGCATCACGCTCACCGAGGACGTCGCCGAGGGCGTGCGGGGTGCGGACTTCGTGATGACCGACGTCTGGGTCTCCATGGGTGAGCCCAAGGAGGTGTGGGACGAGCGGATCGCGCTGCTCGCCCCGTACGCGGTGACGATGGAGGTGCTGCGCGCGACCGGCAAGCCGGACGTGAAGTTCCTGCACTGCCTGCCCGCCTACCACGACCTCGGCACCGCGGTCGGCCGGGAGATCCACGCCCGGCACGGGCTGTCGTCGCTCGAGGTCACCGACGAGGTCTTCGAGTCCGCGCACTCCCTCGTCTTCGACGAGGCGGAGAACCGGATGCACACGATCAAGGCGGTGCTGGTCGCGACGCTCGCCCGGTAGGCGGCCCACGGCCCCCTGAAGTGGCGCAGGGCCCCTGGGTGCCGCAGGGAGCCCGGCGGCGCCCAGGGGCCCTTTCGCGGGCGCACCGTAGGAAACATCACACTGCATAGCCATACGGACATATGGGCGATCATGCAGTAAAGCGCTACCATCGAAACGCTTGCGGGGTTCGGACCCACCGGTCCGGACCCCGCTTCCGTGTGTGGTCCACTCCTGCCACGCGCGTCGCGCCACCAGAGAGAGAACCACCCCATGCGGCTGTCTGTGGCGGTGGTGAACCTGAGCGTGATGGTGCTCCGCCGCACCCGCCCCGGGCTTCCGCGCCGCTTCCGCGTCCCGCTCTTCCCGGTCAGCCCGGTCCTCGGCATCGGATTCTGCCTCTATCTGATCTACGGGACCGGTCCGGCGACCTGGCTCCAGTTCGCCGGATTCCTGGTGGTCGGCGCGCTGGTCTACGCGTGCTACGGGCGTCGCCGCTCGCGCCTCGGGTCGGCTCCGCAGCCGCCCGCGGACGTGGCCGGGGCGGCTGCCGCCGACGTCAACGCCCTTGCCGGTGCCGACGTCAGCGTCGGTGTGGGTGCTGCAGCTCGGGAAGGGTGAACCAGACGGCCTTGCCGCGTGGTATGGGGCGGCAGCCGCAGGCGGAGCTGAGGGACCGGATCAGCAACAGGCCACGGCCGTGGGCACGGTGTTCCTCGCTTCGACGGGCCGGTTTCGTGCCGTCCGGCCCCTGCGTGGGGCCGGACGAGGCTGCCATCACTGCCGGAGTGTCCAGGTCCGCCAAGGGCAGCGGGCTGCCGAGCCCCTGGACGAGCGCCGGATCGCCGTCGTGCACCTCGATCCGGCAGCCCGTCGGGCGCAGCTCCACCACCAGCTCGATGGGGCAGGTGTCGCGGGTGTGCTCGAGGGCGTTGGAGACCAGCTCGGCGGCCAGTAGCTGTGCGGTGGTGCGGTCGGCCGTGGCCCGGAGATCCTGCATGGCCGTCCTGACCATCGCACGGGCGATGGGGACGGCCGTCGCGCTGCGCGGCAGCGTGATGCGCCAGGTCGAGGGGGCGGGCGGTTCCCGCATGCGCTGTGCGTTCCGTTCGCAAAAGGCCAGGTCGGATACCTGAGGCAGGAAGGGATACGCCCACGGTAGGAAGCGCGGGGGCGGACGGACCAGAGGCGAGCGACCGGGAAGGGCATGACCTGGGTCATGGGGCGGCCGGGACCTTCGGCCGGCCCGCGCCCCCGGGTCCCGCGACGCCCGCGCCCCGGGTCCCGCGACGCCCGCACCCCTGACCTTCTCCCTCTCCCTCTCCCTCCCCCTCCGCTCCCGCCCCCTCTCCCCCCACTCCCGCCGCGCCGATATCGCGTCCTCGTGACGACAGTCATGAAGCAGTGATAACTTCGATAAGGCATCCGGAAGAGCAGAGCATCCACCGGCCGGTCGGCCAAAGGGGGCAGGCAGCCCGATGAGCCCGTTCGCAGGATCAGCCCGCAGCACAGACGCCTGGCAACACATCCGCGTGACCAGGAAGGACGGGATCGCCACCGTCACCCTGGCGCGCCCGGACAAGCTCAATGCGCTCACCTTCGAGGCCTACGCCGACCTCCGGGACCTGCTCGCCGAGCTGTCCAGGGAGCGTTCCGTACGCGCCCTGGTGCTGGCGGGGGAGGGGCGCGGGTTCTGCTCCGGCGGCGATGTCGAGGAGATCATCGGCGCCACCCTGGGCATGGACACCGCGCAGCTGCTGGACTTCAACCGGATGACCGGGCAGGTCGTACGGGCGGTGCGGGAGTGCCCGTTCCCGGTGATCGCGGCCGTGCACGGGGTCGCGGCCGGAGCGGGCGCGGTGCTCGCGCTGGCCGCGGACTTCCGCGTCGCCGACCCGTCCGCCCGCTTCGCCTTTCTCTTCACCAAGGTCGGCCTCTCCGGCGGTGACATGGGCGCGGCCTATCTGCTGCCCCGCGTCATCGGCCTCGGCCATGCCACCCGGCTGCTGATGCTCGGCGACGCGGTCCGGGCCCCGGAGGCCGAACGCCTCGGGCTGATCAGCGAATTGGCGGACGAAGGCCGGGCCGACGAGGCGGCCGCTGCGCTCGCCCGACGGCTCGCCGAGGGACCTGCGCTGGCGCACGCCCAGACCAAGGCGCTGCTCACCGCGGAGCTCGACATGCCGCTGGCCGCCGCCGTCGAGATGGACGCCGCGACCCAGGCGCTGCTGATGAACAGCGCCGACTACGCGGAATTCCACGCGTCCTTCACGGAGAAGCGGACGCCCAAGTGGCAGGGGAAATAGCCATGCGGGTCGCCGTCATCGGAGGCGGGCCGGGCGGGCTGTACGCGGCCGTCCTCCTCAAACGCCTCGACCCCACCCGCGAGATCACGGTCTGGGAGCGCAATGCGCCCGACGACACCTTCGGCTTCGGTGTCGTCCTCTCCGACGAGACCCTCGGCGGCATCGAGCACGCCGACCCGGAGGTCTACCGCGCCCTCCAGGCGGAGTTCGTCCGCTGGGACGACATCGACATCGTGCACCGCGGCCGCACCCTGACCTCCGGCGGACACGGCTTCGCGGCCCTCGGGCGGCGCCGGCTGCTGGCCGTACTGCACCAGCGCTGCCGCGACCTCGGCATCGCCCTGCGCTTTTGTACCGAGGCCCCGCCCGCCGCCGAGCTGGCCCGCTCGTACGACCTGGTGATCGCCGCCGACGGGGTGCACAGCGCGACCCGCACCGCACATGCCGACGTCTTCCGCCCGCAGCTGACCACTCACCGCTGCCGCTACATCTGGCTCGCCGCCGACTTCGCCTTCGATGCCTTCCGCTTCGAGATCGCCGAGACCGAGCACGGTGTCGTACAGCTCCACGCCTACCCGTTCGCCGGTCCCGGTCCGTCGCCCGACCGCCACCCCGCGGCACTGTCCTGCGGGCCGGAGAGCAGCCCCGGGGCCAGCACGGTCATCGTCGAGATGCGCGAGGAGGTCTGGCGGGCGGCCGGACTCGACCGCTGTGACGAGCGCGAGTCGGCGGAGTGGTGCGCCAAGGTCTTCACGGACGCACTGCGCGGCCGCTCGCTGCGCTCCAACAACTCCAGCTGGACCGCCTTCCGTACGGTCGTCAACGAGCGCTGGTCAGATGGCAATACGGTGCTGCTCGGCGATGCCGCGCACACCGCGCACTTCTCCATCGGCTCCGGCACCAAGCTCGCCGTCGAGGACGCCCTGGCGCTCGCGGCCTGCCTCCAGGAGCAGCCCGACACCGCCGCCGCCCTGGCTGCGTACGAGGAGGAACGCCGCCCGGTCGTGGCCTCCACCCAGCGCGCCGCCCGCGCCAGCCTCGCCTGGTTCGAGGAACTGGCCACCTATCTCGACCAGCCGCCGCACCAGTTCGCCTTCAATCTCCTCACCCGCAGCCGCCGCGTCACCCACGACAATCTGCGGCTGCGCGACCCCGGATTCGTCGCGGCCGTCGAGCGGGCGGCGGGCACCGAGCCCGCCACGCCCCCCATGTTCACGCCGTTCCGGCTGGGCGGGCTGACACTGCGCAACCGGGTCGTGGTCTCCCCGATGGACATGTACTCCGCCGCGGACGGTGACGGCACCCCCGGCGACTTCCACCTCGTCCACCTCGGCGCCCGCGCGCTGGGTGGTGCCGGGCTGGTGATGACGGAGATGGTGTGCGTCAGCCCCGAGGGCCGGATCACACCGGGCTGCACGGGCCTGTATGCGCCGGAACACGAGACGGCCTGGCGGCGGGTCACCGACTTCGTCCACACCTCCGCACCCGGCACCGCCCTCGGGATCCAGCTCGGCCACTCCGGCCGCAAAGGCTCGACCCGGCTGATGTGGGAGGGCATCGACCAGCCGCTTGCGGAGGGCAACTGGCCGGTCGTGGCGCCCTCCGCACTGCCCTACCGCCCCGGCGTCAACCAGGTCCCGCACGCGCTGACCGAGGACGAACTCGCCGCCGTACGCGAACAGTTCGTCCGCGCCGCGGAGTCCGCCGCGCGAGCCGGCTTCGACCTCCTCGAACTCCACTGCGCGCACGGCTACTTGCTCTCGGGGTTCCTCTCGCCGCTCACCAATCACCGCACCGATGCGTACGGCGGCGACCTCACCGGCAGGATGCGGTTCCCGCTGGAGGTCTTCGACGCGGTCCGCGCCGTCTGGCCGGCCGGGCGCCCGATGACGGTCCGTATCTCCGCGACCGACTGGGCGGACGGCGGTACCACCGCCGACGACGCGGTGGCGATGGCGCGGGCCTTCGCCGCACACGGCGCCGATGCCCTCGATGTCTCCACCGGACAGGTCGTCGCCGACGAACGCCCCGACTTCGGCCGTTCGTACCAGACCCCGTTCGCCGACCGGATCCGCAACACCCTGGGGGTGCCGGTCATCGCGGTCGGCGCCATCTCCTCCTGGGACGACGTCAACTCCCTGGTGCTGGCCGGGCGCGCGGACCTGTGCGCGCTGGCCCGGCCGCATCTGTACGACCCGCACTGGACGCTGCACGCCGCCGCGGAGCAGGGATATGCGGGGCCGGGCGCCCCCTGGCCGCTGCCCTACCAGGCCGGCAGCCGCATCCCGCCGACCGGTCGCACCGACGCGCCGAAGCCCCGCCTCACGCTGCGGTGACGGGGAGGCACGGGCAGCGGGGCGGGGCTGTTCCGGGACCTGACGTGACGTGACGTGACCTGACCTGACCTGAACCGGCCCGGCCCGGCGGGGTGCAGGCCAGGGCGGGATGGGACGGGGCGGGGCGGCCAAGCGGTCGGTCGGTTGAACCTGCGGTCCGATGAGGGGCCGGTCCGGGAGCCACGGCCGGTCGGGAAACCGGGGGCCGGGAGACGCCGGCCGGCCGGTGGACCGACGGTCCGTGGGACGCGGCCGGCCGGCGGACCGAGGGGCCGGGAGCGGCAGCCGTCAGCGCACCGACGGTCCTGCGAGAGGCCCGGTCAGGGCATCGGTACGCAGGCGATCTGCGCCGAGACCACCGGCTGGCCGTGCTGTTCGATGTGGACCTCGACCTGCCGGCGGTCGTCGGTGTGGCCGGTGGTCCGCGCCTGCACCCAGGAAGGGGCGTCGAGTTCGGCGTACCGTTCGAAGGAGCAGTCCATCGACGCCGGGACGGTGAAGCCGGGCGTTGCCGCCTGCGCGGCCTGCCGGGCGGCTTCGATCATCAGCATGCCGGGCGTGTGATCCACGGGGTGGTCGAAGAGCACCGGGTGCGAGGTGTCCACCCGCAGTTGCCAGCGGTCGGGACGGTCGCTGGGGGAGAGCACCACATCGCGGTCGCGTTCCCGGGCGACCAGCGGCGGGGTGACGGCCTGCGGCAGCGGCAGTTTCCGGGAGTTGGCGAGCGCCACATCGCTGTATTCGCCGCGCAGCCTGCGATAGACGGCCGGGCTGTGGCAGGAGAAGACGAGCGTCGCGGAGGCCAGGTCGGCGCCGTCGCACACGATCCGGAACTCCTGGCGGGCGCTGGCCAGCCGTTTGCCTCGGTGGACCATGTCGTGGTCGGTGACGTGCAGCTCGACCTCGGCCGGTGCCTCCGCGGCGCGCAGCGCCTGCGGCGCGAGGTCATAGCGGACCCGCTGCCAGATGATCGGGTGGTCGAGCGGCACCTCGTGCACGACATGACTCAGTAATATCCCGGCCTGCCGCACGGTCTCTATGAGTAACACCGGGTCGTGCAGGCCGTGGACCGGACCGTAGAAGGTATGGGCGCGCGGCCATTGGGCGCTGACCACCCAGCCGTCGTCCTCGCCGCGCCGCCAGTTCGTCAGGAACACCTCGGACAAGGCGGTGCGGTGGACGTATTCCCGCGGCACGGTCGTGGTGAGTTCCGGCGGTCGGTTTCCGTCGGCTGACCGGGCTCCGGTATCGCGGCACTGATCACGCAGGTATGGCGTGAGGATGGCGCTGGTCATGGGGGGTTCCTTTCTGCTGTGCGGCTCACCGCTGCCGGACGGGCCGAGCCTCGGCGGCGGCCATGCGGGAGCCAAGAATACGGACCATGTGGTTTGTTTTCCAGGGTCCTGCCGGGTCATGGTTCCGTCGCGCCGTGGAGAAAGGCGTCAGGCAGGGATCTTCACACAGCGGCCGTGCGGGTCCAGATGACTCAGCGCGCCGGGCGACGCGAGGCCCGGAAGCGTGTGCTTCCACAGCGCCGTGACGCGCTCCGGGAGATCGGCGCGGTTGGTCGCGGCCCGTGAGAACAACTGGACGCCCATATAGGCGGCGACAAAGAACTCGGCCGCCCGGTCGGGGGCCACGCCGGGCAGCAATTCCCCGTTGTCCCGCGCCTCGGTGAACATCGTGGTGATGATGTCGGTCCAGGCCTGGTATGGCACCAGCGGGTTCTCGCTGAAGGTCGTCTCGACCGCGATGCGGGTGCCGGCCTGCAGCAATGGGTCACTGCGCAGAGCCAGTGCCACCTGGTGGGTGAAGTCGATGGCGTCCTGCAGCCGGGACTCGCTGACTTGCGGGAGGAACGGGTCGGTCTGCTCCGTTATGACCGCGCGGGCCAGTGCGTCCTTGGACGTGAAGTGGAAGTACACGGCTCCCTTGGTGACCCCCGCGCGCTGGATGATCTCGGCCATCGTGGCGGCCTGGTACCCGCGGGTGCCGATGACATGAGCCGCTGCTTCGAGGACGGCGCGTCGGGTGCGCACTGCGCGTTCCTGCTTGACCACCGATCATCCTCCGTATGCTCTCTTGGAGTTGTTGTGCCTGGGTGCGACCCGCCGCCTGTGGCCGCGCAGTCTATTTCCGCATCATAAAGAAGCCAACCATGCGGTATTGAATGTGCGGAACACCCGGCGGGATCCCGAGGGGCACGGCCGGGCGCCGCGAACCGGTGCGACGCCGTCGAGTGTCACGAGTGCGAGGAGTTGTCCGATGTCCCCCACCGCCGTCCCCGCCATACCCGCCGTCCACCGCGAGATCCGGCTCGCCGCCCGGGTCGAAGGCGAGCTGACGCCCCGGCATTTCAGGATCGCCGAGGTCCCCGTGCCGGTGCCGGAGCCGGGGCAGGTGCTCGTGCGCACCCGCGTGATGGCGGTGACCGCGGCGATGCGGACGCGGATGGCCGGAATGCGGCTGCCGATGGGCTCATTTGTGACGGGTGAGGCGCTGTGGGGGTCCGCGGTCGGCGAGGTGGTGGCCGCACCGGGCGGCGGCTTCAGGCCCGGCGAACTGGTCCACCACCCATACGGCTGGCGGGAGTTCGCCGCCGTCGAGGAGTCGCGTCTACGACGGCTCGAACCGGATGCGCTGCCGACCCCCGCCGCGCACCTGTCGCAGGGCGCGGCGGCCTGGGGTGCGCTGCGCCGGACCGCCGAGGTGCGGCCGGGGGACACCGTGTTCATCACCGGCGCGGCGGGTGGCGTGGGCAGTCTGGCCGGACAGCTGGCGCGGCGGCTGGGCGCCGGCCGGGTCGTCGGCAGCACCGGCTCGGAGCGCAAGGCCGCGCGACTGCGCGCCGAGTTGGGTTACGACGACACGGTCGTGCGCGGCGCCGGGCCGATCGAACGGCAGCTGCGCCGGGCCGCGCCGGACGGCATCGATGTGCTGCTGGACACCGTGGGCGGCGAACAGCTCACGGCGGCACTGGCGCTGGCCCGCCCCGATGCACGGTTCGCGCTGGTCGGCGCGCTCTCCAGCCAGCTGGGCGGGGACGGCGGCACTGCCGCGCCGGTGGAGCTGGACGCGGCGCTGATCATCACGCGGCGGGTGGCGCTGCGCGGCTTCGGGCTGCATGCGCACCCGGATCTGCCGCAGGAGTGGACCAAGGAGTTCGGCCAGGGCCTGCGGGAGGGCACTCTGGTCTTCCCGCATGCCCTTCTGAAGGGGATCGAGCAGGCGCCGCGGGCGCTGTGCGAACTCATTCAGGGGCGTCATATCGGGTCCGTGCTGGTCGAGTTGTGAGACTCCGGGCACGAGGGGCGGGCCGGGGAGGGCGCGGAGAGCGGGGCCGTACGGGCCGCCGCGCCGGGTCAGCCGGCCGCCGGGAGCTGCGTCGGTGCCGGGACACCGGCGGCCGGGACCCGGCCCGGCGCGGCCGGCAGCAGCGCCCACAGGCCGACCACGGCCTCCCGGTTCCACCATGTACCGTCCTCGCTGCCCAGATGCAGCAGCCCCACCACCAGGGAGGTCAACAGCTGGGCCGTACGCCGTGGTTCGGTGTCCGACGCATGCGGTCCGGCCGGTCCGCCGGTCCCGCAGGTCACCGCCTTGTCGAGGAAGAGCGCGTACCAGCGCTGCTCCAGGGCGTAGATACCGAGCCCCGGCGCGGTCTCCGGCCGAAGCCGCAGTCCGGCGCGCAGCACGGCGTCCGACTCCACCCGGCCGAACAGCTCGACGGTGAAGTCCCGTACGGCGGTGGTCAGCGGCTCGGGGGAGCGGGTGAAGGCGTCCTCGATCTCCTGCAGGGTCGCGAGCGCGGCGTCCCGCACCGCGAGCGTGAGGTCGTCCTTGGAGGTGAAGTGGAAGTAGAGGGCACCTTTGCTCAGCCGGGCCCGCCGGCTGATTTCGACCATGCCCGCTGCAGGTACCCCTTTCTCCAGGAAGGTCTCTGCGGCCGAGCGGATGAGTGCCTGGCGGCTCTGGATGGCGCGATGCTGGGTGGGCACGGTGTCCGTCCCGTCTCTAGTACGGCTGCGAGCTCAATGCAGTCTACATAGAAAACCAACCATGCGGTTCTGTATGCTCCCCACGATTGGCCGGAACTGGCATGCCCCGGCGCAAAGTCGGCGATCGGTCGCCGGTTCGGCCGCTGGCTGATCTTTTGGGGGTGATGTGTCCCCAGTCTCGCCCCCCGGGGGAGCGTTGTCGACCCGTCAGAGGCAGTAAGGGTCCATTGACAAACAGCGCAGGCGGTTTTTAAATCTCCGAAGGCGGTAAACGGGACGATCCCTTCCGTTGCAGCCGCCTCGACGGTCGCGTACCGCCGTTGGACAGCGGTGCGCCACGGCGAGACCGCCTCTGCCTCCACCCGTCCTCGACCGCAGGCCGCCCAACCCGCCGAGCCAGCAACGTCACCCGAGCCCCTGCACCCCCACAGGAATCCGGAAAGGTCTCCAGCCATGCGCGTAGCAACGGAAGTCGAACGTCCCGTGAGAGGTGCACGGAGCGCCGGCGGCGAGACGATCAGGGCCGCCGTCTTCGACCTGGACGGCACCCTCGCCAACACCCTGCCCCCGATCAGCAAGCTGCTGGTCAAGGTGGCCTCGGAGCAGGGGTGTTCGGTGACCGCGCGGCAGGCGGCCGCCGCCATCGGCAAGCCGCCCGGCCCCGCCTTCGGGCGGCTGCTGGGCAAGCCCGAGGACGACGGCCGGGTGCAGGCGGCCATCTCCCGCTACCGTGAACTGTTCGCCTACGAAGTCCTGTGCCAGGGACCGCAGCTGCTCTTCCCCGGAGTCACCGCGGGGCTGTCCGCGCTGCGCGCCCACGGCATCGAGCTGGCCGTCGCCACGTCCAAGACGACCCGCAGCGCCGAGGCGCTCCTCGACGTCATGGGCATCCGCGATCTGGTCGGCCCGGTCATCGGCCAGGACATGGTCCGGCGCGGCAAACCGCACCCGGAGATGGTGCTGCGGGCGGCCGGCCGGCTCGGGGTCGCGGCCTGGCAGAGCGCGTATGTGGGCGACACCGTGGGGGACATGAGGATGGCGGTCACCGCGCGCATGGAACCGGTCGCGGTGACCTATGGCGTCGGCACGTTCGGCGAGCTCGCCGCGGTCGCCGGCACCCGGATGTGCAGTTCTTTCAAGGACGTGGTCTCCGTGATCGCCGCCGCCAGGCCGCGGCCGGGCGTCGCGGTGGGGGCGCAGCGCCGCCGCTGAGGCGGCGGGGCCGCTACGCCCCGTTCGCCGCCTCGTGTGCGTAGTGGGCCCCGGCGGCCTGCAGTTTGGCGTGCAGCCGGCCGAACACTTCCGCCGCGCGGCCCCCCGGCCAGTCCTCCGGCAGGAGGGGAGAGGGCAGTCCGGGATCCGCATAGGGCAGCTGACGCCAGGCGTCCAGGGCCAGCAGATAGTCGCGGTAGGCCGCCTCGGGGGGTACCGAGCGGCGCCGCGACCACCGCTGGAGCACCGGCTCCTGCTCTTCGAGGAAGGCGCGGTGCCGTGCGGCGAGGGCGTCCAGGTCCCACCAACGGGCCACCGCGTCCGCCGTGGGGGCGAACCCGGCGTGGTCGCCGGTGAACAGATCGACGTACCGGGCCAGTTGCAGCCGCTCCAGGGTGTGCCGGGTCTCCTCGTAGAGCTGTGCGGGGGCGATCCACACACCCGGCGCCGCGGTGCCGAAACCGAGCCGCGCCAGCCGGGAGCGCAGCAGATGCCGCTTGTGCCGCTCCTCCTCGGGGACGGAGAAGACGGCCAGCACCCAGCCGTCGGACAGTCGCGCGGCCGGCCGGCCGAAGATCCGGCGGTCGCCGTCCTCCAGCAGCTGGCGGGCCGCGTCGGACAGTCCGTACGCGGCCGCCCCGGTGGCCGTGCGCGAGGGAACCAGCAGCCCGCGCCGCTTGAGCCGGGAGACCGCGGAGCGCACCGACGGCGGATCCACCCCGAGCGCACCGAGCAGCCGGATCAGGGCGGCGACCGGCACCGGAGCGGCCGTGCCGCCCGCGGGCTCGGCCCCGCGCCCGTAGGCGCCGTAGAACGTGACGATCAGGGACCGTGGGGTGCGCTGCGTTTGCTGGTCGTTCACCGGGTCACTCTAGATGGGGTCCCCGCAGCCGGAAGCGCTGGAGCTTACCGGTCGGGGTGCGCGGCAAAGAGGTGTGGAAGACGATCTCACGCGGGCATTTGTAGGGCGCGATCCGGGTCTTGGTGAAAGCACGGAGGGCGGCGACGGTCTCGTCCCCCCGGGGCACGCCGGGCCGCAGCACGACATGGGCGACGACCACCTGCCCGCGGTCCTCGTCGGCCCGCCCGACCACCGCCGCCTCGGTCACATCGGGGTGCCGCAGCAGCGCGTCCTCCACCTCGGGGCCCGCGATGTTGTAGCCCGCCGAGATGATCATGTCGTCCGCGCGGGCCACATAGCGGAAGTAACCGTCCGGCTCGCGGACATAGGTGTCACCGGTGAGGTTCCAGCCGTCCCGTACGTACTCCGTCTGCCGGGGGTCGGCGAGATAGCGGCAGCCGGTCGGCCCGCGCACGGCCAGCAGCCCCGGCTCGCCGTCGGGCAGCGGGGTGCCGTCCGCGTCCACCACCCGCGCCTGGAAACCGGGGACCGGCAGCCCCGTCGTACCGGGCCGGACCGCCTCGTCGGCGGCCGAGATGAAGATGTGCAGCAGCTCCGTGGCGCCGATGCCGTTGATGATCCGCAGACCGGTCGCCTCGCGCCAGGCCTGCCAGGCCGCGGCGGGCAGATTCTCGCCGGCCGACACACACCGGCGCAGCGACGAGACATCGTGCCCGGCGAGCTTGGGCAGCATCGCGCGATAGGCGGTCGGCGCGGTGAACAGCACCGAGATCCGATGGGCCGCGATATCGCCGAGCAGCCGCTCCGGCCCGCCCCAGTCGGCGAGATAGGCGCAGGCACCGGCCCGCAGCGGGAAGATGACCAGCCCGCCGAGCCCGAAGGTGAAACCGAGCGGCGGGCTGCCGGCGAACACATCGTCCGGCTCGGGGCGCAGCACCTGCGCCGAGAAGGTGTCCGCGATGGCGAGCACATCGCGGTGGAAGTGCATACAGCCCTTGGGACGGCCGGTGGTGCCGGAGGTGAAGGCGATCAGCGCGACATCGTCGGCGGAGGTCGCCACGGCCGGGTAGGGCGCGCCGCCGGGCCGGGCGAGCTGCCGCAGATCGTCAGGCCCGTCCCCGCCGAACGTGGTGAGGTGCAGCCCCGGGACCTCGGCCTTGGCCAGATCGTCGACGGAGCGGACGTCGCACAGCGCATACCGCACCTGCGCGAGGTCCGCGATCGTGGCCAGCTCCTCGGGACGCTGCGCGGCCAGTACGGTCACCGCGACCGCGCCCGCCTTCATCACGGCGAGCCAGCAGGCGGCCAGCCACGGCGTGGTGGGCCCGCGCAGCAGAACACGGTTGCCCGGCCGGACCCCCAGCCGGCCGGTGAGCACATGGGCGATCGCGTCGACCTGCGCACGCAGCTGCCCGTACGTCCAGACCGGCCCGCTCGCGTCACGGACCGCGGGCCGGTCGGCGCCGAGCCGCGCGATCGTGGTGTCCAGCAGCTCGGCGCCGCAGTTCAGCCGGTCGGGATAGCCCAGATCGGTGAGGTGCGGCCACTGGTCGCGGGGCGGCAGCCGGTCGCGCGCGAAGGTGTCGGCGTGGGCCGAGGGCCGTAGCTCCATGGCGTATGCCCCCTAGGGCGTGTCTTACGGATCATGGCGGGGCGCGCGGGGCCCCCGGCGCCCGGCTCGCGGTGGCCGGCGGGCGGCCGGGGGAGGGATGAGGGACGGTGGAGGCCGGTGCGGTGGCCGGCCCGGGACTGCGCGGTGGGGCGCACGTTCGCTGCGTCGAGTACTGCCGTTCGGATCCGTCGTCAGCGTAACGTGTTCGTGACGGCAGTCAACAGACCGCGATAGAGGACCGTTACCAGGGAGCCGCCTCGTGACCGTATTCGCGCTGGGACCGGACGAGCAGGAATGGTGCGCCGAGCTGCGCGCGCTGACGGCCGAACGGCTGAGTCCGCTGGCGGAGAAGGGCGAGGAGGGCCGGGTCAACCGCCCGCTGGTCGCCGCCCTCGGCGAACTGGGCCTGCTGCGCCGCCTGTTCCCCGCCCAGGGAGCCCTGCGCGCCCTGGACCTGTGTCTGCTGCGGGAATCCCTGGCCCAGGAGTGCACGGAGGCGGAGACCGCACTCGCGCTCCAAGGCCTGGGGGCCTATCCGGTCGTGCAGTCCGGGACCGAGGCCCAGCGCGCCCGCTGGCTGCCGGAGGTGGCCGCCGGCCGGGCGGTCGCGTCGTTCGCGCTGAGCGAGCCGGGCGCGGGCTCGGACGCCGCCGCGCTGTCCCTGGCCGCCGAGCCGGACGGACCGGACGGCTGGCGGCTCACCGGCGAGAAGTGCTGGATCTCCAACGCCCCCGAGGCCGACTTCACCACCGTCTTCGCCCGTACGGGCGGCGGGCCGGGGGCGCGCGGCGTCACCGCCTTCCTCGTCCCCGCCGGCCGTCCGGGTTTGACCGGCGCGCACCTCGACATGCTCAGCCCGCACCCGATCGGCACACTCGTCTGCGACGGTACGCCCGTGACCAGGGCGGATGTGCTGGGCGAGGTGGACGGCGGGTTCGCCGTCGCCATGGCCACCCTGAACCTCTTCCGGCCGAGCGTAGGCGCCTTCGCGGTCGGCATGGCGCAGGCTGCGCTGGACGCGGCGCTGACGCATGCGGGCGCGCGCACCGCGTTCGGCGGCCCGCTCAAGGATCTGCAGTCCGTCGGCCATCAGCTCGCCGAGATGGCCACCCGGGTCGAGTCCGCCCGCCTCCTGGTCTACGCGGCGGCATCCGCGTACGACACCGGGGCCCCGGACATCGCCCGCCGCTCGGCCATGGCGAAGCTGCTGGCGACCGAGACCGCCCAGTACGTCGTCGACGCCGCCGTACAGATCCACGGCGCCCGCGCGCTACGCCGCGGCCACCTCCTGGAACACCTCTACCGCGAGGTCCGTGCACCCCGGATCTACGAGGGCGCCACGGAGGTGCAGCGCTCGATCATCGCCAAGGAGCTCTACCGGGAGCGCTCCTGAACTCACCCGCGGGGCCGGCCTGTTGCCCGCGTCAGTCATCCGCCTTCCGGGCCTGGACGTGGCGCGGGTTACCCACACCCACACCCACACCCAATGCCACTCCCACTCCCCTACGTGTATCCGGTGGGCGATGCCGCCCGCTGCCGTATTTGACGAGCGCGCGTCAGGCGTCAAGGGCGCATAGAGGCGCCGCGCCCCGGCATACGGGCGGTTGCCGACGGGCGGCTGTCAGTGCCGGATGGCAGGCTGAATTCACAGCGGATCCGCGAAGGGAATCGTCATGATCACTACTGACTTCGTCCCCGGCTCCCCGTGCTGGCTCGATCTCGGTGCCCCCGATGTCGAGGTGGCCGCGGCCTTCTACCGGGCCGTGTTCGGCTGGCGTTCCGAACCCTACGGTGACCAGGACGCGGGCGGATATACACTCTTCCGGCTCGACGGCAAGGCTGTCGGCGCAGTCGGCCCACTCCCCGAGGAGAGCGCACGCTCCGCCTGGACGATCTACTTCCACACCTCCGACGCGGATGCCACGACCGAGGCGGTGGAGCAGGCCGGCGGCTCGGTCCGCTCAGTGCCGGCCCTGGTGGGTGCGGACGACGGCCGCTTCGCCCGGCTCACGGACCCGCAGGGCGCGGAGTTCGCCATTTGGCAGCCGGCCCGATATCCGGGCATCGAAGCCGCTGACGGCCCCGGAACCCTGTGCTGGACGGAGCTGTACACCCCCGATGCGGCCGCCGCCCGGACCTTCTACGAAACGGTCTTCGGCTGGCGCACCCAGGACATGCCGCTCCCCGGAGGGGGTGGTACCTACACCCTCCTCACCCCGGCGGACTCCAGCGAGGACCGGATGCACGGCGGCCTCATGGGCGTGCCCGCCGATCTGCTCGGGCCCAGCGGGAAGCCGTACTGGCACCCGGTGTTCGGATCCAAGGACTGCGATGCCACCGTCGGCCTGGTGACGGGCAACGGCGGCACGCTGTCCATGGGCCCGGAAACAGCCGAGGGCGTCGGCCGCCTCGCCGTCTGCGAGGACCCGTCCGGCGCGGAGTTCGTGGTGCTCACCCCGCAGGGGACGCTCTGACGAGGCGCCCTGACGGGGACGCGGATCCAGGAAGCGATCTTCGGGTACAGGCTTCGCGTCGACCTCAGCCTGTGCGGTCCACGCTGTGGTGCCGCCCCGGGGCGCGGCGAGCAGCTGAGGACCTGGGGCGTGGCGCATGGCCAGGAGGCGGAGGGCGGCGGTTTCATTTCGGCGCGGGCGGGGTCGCCGTAGTGCTTGAGGATGTACAGCCTCGGTCCGTCCACCGACCGGACGCGGTTGGCCTGGCCGGTGGTGATCTCGCGGGCATCGGGTGGGACGCGTCCGTCTATGCCCTTCATGGCGCTGTCATCCAACGTCTCCGAGGCAGCTGTTGGGAGCCTCGGGCGATTCGGGGAGGGAGGCGGTGGGCTGTCGGATCGCGGTCCCGGGCGGCCTGGCTTCCAAGCCGCGCCGAAATCCGATCCAGGCCGGTCGGACCGGTCGTAGGTTCATGCCATGACGACCGTTGACGACATGGACTACGAGTTCCGCGCTGCCCGGCCTGAGGACACTGAGGCCATCGAGGCGCTCGACGGATCCTTCACCACCCGCACTATGTTCCATGTGGCCGTCACCGGGGACGGGTTCGCCCTCCAGGAGATCACGGTGGACCCGCCCATCCGCAAAGTCTTCCCAGCGGAGGACACCGAGGCCGGCGACGGCCCCGCGGCCGCGGAGGATCCGAACAGCCGCACCTTTGTCGCCGTCGGCACTGACGGTTGTCTGGCGGGCTTCGCCACTGTCTCCTACGCTCCGTGGAACCGGCGGCTGACCATCGAGGACATCGAAGTCGCTCCGGCCCATCGGGGCCAGGGCGTCGGCCGTGCCCTGGTGTGCTACGCCGTCGAGTTCGCCCGTGAGCGCGGTGCCGGGCACATCTGGCTGGAAGTCACCAACATCAACGCCCCGGCGATCCATGCCTACCGGCGTATGGGATTCAGCTTCTGCGGACTGGACACGGCGCTCTACGAGGGCACACCCTCAGCCGGCGAGCAAGCCCTTTACATGAGCATGCCTTGTCTCTGAGTCGCCGGCAGGCGGCTGGCAGCGGGAGCCATACGTCGCCGGAGCGACCGCCGCCGGCAGGGAAAACATGACTGCGAGGGTGGGGAATTACCTGACGCCGAACCCGCATGAGGTGGGGAATTCCATGACTGATCGATGCCATCGACAGACTGGGTCCGGAACGCATCGACCCGGGTGACGGGCGGTGTGCCTCCGAGCTGCTCGACTCGGTGCCCGCTGCAGCCGCGGGCAGTGGATCCTCACTTGGCCGGGCCGGTGTGGGGCCACAAGTCGGGGCCATGATGGGCCAGATCGTTTCCCCGCTTCGCTTCGGCTTGGATACAGTCCGGCAGGGGCCACACATCGGTACCAGGGGAGGGGCTGGCGTGTTCGAGATCGTGACGGTGGGGGCGCTCACCGCATTCCTGACTGCGGTGGGCAACGGTGCCGCAGGGGAGATGGGCAAGCAGGTGCTCGTGTCGACGGGCGCGCTGGTCAGGCGGACCCTGGGGAGGGAGACGCCGCTGCCGGCTACTCCGGAGAGCCGGGAGATGCTGGCGCGAGTACTGCATGCGCAGCTGAGTCAGGAGGGGCGGCAGAACGGCGAGTGGGCCCAGCTCTTGCGGAGCACGCCGGAACCGATGCTGCTCCTGCGCCCTGGTGCGGGACTACCGCCTGCCACCAGGAACTTCACCGATCGCCAGCGGGTACTGAGGCAGCTGACGCGAGAGGCTGGGCGACCTGCAGCAGGTCGGCCACGGGTGGCTCTGCTCCATGGGCCGCCGGGAATCGGCACCACTGCGGTGGGGCTGTATTGGGGTGCTGCCCAGATCGCCCAGTACCCCGATGGGCAGTTCTACGTGGACCTCCGTCATGACGCCTCTGAGTCCGGACCGGCCCCGTCAACCGTCTTGTTGCGTCTGTTGCAGAAGATGGGGGTCCAGCCGGAACGGATGCCTCCCACGGAAGCCGGACGCGAAGAGCTGTACCGACAGTTGACGGCCGGTCGCAAGGCGCTGGTGGTGATCGACCACGCCTCACACGTCGCGCAGGTCCGCAACCTCATCCCCGCCACTCCCGAGGTCTTCCTCCTGGTGATCGCATCCGGCCCGGTTTTCGCGCTGGAGGCTGAGCGCATTGCTGTGCCGCAGCTGACGGACCGGGACGCGGTGAAGATGCTGAGGAAGGTTGCCGGCCCGGAAATCGTCGCACGTGCCAAGCCGCAGCTGCCGGCACTGCTGGACCGCTGCGCGGGCAACCCCTTCGCCCTGAAGGCGGCGGCGGTCCGCCTGCTGACCGAGGAACCGCCGCTCCCGGACGCGGTGGACGGGACCACGGGGCACTCTCCGGTGCACCACATGGTCCAGGTCGCGTGTCGCGGGCTCGGCCCGCAGACGGCGCGGCTTTGCCGGCTCGTGGCAGTGGGCGGTTGGCCTGCGTTCGACGCCGGCCTGGCCGCGGCCACTGCGCACGTGGGCGGGCAGGAAGCGGCCAGGATGCTGACCGAAGCAGCGGACGTTCAGTTGATGGAACCGCTGCATGACGGTCGCTTCGGTTTCCGGCCCGAGGTACAGCGCCTCCTGACGGATGCCGCAGGTCCAGAGCACGGAATCTCCGAGTGCGCCGCAGCGGTCTCCCGTGCGCTCGACCACGTGCTCAACCGTGCGCTGCATGCAGCACATGCCGCACTGCCACGAAGCTGGCGAGTCGAGCCCGCCCCGGCGGGGGAGGCGGCCTACCCCGACGAGGCCACGGGCA
Source organism: Streptomyces sp. NPDC054765 (assembly GCF_053612065.1). Taxonomy (NCBI): domain Bacteria; kingdom Bacillati; phylum Actinomycetota; class Actinomycetes; order Kitasatosporales; family Streptomycetaceae; genus Streptomyces; species Streptomyces sp. NPDC054765. The sequence continues at coordinate 843 of NZ_JBSHBP010000044.1, read as the reverse complement.
TGGCGGCCTTGCGGGCCGAGGCCGCAAACGTGATGCGGGCGGTCTCCGTGGCCCAGGAATACGGACACCTCGATACAGTGCTGCGCCTGGCCCGTTCCCTGTGGCCACTTCAGCTGAAGGCCGGGTACTGGGACGAGGTACTGCCGGCCCTCCAGATTGCGGTCCGGTGTGCCGACGAGCATCACCCGGATTCCCGCACCGCAGCTGGACTTCACTTCCAGCTCGGCCACTGCCTCGGTGAACTTCAGCGAGGGGACGAGGCCGACCAAGAGACGCACCGTGCCGTCGCATGCGAGCGCGCAGCGGGCCACCTGCTCGGCGAGGCGTCGTCCGTGGAGCTGCTGGGTCTGCTGCAGCTGTACCGGTGGCAGTACACCGCAGCGTACGAGCGGTTTGTCGAGGCAGAGCACCTGTACCGACGCCTCTCGCCCGGCCAGGAAGGTGCGGAGAATCTTCCGCGCGCCCTGGCACTGGCCGAGCGTCACCAGGGGCGGGCCCTGTGCGGCATGGGCCGACTGGCGGAATCCCGCACCCGCCTGGAGAACGCACTCAGCTTCTTCGTGCAACAGGGGGAGGCGTACAACCAGGGACGGGTCCGCACCGACCTCGCGGAGACGCTGCACGCCGGGGGCGACGACACCGCAGCGCTGGTGGAGATCACCGAGGCCGAACGGCTGCTCAGGCCGGAGGGAGCAACCCCGCACCTGGAGTACCTTGCCCGCCTGCGGCAGCGCTGCGAGGCTAACGACTAGGGCCTGTGTGTGGTTGTGATCAACCTTCGGGTTCCGTCCCCGCATGGGGACGGAACCCGGTAGGAAGCTGGGTGTGACGCGCAGGCAACTC
>NZ_JBSHBP010000043.1:73192-75851 GCF_053612065.1 Streptomyces sp. NPDC054765 | reverse complement strand
GTGCGCATCGATGCGCACCGGCCGCCCGCGTCGTGCCAGGTGGCGTGTTTGGCTCTAGGTGGCGCGTTTCTTACGGTCGCGCATGGAGACCCAGAGACGGTCACCGACGGCGACGACGACGATCGCACCGGCCAGTTGCAGCAGGTGCCGGATCCAGTCGATGCCCCTGGTCTCATTGACCCCGATGCCGGTGGCGACCCAATTGCCCAGGACACTGCCGAGCATGCCGAAGATCACGGTCAGCCAGAGCGGGATCTGTTGCTTGCCCGGGATGATGGCCTTCGCGATCAGGCCCAGCACCAGGCCCACGATGATGGCCCACAACCACGTCATGTCGACTCCTCTTGCGGCACGATGCAGATGACGGTCGCCCCGTCAGTGTCGCTCCGCATCGACTACGGCGCACGCCGGGGACGGCCGTACGTACGGTGTGCGCACCGGCCCGGCCGAACCCGGGCAGGCCCCGGTCTCGAAGGCGGCGCAGCCGCGGCGTACCGTGGAAACCGACCGGATACCGGGGAGAATCCGGCATGACTGACCAGGCGGTGGAACGTGATGCGGAAGCAGAGCAGCGGCCAGGCGTTCCGGATCACCGGGGCCCGGCAGGGCCTGTCCGAGGATGTGCGCGGACGGCAGCGGCGGTATGTGATCTCGATGGTGGTGCGGACGGTGGCCGTGGTGCTGACCGTCGTACTGTGGAACATCGAACGGCCCATTGCCATCGCGACGTTGGTGCTGGGGCTGTCGCTGCCCTATATCGCGGTGGTCATCGCCAACGCGGGCCGGGAGAACGCCCCTTCGCTCCCGAGGACCTTCGTCGCCGGCCCGACCAGGCCGATGCTGCCGGGATCCGGCGACGCTCCGGCGGAATCGGTTCCTCAGCGGCCGGCGGCGGGCTCTTCCGCCTCCCAAAACGACCCGAGCTGATCATCGCGCGGTCTGCAAAGCTCAAGAAAAGCTCAGCTCAATCATGGAGTTCCGGTGCACCGGGCACCATCCCCCGTGACATACTGCGTACGCGCTCCGCATCCCCCGTCGGAGCGACGGACCGACGCCGGGCGGCTCCCCCCGTGGCTGCCCGGCGTCGTCATGTCCGCGGGGTCCCCGGAGCGGGCCATCCGGGCTCGGGGCCGTGATCGCAGGACGTAGGGTTGAGGCCGTGAACTCCCCGAATCCCCAGGAATCCGCCGACGGTGCCGTCATCTGTTCCGCGAAGGGCTGCCGCGCCGCCGCCGTATGGGTGCTGGCCTGGAACAACCCGAAGCTGCACACTCCGGACCGGCGCAAGACCTGGCTGGCCTGCGAGGAGCACCGGGAGCATCTGTCGCAGTTCCTCGGCGTGCGCGGCTTTCTCAAGGATGTCGTGACGCTGGAGGAGTGGGAGGCGCCGGCTGCCGGCCGCTGAGGCCGGACCCTGCCGGCCGCTGAGGCCGGACCGGGTCAGCCGCCGATCGCGGACATCGGACGCTCGGGCTGCAGGAAGGACGGGTCGTCCAGGCCGGAGCCGGCCTTCTTGCCCCACATCGCGCGCTGCCATATGCGGGCGATCTCGCCATCGGGGGCCCCGGAGCGCAGAGCCGCACGCAGATCCGTCTCCTCGGTGGCGAACAGGCACGTACGGACCTGGCCGTCGGCGGTCAGCCGGGTGCGGTCGCAGGCCCGGCAGAACGGGCGGGTGACGGAGGCGATCACACCGACGCGGTGCGGGCCGCCGTCGACGATCCAGCGCTCGGCCGGCGCGGAGCCACGCTCGTCCCGGCCCTCGGGGGTGAGCGTGAAGCGGGTGCGCAGCGAGGCGAGGATGTCGCCCGCGGTGATCATGCCGTCGCGCTTCCAGCCGTGCTGTGCGTCCAGCGGCATCTGCTCGATGAAGCGGAGTTCGTAGTCGTGGGCGACCGCCCAGGCCAGCAGGTCGGGGGCCTCGTCGTCGTTGAGACCCGGCATCAGGACGGAGTTGACCTTGACCGGAGTCAGGCCGGCCGTGCGGGCGGCTTCCAGGCCGCGCAGCACGTCGTCGTGCCGCTTGCGGCGGGTCAGGGTCTGGAAGACGTCCGGCCGCAGGGTGTCCAGGGAGACATTGACGCGGTCCAGGCCGGCCTCGCGGAGCGCGGCGGCGGTGCGCTGCAGGCCGATGCCGTTGGTGGTCAGCGACATCCGGGGGCGGGGGGTGAGGGCCGCGACGCGCGCGATGATGCCGGGCAGTCCGGGCCGTAGCAGTGGCTCACCGCCGGTGAAGCGGACCTCTTCGATACCCAGGTCCCGCACGGCGATGCCGATCAGCCGGACGATTTCGTCGTCGGTGAGCAGATCGGGCTTGGCCAGCCATTGCAGGCCCTCTTCCGGCATGCAGTAGGTGCACCGCAGATTGCACCGGTCGGTGAGCGAAACGCGCAGGTCGGTGGCCACACGACCGTAGGTGTCGATGAGCACTGGGCCCCCTCCCCAAGAGTGACGGCTCGGTACCTCTCCTTCGGTGGATCAGTACGTCTTCGAGCCTACGCGATGGGTGTGACAATGAGCAGGGGGGAGAAGCACGAGGTGGGCGGGGTGGGGGGGGGGGTATGGACGTGACCCCCCCCCCCCCCGGGGGGCGGCCCCCCCCCCCAGGCCGACGAGGGCCAGCCGGGCGCGGTAGGGACGGAAGAGCGTGAGGATCCGC
>NZ_JBSHBP010000043.1:0-73182 GCF_053612065.1 Streptomyces sp. NPDC054765 | reverse complement strand
CGGGTTCCTTCACACTCCCGCCCGCCCGCCGGGTGTCTGCCCACTCGGGGGGGGCTCCCCCCCGGGGGGGGGGGGGGGCGCCTTCGTCTCCACCCCCCCCCCCCCCCCCCCGCGGCTCGTGCGTCCCCGGATCGAGGGTCGGTGCGGCGCTCACGGAATCTCCTGACGCGAAGGGTCGGGTCCCGGAGCCGGTCGGGCGGATCGGCACGGGCGAGGCCCGGACCGGCGGTAAAGCTCACGCAAGTGATGCAGATCACGTGCCGTGGAGGCGCCTCACACGATGCGACAGGGGCGCGTTGGTTGAATCCCAGAAGAATCCGGGGGGAATGGCCGCGACGGCCGCCACCGTGCGCGGGGCGCTTCGTTGAGCCCGGTGTGAACCCGCCGCCCCAGCAGGCCCCGCAGCCACCCGCTCCCCGTCGGCGCCCCTACGGCAGCATCCGGCTGCCGGCGCCGCTCACCGTCACCCCGTCACAGCCACGGCCGGGGACGGCCACGGCCGCACGCCGCTGGTACGGCCCGCGGATCGCGCTGCCCCCGCTGAGCATCACCGCCTTACGGCGCCACGGCTGACCGGCCCCTGACGGCCGGGCGCGCTCAGAACGATGCCGACATTGGCTGACGCGCCATCAATTCCACACTCCTGGCGGGTTTTCTCCCCGTTTTTTCGCCGCATTCCATTGCTGCACACGAGTGATCGCCGATAGCTTCACCTCGCATGGCATCCGCCCGTGCGCACTCCGTGTGCGGGCGGTCTCACGGATGATGTGGAGTATCCATGGCACCTCCCCGATCCAGACGCATGCGGGCGCTGGCCGTACCGCTCGGACTGGCTCTGACGGCGTCCCTCGGTTTCCTCCCGAACGCGGCCACCGCCGCGTCCCAGGACTCCGCCCCGGCCGCCGCGGCCACGGCCGACGGCCCGCTGCTCTCCTACGTCGTCAACACCACCCCCGGCCACGCCGCGGTCGGCAAGGTGGAGAAGGCGATAGCCAGGGCCGGCGGGAAGGTGGTCATCGCCCATGAGCAGATCGGCGTGATCGTCGTCCACTCGGCCAACCCGCAGTTCGCCGCCTCCCTGCGGACGGTGCCGGGAGTGCAGTCGGCGGGTGCGACCCGCACCGCGCCGCTGAAGGCACAGGGCACCACCGACGTCGGCAGACCGCAGAAGATCGACCTGTCGAAGTCCCAGCTCATGGCGGCCGGCAAGGCGGCGAAGGCGAACGGCGAGGAGCCGCTCGAACCGCTGCAGTGGGACCTGCCCGCCATCAAGGCCGACCAGGCCGCGAAGGTGAACCCGGGCAGCAGGAACGTCACCGTCGCCATCATCGACACCGGTGTGGACGACACCCACCCCGACCTGAAGGCCAACTTCTCCGCGAAGCAGTCCGCCAACTGCGTGGGCGGGGTGGCCGATACCTCCAAGGGTGCCTGGCGTCCCTGGAACCCTGACACCGACTACCACGGCACCCATGTCGCGGGCACGATCGCCGCGGCTCGTAACGGCATCGGTGTGGCCGGTGTCGCGCCCGGCGTGAAGATCTCCGCCATCAAGGTCAGCGAGCCGGAGACGAGCCTCTTCTACGCCGAGAGCGTGGTGTGCGCCTTCGTCTTCGCGGCCGATCACGGCGTCGAGGTCACCAACAACAGCTACTACGTCGACCCGTGGATGTTCAACTGCAAGAACGACGCGGACCAGGCCGCCATCATTGACGCGGTGGGCCGGGCGGCGAGCTACGCCCAGCGCAAGGGGGCGATCAACATCGCCGCGGCGGGCAACTCCCACCTCGACCTGGCGGCGCCGCAGCTTCCCGACGCTTCCAGCCCGAACGACTCCACCCCGGTCGAGCGCACCATCAACCCGAAGACCTGCTGGGACGTGCCCACCCAGCTGCCGGGCACGGTGACGGTCGCGGCGACCGGCGTCAACAAGCTCAGGTCCTCCTACTCGAACTACGGCCTGGGCCAGATCGATGTGGCCGCGCCGGGCGGTGACTCCCGGCAGGTGCCCGAGCTGCCCGCCAAGAACGGCAACATCCTCTCCACCATGCCGGGCGGCGACTGGGCCTACCTGGCCGGCACGTCCATGGCGACCCCCCATGTCGCCGGCGTCGCGGCGCTGCTCAAGAGTGCCCACCCGAAGTCCAGCCCGCAGGAGATCCAGTGGCTCCTCAAGGAGCAGGCGGACAACCCCGGCTGTCCCACGGATGACACGACCTGCACCGGCACCAAGCATCTCAACAGCCACTACGGCTATGGCATCGTCGATGCGCTGGATGCGGTGAAGAAGTAACTCCCTTACTGGCAAAGGGAGTTACGGGGAAGGGCCGGGTGCTGCGACGACCACTGGAACCAACGGCGTCACCCGGCCCTCTTTGTTGCGGTGTGCGCGGGGCCCGGGGCGGGCGGGTCAGGCCGGGTTGCGGCCGAGGAAGGCCCCGGGCCGGTCCACGGCGCCCGCGCCGGGCGGGGTGGGGCGCTCCTGGGGCGAACGCCGGCCCCCGCTCAGGGCTTGACCAGCACCTTCAGGGCGGTGCGGTCGTCCATGGCGCGGTAGCCGTCCGGGACGCCCGCCAGGTCGATGGTGAGGTCGAAGACCGGCGCGGGGTCGAGGGTGCCGTTCAGGATGTCGGGGAGGAGCTCGGGTATGTAGCTGCGGACCGGGGCCACGCCGCCGCGGACGGCGATGTTGTGGTCGAAGAGGGCACGCATGTCCAGACCGCTGCCGCTGCCGTGCGGGACACCGACCCAGCCGATGGCGCCGCCGGGCCGGGTGATGCCGACCGCGGTGCGCATCGACTGCTCGGTGCCGACCGCTTCGATGACGGCGTGGGCGCCCTGACCGCGGGTCAGCTCGCGGACCGCGGCGACGGCCGCCTCGCCGCGCTCGGCGACCACATCGGTGGCACCGAAGGTCCGGGCGATATCGGTCCGTGCTTGATGGCGGCCGAGGGCGATGATCCGCTCGGCACCCAGCCGCTTGGCGGCCAGCACCCCGCACAGACCGACCGCGCCGTCGCCGACCACCGCGACCGTCGAGCCGGGCCGTACGCCCGCGCCGAGGGCCGCGTGGTGGCCGGTGCCCAGGACGTCGGAGAGCGCCAGCAGGCCGGTGAGCAGGCGGTCGTCGCCCGCGGCTTCGGCGGGCAGCCTGACCAGGGTGGCATCGGCGTACGGCACCCGGACGGCCTCGCCCTGGCCGCCGTCGGAGCCGGGCTCGCCCCAGAAACCGCCGTCCACGCAGGAGGTGGTCAGACCGTCGGCGCAGTACTCGCAGCGGCCGTCCGACCACATGAAGGGCGCCACCACCAGGTCGCCGACGGCGAGGCCGGACACCTCGGCGCCGGTCTCGGCGACCACACCGAGGAACTCATGGCCGATCCGCTGCCCCGTCTCACGCTCGGCCTGGCCACGGTACGCCCACAGGTCGCTGCCGCAGATACAGGCCCGCAGCACCTGCACCACGGCGTCGTGGGGTTTGAGGACGGCGGCGTCGGGGACCTCGTCGATGCGGATGTCGTGGGGGGCGTGAATGGTGGTGGCGCGCATGCGGGCGGCTTCCTTGGCTATCCGGAGGGTGTACCCGGTTACGGTACGCCTGCCGTCCGCGGGGTCTGCGCCCGGCGGGCTGCGGACCGGGGAGCCGTCGCGGCGGAGCGCAGCACGCCGCCGGCCAGCGCGTACTGGGCCGCGAGGTAGGTGGACATGATCCAGAACTGCGGGACCGGCAGCTGCGGCCAGTGCGCAATACCACTTGCGATCAGGGTGTCGGAGAGCAGGAAGAGCAGTCCGCCGGCCGCGGCCCACGGGCCCGCCCGCAGCGCGCCGAACGCCATCGCGGTGAGCAGCAGGCAGTAGCCGGCGACCGGGATGCGCAGACCGGCCGGGAGGTCCGGCCACAGCAGCACCATCGTGCCGGCCGGCAGCACGGCATAGGCGGCACCGGCCGCGGCCGTGCGCGAGAGCCGTCCGTCCCCGGGCGCCGCCCCGTGCCGGGCGAACAGCAGCAGGTAGCAGACGTGCCCCGCGGCGAACGAGCCCATCCCCGCCAGGAAGGCGAGGTCCCCGCCGGTCTGGAGGAAGGTGTCGCCGCCGCAGCCGCACAGCAGCGCACCGGCGAGCAGCGGGGGGCCGCCGCGCGCCAGCGCATATCCGGCGAGCACCGGCATCAGCGCGGGCTTGGTGAACCGCTCGACGGCCGTGATGTCCCCGAGCAGTGCCCCCAGGTGCACGACGGCGAGTACGGCGAAGACCCCCAGCAGCGGCCGGACGGCCCGCGGCCACCGTGCCCTCACGCGGCCGGCTCCTCGACGGAGGTGCGCGCCTCGGCTCCCGGCCGGGCGGCCTTCGGGGCCGCGCCCGCGCCGGCCCGCTCGGCCGGCTGCCAGCCCGGCCCGCGGAACACCCGCCCGGCGCGCTCGCGCCAGCTGTCCGCGGCCCGGATGTCGCGTGCGATGGCGGCGTACTCATGGGTGGCCACCCGCAGCGGGTTGAAGGTCTCGATGTTCTTGGTGAGTCCGTAGACCGGCCGCTCGGTCTCGGCGGTGAACGAGCCGAACATCCGGTCCCAGACGATCAGGATCCCGCCGTAGTTGCGGTCCAGGTAGCCACCCTGCGAGGCGTGGTGGACGCGGTGGTGGGACGGGGTGTTGAGCACGAACTCGAAGGGCCGGGGCAGTGTGCCGACCCGCTCGGTGTGCACCCAGAACTGGTAGACGAGGTTGGCCCCGGAGGTGAAGGCGATCACGGCCGGATGCACGCCGAGGGCGATCATCGGGACGTAGAACGGCCAGACGGTCCAGGTCGTCCAGGGCTGGCGCAGGGCGGTGGTGAGATTGAACTTCTTGCTGGAGTGGTGCACCACATGGCAGGCCCACAGGACGCGGATGACGTGGTGGCCACGGTGCGACCAGTAGTAGAAGAAGTCCTGGGCGAGCAGCATCAGCGGCAGCGTCCACCAGACCACGGGTATCCGCAGCGGGGTGAGTTCGTAGACCGCGGCGTAGATCGCCACGATGGGGATCTTCCACAGCGCATCGAACACCAGGCTGCCCAGGCCCATGCCGACGCTGGTGGCGGCATCCTTGGCCTCATATCCCTCCGCATCCTCGTCGGGATGCAGGCGATAGCTCACCATCTCCACCACGGTGAGCAGAACGAAGGCAGGTACGGACCACAACACGACATCGGGTAGGTGCGGCATGCACCGCACCATAAAGGCGTGGACAGCGGTGCCGCTAGGGGTTGTTACTGAGAAGTATGTAAGACGTGATGTCAGCTGCCGGGCCGCAGGCTCCGCGGCGTGCCCCGTCAGGGACGGGGCACGCCGCATACGAGCCGGACCGTGCCGCACTCACCACACCCGCACCGACCCGCCCCGGGCGAACGCCGGGCTGGTGGCGTCCGGGGGGATCTTCTCCAGGGGTGTGGCGAGTTCGGCGACGGTGGGGCCGACGCGGGCGGCGTGCGGGGCGAGGCGGGTGAGGTCGAAGCCGTAGACGCGGGCCGCGTTGGTGCCGAGCATGGCCGCGGTCTCGTCGGCCGGTACGCCGGCGCAGGCGAGCCGGAGGGCCTCGCGGGAGTGCGGGTGGGTGCCCTCGTCATGGGGGTAGTCGCTGCCCCACATGATCTTGTCGAGGCCGATGCGGTGGCGGAGCGGGACTTCGTGCGGGCGCATGAAGCTGGCTCCCACGAAGCAGTTCTCGCGCCAGATCGCGGACGGGGAGCCGCCCATGGCCGCCGCCAGGCCGGTGCCGAACCGCGACTCGGCGGTGGCCGACCGGGACGCGGTCGCGACCATCCGGCCGTGGTAGTAGTCCAGCATGTCCAGGACGCCGGGGATCCAGCCGGAGCCCTGTTCGGTCAGCACCAGGCGGAGACCGGGGTGGCGGCGGAAGGCGCCGCCGAAGATCAGGTGCCACAGGGCCCGGTGGGAGAACCAGGTCGTCTCGACCATGAAGACGGCGCGCGCGGCCGGTTCGTCACCGAGCGGCGGGGAGGCCGAGCCGCCGTGATGGTTGACGGGGACCTCCAGTTCCGCGCAGACCGCCCAGAGGGGGTCGTAGTGCTCCGAGTGGAGTTCGGGCAGGCCGGAGCCGGGCGGGGTGCCGGGGAGCATGATGCCGCCGGTGAGGCCCGCCGCCTTGGCGCGGCGGACTTCCCGTACGGCCTCGTCGACATCGTGGAGGAGGATCTGGGCGACCCCGGCGCGGCGGCCGGGTGCGTCGGCGCAGAAGTCGGCGAGCCAGCGGTTGTGGGCGCGCAGGCCCGCCCGGCGCTGTGCGAACTCCTCGCCGGTGGGCGCCTGGGCCACCAGGGCCGCGCCGGGGAAGAACGGCGGGATGGTGTTGGGGAAGACGACCTCGGCGACTATGCCGTCGGCTTCCAGTTCGGCCAGCCGGCGGCCGGAGTTCCAGTTGCGGTCGGCGGTGTCGGCGACCAGGTCCTCGTGCGGGTTGACGTAGGCCGCCGCCCAGGCGTCGAAGGCCTCGTGGTACCGGGATTCCAGGTACGGCCGGTAGTCGAGGAGGTCGGCGCCGGCATGGCAGTCGGCGGAGATGACGGTGTAGCGGTCGTCGGCCGTACGGTTCATTGTGCTGCCCCCAGTACCGGGAAGTCGTGGTCCGTCAGCCAGTGGCGGCCCACCTCGCGCGAGCGGGCCCAGGAGGCCTCGACCGCCGGCTGGTCGGCGCTCTGGCCGAGTTCGGCCGGTGTGGGGCCGATGCGCCGGGCCAGCGGCGCCAGCGCGGCGGTGTCGAAGCCGAAGGCCCCGGCGGCGGACAGGCCGAGCATCCGGCGGGTCTCCGTGACCGGAATGTCGTGGAAGGTGTTCTTCAGCCAGGCGCGGGTGTCGGGCCAGGTGCCTTCGGGGTGCGGGAAGTCGCTGCCCCAGAGGATGTTGCCGACGCCGATCTCGTAGCGCTGGGCGAGCTCGCGGCGTTTGGTGTTGGTGGCGCAGACGAAGACCTGCCGGTCCAGGTACTCGTGCGGCGGGCGCTTGAGTGCCTCGAACGGGGAGAGCTTCTTGCCGCCGTGGGAGCCGAGGTACAGGCGGTCCATGAACCACAGCAGGTTGGGCAGCCACCAGCAGCCGGATTCGGCGATGCCGAACCTCAGGCCCGGGTGGCGTTCGAAGACGCCGGACCACAGCAGGAACCACAGGGGGCGGGCCGGCCACCAGGTCACCTCGGAGACGAAGATCCCGAGGTGGTCGCCGTACTCGTGGCGGGGCGTCGCCCCGGAGTGGGTCAGCACCGGCATCGCGCACTCGGCGGCGGCCGCCCACACCGGGTCGTAGCGGCGGTCGTGGTACGGCTCCCGGCCGCCCCACATGGCGGGGATCATCAGGGCACCGAGTCCGGACTCCTTGGCGCGGTGGATCTCGGCCACGACCCGGTCGGTCCCGGCGGTGACCGGCAACAGGGCCACTCCGCAGTGCCGTTCGGGGTGTACGGAGACGAAGTCGGCGAGCCAGCGGTTGTGCGCCTGCGCACCCGCCATACCGAGGTCCGGGTCCTGGTCGCCGGAGAGGCCGAGGCCCACGCCGAAGGGGGCCGCCGTACCGCTGTCGACGGCGTCCGCGTCCGGGAAGACGACCTCCGCCGCCACCCCGTCGCCGTCGAGTTCCTTGATGCGCTGTGCGGGGTCCCAGCCACCGCGCAGGCCCTCCTCGTGGTCGCGGAACCACCGTTCGGCGAAGGCGTCGTTGCGGATGCCGAGGCGGGTGGCTTCGGCGCGACGGGCGTCGCGCTGCCCGAGGAACTCGTCGAAGGCGCGGTGGAAACGGGCGTCGAGGTAGGGGCGGTACCCCTCGGTGGGGAGCCCGGCGTGGCAGTCGGAGGAGATGATCAGGTAGGGCGCGCGCGGGGCGTCCTGCGCGTCCGGCCGGTCCGTGGGGCTCTGTGGGTCCGTCATGGCGGAACCTCCCTCAGTCGTCCGGTTCGAGGATGACGTGCTCCGGAGCGCTCCCCGCGGGCGGTCCGTCGAACATCTGGTGTGGGTCGTCGTAGCGCTGGTGGACGTACGGCAGCAGGGCGGGGGCGCTGACCCGCTCGACGACCCGGCCCCGCTGGTCGGTGGTCTTCTCGCCGAGGGTGAGCTCGACGAGGGTGCGTACGGGGAGGTCGGCCACGGGGTCGTACACCGACTCCCGGAGGACGACATCGCCGGTGATCCGCTCCAGGGTGCGGACCTTCTCGTGGCGCAGGCAGTGCACCAGCACCGGGTCGCCGTCGAATCCCGAACCGTCCACGGCGGGCAGGAACTTGAAGTAGAAGTCGGTCTTCCGGGACGGCTCCGGGACCGGCAGCGGGCCGCTCACCGCGCCGCGGATCTCGACGAAGGCGATGCCGTGCCGGGCGAGCGCGGCGCGCACGACCGGGCCGTCGCGTTCGACGGTGACCTCGCCCAGCTTCTTGGGTTCGCCGAAGACCTCCCGGCCGCCGGTCAGGGCCCGCTCGTGGGTCATCGGCATGACCAGCGGATACCAGCCCTCGACGTCCCGGTGCGCGGCCGCCACGGCGACCGAGCCCGCACCCAGGGGGCGGCCGGACAGCGCGACCGTGCTGATGGTGACGCGGACCAGCGGGCGCCCGGTGGGGACGAGCGGCGGGGGCAGGACGGCCGCGACCGCGTCCGGATCACTCTCCCAGACGGCTACCACACCGGTGGACCAGATGCCGGGGAGCCGGGTGCTCGCGGTGCGCGCCGCGGCGATCTCCGCCTCGGTGCGCGCTCCGTAGCGTATGCGTGCCATGGCGTACCACCCTTCGTCGTCGGTGGCTCACAGGGGTTGCGCGAGACGTCTGTAACACTGTTACACCAGGCGGGCCGAAGGGTAAAGGGCCTTGCGCACAAGGGAGTTGGGGGATAGAGAGGGGAATATGACACGTACCGCGCTGACCGGCGAAGAGGTGCTGGAGGCCGCCGCCCGGCTGGTGCGGGCGCACGGCCCGGCGGCGCTGACCATGCGGCGCCTCGCCACGGAACTGGGCACCGCCGTCACCTCCATCTACTGGCACGTCGGCAACCGCGAGTCCCTCCTGGACGCCCTCGTCGAACGCACCGTCCGGGAGATGGGCGGCATCCGCCCCGCCGGACGCACCCCACATGAGCGCATCGTGTCGGTGGCCCGCGCCCTGCACACGGCGCTGCGTGAGCGCCCGCAGCTGATCGCGATGGTGCACGAACGCGGTCTGACGGAGCGGATGTTCCTGCCCGCACAGCAGGCGCTGGTCCATGAGATGCACGCCGCCGGGCTGCGCGGCGGGACGGCCGCCGAGGCGGTGCGGGCCGTCCAGTTCCAGGTCGTCGGCTTTGTGCTGGTCGAGCGCAACCGCGCCCGGTCGCCCGCGCAGCATCCGAACGAGGGCGAGCTGTGGGACTCCCCCACCGCCGGGCACGATCCGGCACTGGCCCGCGCGCTGGCCGGCCCGGTCGACACCGAGCGGCTGTTCCTCGTCTCGCTGGAGGCGTTGGTGACCTCGCTGCTGTCCCCCGCGGAGCCCGGCTCCTGAAGTGGCCGCTCCCCCGCGGGGTCCGGACCCGGCGGGGCCCTGACCCGCCGAGGTCCCGACCCACCGAGGTCCCGACCCACCGAGGCCCCGACTCGTCAAGGCCCCGGGCTTGTCAGGGCCCGCGGACTCCGCCCCGGCGTCAACTCCGGTGCCGGCCCCCGGACTACGGGCGGGGCGGGCGCGCGGCCGGCCCGTGCGCCCCATGTCGGTTCGGTGGCTGTCGGTGGCGGCCCGTATCCTCAGTGACCATGCTCGAAGACCGCATGGCAGCAGCCGACCCCATCGCGCCGAAGATCGGGCAGCAGCCGGGCCCGCAGACGCCGCCGGCTCCCTGGCCGCCCGCCTATCCCGAGGGATACGCGGTGGTCGACGTCGAGACCACGGGCCTGGCCCGCGACGACCGGATCATCTCCGCAGCCGTGTACCAACTCGACGCCCACGGCGAGGTCCAGGACCACTGGTACACCCTCGTCAACCCGCAGCGGGACCCGGGGCCGGTCTGGATCCACGGGCTCACCAGCGCCGTGCTCGCCGATGCCCCGCTCTTCCCGGAGATCGTCCCGGAGCTGTCCCGGCGCCTGGCGGACCGGGTGCTGGTCGCGCACAACGCCATGTTCGACTGGTCGATGATCGCCCGCGAATATGCCCGCGCCGCGGCGAGCGCGCCGGTGGAGCAGCGGCTGTGCACCATCGCGTTGTCCAAGGAGCTGCGGCTGCCGCTGCCCAATCACAAGCTGGAGTCCCTCGCCGCCCATTACGGGGTCGTGCAGGAGCGCGCTCACCATGCGCTGGACGACGCCCGGGTGCTGGCCGAGGCGTTCCGTCCCAGTTTGCGGCGGGCCGCACAGGAGAATCTGCGGCTGCCGCTGCTGAGCTGCCAGCCGCTGACGGAGTGGTCGGACGCCCCCGCGCCCCGGCAGCACGCCACCGCTGCGTCCTACCGCCCCACGTCCTGGCGGCCGTCCCGCAAGCGCCCGGCATGTCCGTACCCCAACCCGGGGCGTTACAAGGCGGGCGGCCGGCTCATCCAGGGGATGCGGGTCGCCTTCTCGGGCGACACGTCCGTGGACCGCGAGCTGCTGGAGGACCGGGCGATCGAGGCCGGCCTCCATGTCGCCACGAGCGTGTCCCGGCTGACCAGCCTGCTGGTGACCAACGACCCCGACGCACGGACCTCCAAGACCGCCAAGGCCGCCTCGTACGGCACGGTCGTGATCGACGAGGCGGCCTTCATGCAGTTGCTGCAAGACGTGGAACCAGCTGCGAAGCCTGCGTCCGGGTGAAGCCCGCCCAACACACCCGCCGGCACCTCGCCACACGGGAGCGCCGCCCGCACCCTGTGGCGCATGGCACGTTGTGAGGTCTGCGGAAACGAATACGGCATGACGTTCGAGGTGCATGCGCAGGGCGCGGTGCATGTCTTCGACTGTTTCGCCTGCGCCATCCACCGCATGGCGCCGATCTGTGAGCACTGCCGGTGCCAGATCATCGGCCAGGGCGTCGAGGCCGTCGGGCAGTGGTACTGCGGTGCGCACTGTGCGCGGTCGGACGGGAGGGTGGGCATCGTCGACCGGGTCTGAGCCATCCGGTGCGCCGGACCGGGGCCAAGGGTCCGGCCGCACCCTCCCCCGGCCACCACTGGGGGGACCCCCGGCTCGGGGGCCGGGGCGCCCCAGGTACCGTCGAAGCCGTGTACCGCTTCCTGTTGTCCCGGCAGTGGGTGATCCTCACCCTCGTGGCTCTCGTGCTGATCCCCGTCATGATCAAGCTGGGCTTCTGGCAGCTCCACCGCCATGAGCACAAGGTCGCGCAGAACCAGCTGATCGCGAGCAGCCTGGCCGCCAGGCCGGTGCCGGTCACCGAGCTGGCCGCCCCCGGCCGTGATCTGCCCGGCCACGACATGTGGCGCACGGTCACCGCCACCGGCACCTACGACACCGCGCACGAGGTCGTGGTCCGCCAGCGCACCGCCGCCGACGAGCAGAGCATCGGCTACTACGTGCTGACCCCGCTGATCCTCGGCGACGGCAGGGCCGTCCTGGTCAACCGCGGCTGGATCTCGGCCGGCGACGACCTCACCAAGTTCCCGGACGTCCCGGCCGTCCCCAAGGGCAAGGTCACCGTGACCGGCCGGATGATGGCCGACGAGACCACCGCGTACAGCGGAATCAAGGACACCAAGGGCCTGCCCCCTCGCCAGATCATGCTGATCAACAGCAAGGAGCAGGCGAAGCGGATCGGCCGGCCGACGCTCGGCGGCTATATCGAGCAGACCGGTCCCAAGCCGCCCGGCGGCAAGCCGGAGCTGGTCCCCGAGCCGGACCACGACTCCATCGGCCCGCACATGGCATATGCGGTCCAGTGGTGGCTGTTCGCGGCGGCGGTGCCGGTCGGCTGGATCATCCTCGTCCGCCGGGAGCGCAGTGACCGGGTGGCGGCCGCGGCCAAGGAGGCCCGCGAGGCCGCGGACACCGGGGAGCCCCAGGAGGCCCCGGAGACCGAGGATGCCGCGGACACCGGGGAGCCCCGGGACACCGGGGAGACACCGGCCGGCGGGCCGGTCGCCGCATCCGCCGCATCCGCCGGCTCGGCGGAGACCGGGGCGGCCGGCGAGGACGCGCCACCGGTCCCGGCCGGCCCGTAGCCCGTACAGCCGCCACCTTGCGTGGCGCACCGGCCGGGCGGGAAAAGTCGCTGAGTGCACCCACATATCGAGGACTATGCGCTCATCGGCGATCTGCAGACCGCCGCACTCGTCGGCCGCGACGGCTCCATCGACTGGCTGTGCCTGCCCCGCTTCGACTCCGGGGCCTGCTTCGCCGCGCTCCTCGGCGGCAAGGAAAACGGCCACTGGCGGCTGTCCCCCCGCTCCTCCGAGGCCCGCGCCGAGCGCTCCTACCGCGGCGACTCGCTGATCCTCGACACCGTGTGGCAGACCCCTACGGGCAGCGTCCGGGTCATCGACTTCATGCCCCAGCGCGACCAGCAGCCCGATGTCGTACGGATCGTCGAGGGCCTCAGCGGCAGCGTCGAGATGCGCGGTGTGCTGCGGCTGCGGTTCGACTACGGGCGGGTGGTGCCCTGGGTGCGGGCCACCGAGGGCTGCCGGGTGGCGGTCGCCGGGCCGGACTCCGTGTGGCTGCGCACCCCTTCCCAAGGCAGCACCTACGGCAAGGACTTCAGCACCCGCTCGGACTTCACCGTCGCCGCGGGCGAGCGCACCGCGTTCGTCCTGACCTGGCACCCCTCGCACGAGCCCCGGCCGGTCCAGATCGACCCGTACGAGGCGCTCCAGGACACCCTGGAGGACTGGCACACCTGGTCCGCGCGCTGCCGCTACAAGGGGCCGTACCGCGAGGCCGTGATCCGCTCGCTGATCACCCTCAAGGCGCTCACCTACGCGCCCACCGGCGGCATCGTCGCGGCCCCCACCACCTCGCTGCCCGAGCAGCTGGGCGGCGTACGCAACTGGGACTACCGCTACTGCTGGCTGCGCGACGCCAGCCTCACCCTGAACTCCCTGCTGTCCGCCGGATATCTTCAGGAGGCCGGCGCCTGGCGGGACTGGCTGCTGCGCACGGTGGCCGGCGCCCCCGACGATCTGCAGATCATGTACGGGCTGGCCGGTGAGCGGCGGCTGCCGGAGGCCGAGCTGCCGTGGCTGTCCGGATACGCCGACTCCGTGCCCGTACGCATCGGCAACGCCGCCGTCGAACAGCGTCAGCTCGATGTCTACGGGGAAGTCCTCGACTCCTTCCACATCGCGCGCACGGCCGGGCTGGCGTCGGAAGCGCACGCCTGGAACATCCAGCGCGCGCTGGTGGACTACCTGGAGTCCACCTGGCGCGACCCCGACGAGGGGCTGTGGGAGATCCGCGGGCCGCGCCGGCACTTCGTGCACTCCAAGGTCATGGCCTGGGTGGCGGCCGACCGGGCGGTGCGGGCGATCGAGGCGAACCCGAAGTTCGGCGGGGACGTCAAACGGTGGCGGGCGATGCGCGACGAGGTCCGCCGCGAGGTGTGCGAGCGCGGCTACGACGCCGACCGCGGCACCTTCACCCAGTGCTACGGCTCCCCGCAACTGGACGCCGCGACCCTGCTGATCCCCCGGGTCGGCTTTCTGCCGGGCAACGACCCACGGGTCCTGAGCACCATCGACACCGTGCGCCGCGAGCTGACGCATGACGGACTGGTGAGCCGTTACAGCACCGAGGGCGGCTCGGTCGACGGGCTGCCGGGCGGCGAGGGCACCTTCCTGGTCTGCTCGTTCTGGCTCGCCGATGCGCTGCAGCTGAGCGGCCGGCGGCAGGAGGCCCGGGAGATGTTCGAACGGCTGCTGGACCTGCGCAACGACGTGGGGCTGCTCGCCGAGGAGTACGACCCGGCCGCCGGACGCCAGCTGGGCAACTACCCGCAGGCGTTCAGCCATATCGGCCTGGTGGGGACCGCCTTCGGTCTGCAGGACGGGCCAAGGGCAGACTAGGGCCATGGACCTTGGACTCACCGACCGGACGTATCTCGTCACCGGGGCGACCCGGGGCCTCGGCTTCGCCACCGCCCGGGAGCTGGCCGCCGACGGCGCCCACGTGGTGATCACCGGACGCACCGAGGAGAGCGCGGCCGCGGCCGCCGCCTCGCTCGGCGAACGCGCCCTGGGGGTGGCGGCCGACAATGCCGACGCGGACGCCCCCGACCGCCTGGTGGCCGCGGCCCGGGAACGCTACGGCCGCCTGGACGGCGTACTCATCAGCGTGGGCGGCCCGCCGCCCGGCACCGCCGCCGACAACACCGACGACCAGTGGCGGGCGGCCTTCGAGTCGGTCTTCCTCGGTGCGGTACGGATGGCCCGTACGGCCGCCGCCGAGCTGGCCGAGGGCGGCGTGATCGGCTTTGTGCTGTCCGGCTCGGTCTATGAGCCGATTCCCGGTCTGACCCTCTCCAACGGGCTCCGCCCCGGTCTCGCCGGCTTCGCGAAGTCGCTCGCCAACGAGGTGGGCCCGCGCGGCATCCGCGTCGTCGGCGTGGTGCCCGGCCGGATCGCCACCGACCGGATGACCCGGCTCGACGCGCTCTCCGGCGACCCGGAGGGCACTCGCGCCGCTCACTCCGCTTCGATCCCGCTGGGCCGCTACGGCACGCCGGAGGAGTTCGGCCGGGTCGCGGCGTTCCTGCTGTCGCCGGCCGCGTCGTATGTCACCGGCGTGATGGTGCCGGTGAACGGCGGGGCCCTGCACGGCTTCTGACGGGGAGCCCGCCGCGATCCGCCGGACCGGCCTTCACCGGCCCGCTCGGGCCTGGCCGCACCATCGCACTCGGGCGGGCCCCCTCGGGCCGGGCCCCACCGCTCCGCTCCCGTCGGCTCTAACTGACCCGCTCGGGCCGGTGCTTGACCGCGCGCAGCCGGACGTCCGCCGGCAGCCGGCCGAGCCCGGCCGAGCGGCGGGCATGGGCCACCGCCTCGTCCGACAGGCGCCGGACCACGGTCCCCGGGTCGGCGTGCGGGGCGAGGGCCAGCAGGGCCCGGACCCGCGGTTCGCGCCGGCGGCCGGTCAGCCGCACACCGGCCCGGTCGACGCCTGCCAGCGACTCCGTTTCGGCCCCGAAGGCATCCTCCAGCGCCCGGCCGCGCAGCGCGGCGCCCTCGCCGTCGCCGCTGTCGACGAGGATCTCGTTCAGCCGGTGCCGCCTCAGCTGCGCCAGCAGCCACCACAGCATCAGCAGCACGAAGACGGCCAGGACGGCGATCACGGCCGGCCAGAACCAGCCCTGGCCGGTGAAACGGGTGCGCTGGTGCGCGGAGAGCAGCACGTCGTCGGGGCGCGACCAGGGCCAGTGGGCGGGCAGGCGGAGATGCCATTTCGCGGGCAGGCCGAGGCCGCCGAACAGCACCAGGCCACCGGTGCCGAACAGCACCACACCGGTCAGGCCGAGCAGCACCCGGTTGACCGTTCTGCGGACCCTGCGCATGACTCGCTCACCTCTTCTTCGGGCGCCGGACGTGTACGGCCAGACCGAACCGGCGGGCCAGCCCCAGCTGCCGCAGGCCCGCACCGAGGGCGGCATCGAGGTCGGCACGGACCTCGGCCAGCTCGCGGAAGTGGGACACGGCGCGCGCCGAGGCCTTGCGCCGGCTGACCTTCATCCGTACGGACTGGACGCCGGCGACCTCCATGGCGCGGTCGCGCAGCACCAGCGCGGCGGCCGCCCGGTCCAGCCCGGCCCGGACGTCCGGTGCCGCCCGCCGCATCGGCAGCACCTGGCGCAGCCCGGGGGTGAGGGCCAGCACGATCAGCCAGATACCGAGCACCACGGCGACCGCGGCGGCGCCCAGCACCCAGGGGTTGTCGAGATGACGGGTGGCCAGTTCACGGGCGAGCCGCCGGCGCCAGGCCATGGCGGGACGGTGGGCGCGCACCGCGACCACGTCGTAGAGCAGCAGCCCGGCGGCGGCCAGCAGCACCAGCGCGACCACGGCGGCCGGTACCCGCCGCTCCGACCAGAAGCGCCCGGTCCGGCCGCCGTCCGCGGTGCCCGTGGCGGTCTCGCCCGGGGCGGACGGTGTGTCCTCCCCGGCCGTCGTGTCCGGTGTGGTGCCGAGGGTGGGCAGCCGCCGGGTGTCCGGCGGCTGCGCGTCGTCGTCGCTCATCGCACCCTCCCGCGGTCCGTACGGTCCAGCAGCGGCGAGTGCAGCCGCTCGACCTCCACCGCGACCTCGGGCACCTCCATGCTCGCCAACGCCTGCACCCGCTCGGCGACCTGACGGCGCACCACCCGGCACTGCGCGCCGATGTCACAGGGGTAGCCCAGCTCCACGGCGATCCGCACCCGCGCCTCGCCGAAGTGCTCACGGTCATCGCGCCGGTGCACCGTCACCGTCGCATGCGCGTCCGTGCGGGCCTGCGGGGACTCCCCGCGCAGCGCCTCCCGGGCCGCCTGCGCGGCGATCTTCGCCACCACCCGGTCCGCGATTCTGGTCGCACCGCGCTCACCCGCCGCCACGGCAGCGGCCGCGGCGGCCGGGGACACCGTCGCCACCGGGCTTCACCGCCGCCGGTCGTCGCGGTCGCGGCTGCGCGGACGGAAGAAATCGCCGGCTTCCAGATCCCCGTCCAGGAATCTGCCGGCCACGAAGCCGATGGCGCCCAGCGCCGCCACCAGCACGAAGGCGCCGAAGCCACCGAAGTATCCGGCGAAGCCCAGCGCCATACCGGCCAAGAGGCCGACCACGGCCATGCTCATCGTGCGCTCCTTCGCTACCACTCCGGACGGGCCCGGCTAGTGGAGCCGTGTCTCCGGTCCCTCTTCTTCGTCTTCCTCGTCGGGCAGCTTGACGTCGCTGACCGCGATATTGACCTCGACGACTTCCAGGCCCGTCATCCGCTCCACGGCGGAGATGACGTTCTCCCGGACGGTGCGCGCGACATCCGCGATGGCGACGCCGTAGTCGACCACGATCTCCAGGTCCAGCGCGGTCTGCACCTCGCCGACCTCGGCCTTGACCCCGCGGGTCACGGTCGCGGACCGGCCGCTGCCGGGCACCCGGTCGCGTACGGCGCCGAGCGTACGGGCGAAGCCGCTGCCCATGGCATGCACACCGAGGACGTCCCGGGCCGCCAGACCGGCGATCTTCTCCACGACACCGTCGGCGATGGTGGTCCGCCCACGGGTCGCGGGGTCGCCGCCGCCCCGCTTGACGGGAGTCCGGGGCGCCTCCGCATGCTGCTGGCTCTCGCTCATCGCCGTACGTCCCTTTCCGCGAGGAGAAGCGGTCCGCCCGCTCCGTTGCCCACAGTAGGTCCGCTTCCGCCGGGCCGCTCCGGGGACGTGGCAGGGGAGTGTCCTCACGGCGCCGTCCGGCACACCGCCCTGCCGTTCGGGCCGGTCTGCGGCAGGCTGGGGGAGTTGTCCGGGACGTGTCCGGGAACAGGTCCGGTGACCTGCCGGGAAAGGGGTGACGCGGTGGCCGCGAACCAGTTGGCGCAGGCGGTGCGGGCGCAGCTCGGCATCGGCCGGGTGCTACCGCTCGGCGGGCCCGCGGACGGGTCATGGATCACCGAGCAGGCGGCGGTCGGGGCGCTGCGGGCGGCCGCCGGGACACCGGCCGGGGTACGCGTCGGCACGCTGCGGCTGTCCGTCGCCGACCCCGGCCACGCCCCACAGCCCGCGGCGCCGGCGCCGCCGAGCGCACTGCCGCCCGGTCCGCTGCGGATCGAGGCGGACTTCGCAGCGGCCGCCGGCCGGCCGCTGCCCGCCCTCGCCGGCCAGGTGCGCACCGCGCTGCTGGAGGCGTCGTTCCGGGCACTGGGACTGGTGGTGAGCACGGTGGATCTGCGGGTCAGCGGGCTGCTGGCGGCGGACGGGGCCGGGGCGGCCACCGCGGGGGCGCCGCCCGCCCGTGCGGAAGGCCCCGCCGCCACCCCTGTGACGGATGACCGGACGGGGGCGGCACAGGAGGGTCCGGCGGGGGTCATCGCCGTCGCGCGGGGCGTGGCGGGTGTGGCCCGGCTGGCCCCGGTACTCGGCGGGCCCTCCCGTCCGGTGCGGTTCACCGACGGGCATGTGCTGATCCAGCTGGCGACCGCGCCCCGCTACCGGGCGCTGGATGTCTCCTGCGCCGTGCGGCGGGCGGTGGCGGCGGCACCGGCGGCGCCGTCGACGGTTGCCGTGCTGGTCACCGCCGTGGACCAGGGCTGACGGGCGCGCCCGGCGGCTACGCCGTCAGAGCCGGGGCGGGTGCGGCGGGGCTACTCCCCCACGCCGGCGAGGTCGCGCAACCGGCGGGCCTGCGCGGCCCGTTCGGCGCTGCGCTGCTCCTCGTACGTACGGCCCGCGGCGCCGGCCAGCAGGGCCTTGGTCTCGATCACGGCGTCCCGGGGCGCGGCGGTGAGCGCGGCCGCCAGGTCGCCCACCGCGGCATCGAGCTGGTCGGCGGGCACCACCAGATGGGCCAGGCCGATCCGCTCGGCCTCCTCGGCATGCACAAAGCGCCCGGTGGCGCAGATCTCCAGCGCCCGCGCGTAGCCCACCAGCCCGACCAGGGGGTGGGTACCGGTCAGGTCCGGTACGAGTCCCAGGCTGGTCTCGCGCATGGCGAACTGGACGTCCGGCGCGACCACCCGCAGATCGCAGGCCAGGGCGAGCTGGAAGCCCGCGCCGATGGCGTGCCCCTGCACGGCGGCGATGGACACCAGGTCATTGCGCCGCCACCAGGTGAATGCTTCCTGGTACTCGGCGATCGTGGCATCGAGGTCAGTGTCCGTGCCGCGCGCCAGATCGATGAACGACGGCTCGCCGTCGAAGCCTTCGGGCGTGAACGCCTTGCGGTCGAGGCCGGCGGAGAAGGACGTGCCCTCACCACGCAGCACCGCGATCCGCACGTTTCCCGGCAGCAGCGAGCCCGCCTCGGCAAGCGCCCGCCACATGGCCGGCGACTGCGCATTGCGCTTCGCTGCGTTGGCGAGGGTCACCGTGGCGATCGCACCGTCAACGGTGAGTCGCACACCGTCCTTGTCGAGCAGAGTCATGAGCGTCTCCGAGTCAGCCGGCCGCACCTGCGTGCGTAAGTGACTGAACGGTAACCTCCCGGCCGACTGCTCAGCCGGCCGGGGGGACACCGCTGCACCCGGAGTCGCAGCCGTCAGGCCGATGCGGCCTTCTTGCCCCTCGTGGCTCCGCCGCGACCGCGCAGGACCACACCGGATTCGCTCAGCATCCGGTGCACGAATCCGTAGGAGCGGCCGGTTTCCTCGGCCAGCGCCCGGATGCTCGCACCGGAGTCGTACTTCTTCTTCAGGTCTGCCGCGAGCTTCTCGCGCGCGGCGCCGGTTACCCGGCTGCCCTTCTTCAGAGTCTCGGCCACCCGTGCCTCCTCGTGGGAAGTGCGCTCTGGACTCTCATGATCACCCCTCCCCGGCTTCCTGGCCACCCATTCCGCGGGGTCAGTACGACATCCTTTGCCGTCCGGCGCCCGCTCACGCGGGGCGGAATCCCTTATTCCGCCTGCCCGGGAGGCTGCCCGAGCCCGACTTTCCGGAAGAAGTGGCAGGTCAGGCGGTATGCCGCCGAAATGGTGACGGCCGGGCCCCAAGGACCCGGCCGTATGCCGCAGACTCGCCGTTGTACGAGCCGTTCTCACTCAGATGATGGATCACACATCGGCCGAATGATCCATACGGCATGATCCATCCGCCGTGATCAGGCCAGCGCGACCAGGTCCGCGTAGTCCTGGCCCCACAGGTCCTCGACGCCGTCGGGCAGCAGGATGATGCGCTCCGGCTCCAGCGCGTCCACCGCTCCTTCGTCGTGCGACACCAGGACCACGGCGCCCGTGAAGGTGTGCAGCGCGCCGAGGATCTCCTCGCGGCTGGCCGGGTCGAGGTTGTTGGTGGGCTCGTCGAGCAGCAGCACATTGGCGGAGGAGACGACCAGCGTGGCCAGGGCGAGGCGGGTCTTCTCGCCGCCGGAGAGCACCCCGGCGGGCTTGTCGACGTCGTCCCCGGAGAAAAGGAAGGAACCCAGCGTCTTGCGGATGGCGACCAGGTCCATGTCCGGGGCGGCCGAGCGCATGTTCTCCAGGACTGTGCGGTCCGGGTCCAGGGTCTCGTGCTCCTGGGCGTAGTAGCCGAGCTTGAGGCCGTGCCCGGGGCGGACCTCGCCGGTGTCCGGGGTCTCGACGCCGGCCAGCAGCCGCAGCAGGGTGGTCTTGCCCGCGCCGTTGAGGCCGAGGATGACGACCCGGGAACCCTTGTCGATGGCCAGGTCGAGGTCGGTGAAGATCTCCAGGGAGCCGTAGGACTTCGACAGCCCCTCGGCGGTGAGCGGGGTCTTGCCACACGGGGCCGGGTCCGGGAAGCGCAGCTTGGCGACCTTGTCGGAGGCCCGCACCGCCTCCAGGCCGGCCAGCAGCTTGTCGGCGCGCTTGGCCATGTTCTGCGCGGCGACGGTCTTGGTCGCCTTGGCCCGCATCTTGTCGGCCTGCGAGTTGAGGGCCGCGGCCTTCTTCTCGGCGTTCTGCCGCTCACGCTTGCGGCGCCTCTCGTCGGCCTCGCGCTGTTGCTGGTAGAGCTTCCAGCCCATGTTGTAGATGTCGATCTGCGAGCGGTTGGCGTCGAGATAGAACACCTTGTTGACGACGGTCTCGACCAGGTCGGCGTCGTGCGAGATGACGATGAAGCCGCCGCGGTAGGTCTTGAGGTAGTCGCGCAGCCAGACGATGGAGTCGGCGTCGAGGTGGTTGGTCGGCTCGTCGAGCAGCAGGGTGTCGGAGTCCGAGAACAGGATCCGGGCCAGCTCGACGCGGCGGCGCTGACCGCCGGAGAGCGTGTGGAGCGGCTGGCCGAGGATGCGGTCCGGCAGTCCGAGGCTGGCGGCGATGGTCGCGGCCTCCGCCTCGGCGGCGTACCCGCCCTTGGTCAGGAACTCGGTCTCCAGGCGCTCGTACTTCTTCATCGCCTTGTCGCGGGTGGCGCCCTTGCCGTTGGCCATCCGGTCCTCGTTCTCGCGCATCTTGCGGAGCACGGAGTCCAGATCGCGGGCGGACAGGATGCGGTCGCGGGCCAGCACGTCGAGGTCGCCGGTGCGCGGGTCCTGCGGCAGATAGCCGACGTCGCCGGAGCGGGTGACCGTGCCGGCGGCGGGGATGCCCTCGCCCGCCAGCACCTTCGTGAGGGTCGTCTTGCCGGCGCCGTTACGGCCGACCAGGCCGATGCGGTCGCCCTTGGCGATACGGAAGGAAGCGGACTCGATGAGGATGCGGGCGCCGGCGCGCAGCTCAAGGCCGGAGGCGGTGATCACGGAAAAAGCTCCAGGGCAGGAAGACGGCGGATTGGACGGACGGTCCGAGAGCGGGCTGCGCCGTCTAATGAACCCAAGGGAGAACTGCCATGGGAGGCAGTCTAACGGCCCTGTGCAAATACTTTTCCGGACGGCGGCCGACGGCACCGGCCCCGTGGGGCCCGCCGCGCGGCCGCCCGTTCGCAGCGGCCCGCGCCGCGACGCACGGAGCTGCGGCGGCGGGGCGGGGCGGCGGCGGGCGCCGGGCCCGGCCCTGCCGCGGGACTGTGAGGCAGGTCTCAGCAGAACACCTCGGGCCACGCCGCGGGGAAGGGTTCCCCGGCCGGCCGCCGCGGCCCTCAGGTGCCGCCCGTGTGGACCTGGAACGCGGCCCGCCGCACGGCCTTGGCGAGCGCCGGGTCCGGGTGGGCCGCGGCCAGCGCCACCAGCACCTGGACGGTACGGGGGTGCCCGACGGCGCGTACCTCCTCCAGGAGGCGCGGCACCGAGCCCTGGACCGCCGAATCGAGGTGCCGCACCAGCAGTTGGGCCTCGCCGTGGTCGGCGACGGCCGCCGCGGTGTCCACCCACAGCCAGGTCGACTCCTCGCGGGTGAGGACATCGGGCGCGGTCTCCGGGTCGCCGCCCTCGTGCTCGACCAGCCACAGCAGGGCGTACGGCCGCAGGCCCGGCTCGTCGGCCGCGGCCCGTACGGCGGGCTCGGCCGGGGCGCCGACCGCCCGCAGCGCCTCGAAGGCCAGGCCGCGCAGCAGGGCATCCTCGCCGCGGGCCACGGTCAGCAGCTCCTCGACGGCGGCGCCGACGGAGCGGGCGGCGAGCCAGGCGCGGTACTCGGTACGGGCCGGTCCGGGGGTGAGCCGGGCGCAGCCGCGGAGCATCGCCTCCGCGGACTGTTCGATATGGCCGGCCGGGCTCTGGGCGGCGACGCAGATCTGCTCCAGCTTGACCCACACCGACCAGTTGCCGAGCGGTGTCAGCTGCGCCTCGGACGCGTCGTGAAAGGCCTCGTGGACACCGTCGCGCGACCCCTCCCGCGGCACCAGCGCGCCGACGGTCAGCAGGGCGTCCAGCGCCCAGCCCAGCAGCTCGGCCAGCGACGCCCCCGCGGCGTCGTCGGCCGCCGCGGGGGCGTCGTCGGTGCCGCCCGGGGCCGGGTCCTGGCCGTAGGGGACCTCGCAGCGTTCCGTGCGCAGCTCGGCGACGCGCTGGTCCAGCATGTCGAGCAGCACCGGCAGCCGGACGGGCCCGGCCGACAGGTGCAGCAGGGACAGCAACTGCGGCAGCGCCTCGACGACTTCGGCGACTATCGCGGGGCCGGCGCCGGGCGGTGCGGGACGGGCCAGCGACCAGGCGTCGAAGAGCGCGACCCAGCCGCGCAGCACGGCCGTGTCGTCGCGGTCCCAGGCGCGCAGCCGCCAGCCGGGGCGGGCGAGCCCGTCGTGCAGCTCGACGAGTCCGGCGAGCCGGGCCCGGTCCCAGTCGGTACGGACCTGCTGCGGCGTCAGGTGCAGGGCCTCGGCGGCGCGTTCCGCGGCGGCCTTCGGCAGCGCTCCGTCCGGGCCGGCGCGCAGGGCGGCGCCGTCGGCCCAGCGGGCCAGGCGGGCCGCGCCGGCCAGCACGGCGCGGGCCTGCCGGGCCAGCTCCGCGGGCGGCGGTGTGCCCTCGGGTGGGCGGGGCGCCGGACGCGTGGTCCGGGTTGTCACCGCCCGGCGGGCGGCCGCAACCGGTTGACGGGGGACAAGTCGGAGCCGGGAGTCGCGCGGGGTACGGGACGTCACAGGAGCAGTGTTGCCGCTGTCGGCCCGAAAACCCAATCGGAACCCTGCTTGCGATCTGCCGGGGCCGCGTCATCCGGCCGACCCATCCGTGATGAGCGGAGTTGTCCCTCCGTACGTCCGGGGGTCATCGGGGCGGCGGCTCCCCGCGGGGCGCCGGCGGTCCGGCGGGGGCGGGCCGGCGCCCCCGCCGGGGCGCCCCCGCTACATGAGTGGGGTGAGGAAGCGCCGCAGCGCCTCTTCGTAACCCGGCGGGTCGGCGTTCCACATCGCGGCGTGCGGTGCGTGCGGGACCGGCTGAAGGGTGATCAGGTCGGCGCGGCGGGCGGCGAGGGAGCGGGCGGCCGTCCAGGGGGCGATCATGTCGTCGGGCCCGTGGAAGAGCAGGATGGGGACGTTCAGCGCGTCCGGGTCGACGGTGGCGGCGGGCCGGTCGACGGGCCTTCCCGTGGAGCCCTCGGCCGCGCGTACGGCCAGGGGCAGCAGGGCGCGCGGGATCCGCCGGGCGGCGGCCAGCGCGCGGACGGTGGCGCCCTGGTCGAGGACCGGGGAGTCCAGGACCAGGCCGCTGATCCGGGCGCGCAGCGCGGAGTGGGCGGCGGCGCGCAGCGCCATGGCCGCGCCGGTGGACCAGCCGTAGAGGACGATGTCCTGGGCGCCGTAGCGGACCGCGTAACGGATCGCGGCGTCCAGGTCGCGCCACTCGGTGTCGCCGAGGTGGTTGATGCCGTCGGCGGTGCGCGGGGCGCCGATGTCGTTGCGGTAGGCCAGATCGAGGACGGGCAGCCGGTGGCGGTGCAGGAACGGCATGACCACCATGGGGTGTTCGCGGGTGGTGCCCAGTCCGTGTGCGGTGATGACCCAGGTGTCGCGTACGCCGGGGAGGAACCACGCCGGGAGGGTGCCGAGTTCTCCGGGGACGTCGATGTCGGCGCAGTCCAGACCGAGGGCGTCACGGGGGTTGCCGAGGTGCACCTGCGGGGTGAGCCGCATCCGGTTGCCGGGTCTGAGGGTGCCGTGGGTGACCCGCACCAGGCGGCGTACGACCGCATCGGCGGGGTGCGGGATGCCGTGGATCACGTCGCCGATCACCGCATGGCAGCCGGAGCCGGTGAGCCCGTAGGTGCCGGGCCGCAGGGACGCCAGAGTGCGGGTGACGGCGATGCGGCTCTCGGTGGCGGAGTGCACGGTGAGCCGGGGGTCGCCCGGGAAGGGGTCGTCGGGCGACGGTTTCAGGGCAATGCCGCCGGCGTACCGGCCGACCGCCACGGCGGCCGCCCCGGCACCGATCACGGTGGTGGCGGCCACGGCCGCCGCGGTAACCAGGCGCACCTCACCAGTGTGCGCAGCGCTTCCGGGGGCGGCCACTTGGCGGAGACGGGCGGGTGACCGGGGGACGGCGGCCGGGTGCCCGTCCGCCGTCCCCGGCAGCCGCTCAGCCTTGGCCGTAGCCCCGCAGCCGGGCGGCCGCGGCGTCGAGCCGGCCGGCCGACAGCAGGCTCGGGGTGTGTCCCGGCACGGAGCTCGCGAGGAGCCAGACCCGGCACATCCACTCCAGCTGGGCGGTGCGGTCCAGGGCCTGGCCGAGGCTGTCGCCGTGGGTGAGGGTGCCGTGGTTCTGCAGCAGGCAGCCGGTGCGGTCGCGGAGCGCGTCGAGCATGTTCGCGGCCAGCTCGTCGCTGCCGTACAGGGCGTAGGGGGCGACGCGCACGGGGCCGCCGAGCGCCGCGGTCATGTAGTGGACCGGCGGGAGTTCGGGAACGAGGGTGGAGACGGCGGTGGCGTACGGGGCGTGGGTGTGGACGACGGCAGTGGCCGTGGTGCTGCGGTAGACCGCCAGATGCATCGGGAGTTCGCTGGTCGGCCGGAGTCCGCCGATGATCTGACGCCCTTCGAGGTCGACCGCGGTGGTGTCGCCGGGCCCGAGCCGGTCGTAGGGGACGCCGCTGGGGGTGACCAGGACCAGGTCCTTGATACGACACGAGACATTGCCCGAGGTGCCGACCACCAGTCCGTCGGCGACGGTTCGGCGGGCGGTGGCGACCAGTTCGCCCCAGGCTTCGGCGAGGCGGTCGGCGTGGTCCTTCATGGGTCCTCCGTCGCGGTGTGGCAAAAAGCGGATGCGGTGCGCGACACCGTACGAGCAAACCGGGGCACCGTACGCCGGGGCCCGCCACCTCGGCATCCGCCCTATAGGGCCATTTGCCCAACTGATGCCGATGGGACGGATACACACTGCCGTGTACCACTTTGTGGTGCTTGATCCCCGGGAACTGCCACACCCGCGGAAGCACCGGCACGGCTCGGCGGCGCAGCACAGGAAGTTCACCAACAGATGAGGCAGAAGTGACGCGAGAGACGCCTCCGCGTGAACACTGCGGGGGTGTCACCATTGCGCCCGTCCCAGTTCACTTTCCGTTCATCCACTCTCCGTACGGTCCCAACGACACTGACCTTCGAACTGATTGCCTGGGTGAATGGAACACATCACGCTTCTCATCGGGATCGTGATCGTCACGGCCTTGGTGTTCGACTTTACGAACGGCTTCCACGACACGGCCAACGCAATGGCCACCACCATTTCCACCGGGGCATTGCGACCCAAGACCGCGGTGGCGATGTCGGCAGTGCTCAACCTCGTCGGTGCGTTTCTGTCCGTGGAGGTGGCCAAGACCATCTCCGGCGGGATCATCGACGAGGGCGCCGGCATCAGACCTGAAGTGATCTTCGCCGGCCTGGTCGGCGCGATCGTCTGGAACCTGCTGACCTGGCTCGCGGGGCTCCCCTCCAGTTCCTCCCACGCGCTGTTCGGCGGTCTGATCGGCGCGACCCTGGTGTCCGTCGGCACCCACGGGGTGCACGGCGAGGCCGTGGTCATGAAGGTCCTGATCCCGGCGGTGGCCGCGCCGTTCGTGGCCGGCCTGGCCGCGATGGCGGCGACCCGGCTCACCTACCGGCTGACCCGCAACCGCGACGAGGCGGACACCGCCAAGGGCTACCGCGCGGGGCAGATCGCCTCCGCCGCCCTGGTCTCCCTCGCCCACGGCACCAACGACGCCCAGAAGACGATGGGCGTGATCACCCTCGCGCTGATCACCGGCGGGGTCGTCGCCCCGCACGCCGACCCGCCGCTGTGGGTCATCGCCTCGGCCGGTCTGGCCATCGCGCTCGGTACGTACCTGGGCGGCTGGCGGATCATCCGCACCATGGGCAAGGGCATCACCGACATCCAGCCGCCGCAGGGCTTCGCCGCCCAGACCGGCGCCGCGGCCACCATCCTGGCCTCCTCCCACCTCGGCTTCGCGCTCTCCACCACCCAGGTCTGCTCCGGTTCCGTGATGGGCTCGGGACTGGGCCGCAAGGGCGGCGTGGTGCGCTGGTCCACGGCCGGCCGGATGGTTCTCGCCTGGGGCCTGACGCTGCCGGCCGCCGGTGTGGTCGCGGCGGGCGCCGCGTTCCTCGCCGGCCAGGGCAACTGGGGCGTGGCGGCGGTGGCCGTCCTCGCGCTGGGCATCTGCGGTGCGATCCGGGCCGCCTCCCGGCGCAAGCCGATCGACCACACCAATGTCAACGAAGGCGCGGCCGCGGAGCCGGTGGGTGTGGTGACCGCCGCGCTGCGCACCGTCTCGCCTCCCCCGGCGGGCCGGCCGGCTCCGGCGGCCGGCGCACCGGAGTCCGCCGAGGCCCCGGCCCCGGCGTCCGGCACCGACGCCCCCGCTTCACCCCCTGCTTCACCCCCCGCTTCACCGGCGCCGCGTGCCAAGGCCGCGACGGTCTCCCGCTAGCTGTCATCTCCTAAGGAACCCCAAGGAACCCCATGACCATCGATTGGGCAGCTCTCGGCCAGGTCTTCGGCGTCACCCTCGTGGTGACGGTCGGGATCGTGGGCCTGTTCACCGTCGGCATCGTCGGTACGTCCCGCAGGCCGCAGCAGGAAGGTGCGGTGGCCGCGGTCGCCGCACCGGGCGCGCGGGCCGGTGCGGTGGCCGCCTTCGCCCTGTGCGCGGCGGCCGTGGCCTATGGCATCTATCTGATCGTCGCCGCCTGAGCCTGCCGGAGACGGCAGCGGGCAGCGACGACGGACGGGACGAGGCGTCCGGCGGACCACGGCATCAGCCGTCGTCCGCCGGGCGCCTCGTCGGTTGTCCGCCCCGCCCGCCGAGCGCGTCATCGGCCTCCCGGGCCAGCTGGTCGGCAATGGCCGTGCCGCCGGGGCCGTTGAGGTAGGCGGACACCCCGAGCTGTACGACCTTGCTGAAGGTCTGGTAATGGGCGCTGCGCGGGCGCGGTTCGGCCGCCAGCAACGCCTCGTGCAGGGTGCGGGTGTCGGGCCGCGGCTCCGGTCGGCCGGCGGTGCCGTGCTCCGCGCCGGCGGGCGACGGCGGGCAGTGCGGCGCCCCGGCCGTCTCCCGGTACGCCGTCTCCCGGGTCGCCGCGAACCCCCGCTCCAGCAGACAGCGTTCACTGTCCGGGCTGGTCAGTGCCTCGATCAGGGACCGGGCGCCGGACGGCCGCCTGCTGCCGGCCGAGATCGCGAGATTCTGCCCGCCCAGTACGGACATCCGTTTGCCGTCGCTGCGGCGGGCCGGGAGCTGGGTGACGTCGAACTGCACGCCGGGCGTGAGCTTCCCGGCGACCGAGGCGTACTCGACGGGCCAGTTGCGCATGAACAGCGCGCGGCCGTCGGCGAACCAGCGGCGGCTCTCGGTCTCGTCCATCGTGGTGGCCTCGTGCGGCATGATCGAGTCGAGCCGGGCCTTGAGGTCGGTGACGCCCTGTTGGAGCGCGCCGACCTGTGCGTCCTTGGTGAAGCTGGTGGCGTCCGGGTCGCCGCCGTTGGCCCAGGCCGACTCCAGGGTGTTGACGGTCAGCCCTTCGTAGGGCCGCAGCTGGGCGACCATGCCGTACATCACCGGCGGCTTCTTGTCGTGTCCCTTGGCGTCCCGGACGGCCTCGCGGTTGTAGTCGCCCGCCACGTCCTGCGCCGTCTTCCGCAGCTCGTCCCAGTCGGACGGGACCGCACGGCCGAACTTTTTGAGGATGTCCTTGCGGTAGTAGAGCAGCCCGGCATCGGTGTTGAAGGGCACGCCCCACACCTTGCCGCCGTACTCCACCGTCTTGGCCACGCTGTCGAGGAAGTCGCCGTCCAGGCTCGCGGCCCAGGGACGGATGAGGCCGGCCTCGGCGAACTCCGCGGTCCAGGCGACATCGAGGTTGAGCACGTCGTAGCCGCCGTTGCCGGACTGGCCGGCCGCCAGCAGCTGGCTGCGCTGGCCGTCGGCGGTGTCCGGGAGCTTGACGATCCGGACCGTGCGGCCGCTGTCCTTCTCCCAGGCGCGGATCAGTTCCTGGCGGATGCCGGAGCTGCTGAGATCGCTGCCGGTGGCGAGGACGATCGCGCCCCGCTCCGGGAGGGTCTGCTCCTGCGGCGTACAGCCGCTCACCGCCAGGACCAGGGCCAGACAGGCCGGCGCGGCGGGCCCGGCGGTGCGTGCGGCGGTCATCGGTCTCCCTTTGTGGCCGTGCCGATGGAGGCGATCCGTCCGGCCAGCGTGTCGACGGCCTGCGGGCCGCTGGGCACGCACTGGCCGAGGGAGGCGGCGGCCAGTTGCCGGAGGGCGAAGGTGTCACAGCCCGATTTGCCCATCACCAGCGCCAGGATGGGCACAGGTGGCCCCTTCTTGACGAGCGTGCTGAGGGTGCCGTCCACGCTCGCCGCGCGCCCGCCCGCCCCGTCGTCCTGGTCGAGGAGGAGCACGATGGCCTTGTTGGTGGCCGGGGACGTCTTCATCTTCTGTACGGCGCGGGTCAGTGCCTCCTCCATCGCGGCACCGTGGCCGACCAGTTCGCGGTCCGGGTTGCCCGCGATCCGGTCCAGCGCGGCCTTGCCCCGGGCCGGGTCGGCGCTGCCGGGCGGGACGAGCTCGCGCACCGCGTAGCGGTCCTGGGGGTGCGCGTGGTCCGGGAAGGTCCACAGGCCATAGGTGTGGCGCGCGCCGGCCAGCTCCAGGGCGCGCCCGGCCGCGCTCACGGCGATCGGGAGCCGGCCGCTCTCCGCCATGGAGGTGGAGGTGTCCATCAGGATCAGCACCTGGCTGGAGCGCTGTGCCTTGTCGTAGCCGTCCAGGACCTGGGCCACCTGGCCGGGACCCGCGGTGAAGGCAACGGTGGGGGCGAGGAGGCTGACGTCCGCGCGGCTCTCCAGCAGCGGGGAGCCCGGTCCCGGGGCGCTGCCCCGCACCCCGCGGTAGCCCTGTGCGTTCAGGGTGCGCCGGCCGCCGTCCGGGGCGCGCAGCCATTGCGCGAAGCCGGCCACGGCGGCCTGCCGCGGGGTGGCGTCCGTGGCACCGTGCCAGTCGACGCGGACCAGGGGGTGGTCGAGCGCGGGGACGTTCTGCGGGTAGTAGGCGACGTACCGGTCGCGCAGCGGGAGCGGGGAGTCCAGGGCCGGGCAACTGCCGATGGCGTGGCCGAGGTTGTAGTCGGCGAGGGACTTCTCCGACACCAGCGGCGCGGACTTCGTCCGGTCGACGGAGCCGGCCGCGTCCGTGTCGGGGCGCAGCGAACACAGCAGTTCGGTACTGCCCGCGTACTGGCTGCCCGGGGCGGAGAGCCGCTCCTCGGCCTGCCGGGCGAGGGCGGGGTCGGGCGCACCCGGCGAGGCGGCGTCCGGGCCGTCGTGGGCGAGGTAGAGGCCGACGGTGTGCAGCAGACCGGTGCCGGACAGTACGGGGCTCGGCCGCAGGAGCCTGAGGTCTTGGTGGGCGCTGTCGGTCCCGGTGAGCAGCTCCGGCCAGGAGGCGCCGGCCGGTTCGACGTCGTCCAGCCGCCGGTGCGCCGGGATGCCGACGACGAGGGGGGTGTAGGCGACCGGGGCCACGTAGTGCAGCGTGGCCGGGGAGCCCTTGAGGGGCATACCGCGGCGGGCCTCGTCGTAGTCGGCGGTGGATTCCGGGATCCAGATGTCGGGCTGCGGTCCCGGCCGGTAGAGGGGGTCGGTGCCCTGGTCGTCCGGCCGGCCCCGGCCGGTGCCGCGTGCCTCGCCCTGCCAGCGGTCGGCGGCCGCGAAGCCCCGGTCGATCTGGTCCCTGGCGGCGGAGTAGACGGTGATCTGGGCGCGCCGGCAGCCGTCGGGGAGGTCGCCCTCACCGCGGAGCGGACGGGTGTTGGCCTGGGACATCTCGTAGTCGAAGGCCGCCTGGCGCAGCGCGGGTTCGGCCTCGGGGGCGGTGAGCAGCCGCAGTTCGAGGGCGGGCGGGCAGGGTGCTTCGGCGTTCGGGAGGTTCAGCAGGACGACGCCCGTGGTGGCCGGTACGAGGACGACCGCCAGGACCAGCAGGATTCCGGGCCAGTGCCGCAGGTACGACTTCAGCCGGCGGCGTAAGCGGATCCGCAGCGGGGTCGGGGGCCGGGCCTCGGGGGTGGCGAAGGACAGGATGACATCGTCGACGGTGTTCTGCTTGGCCGAGCGCGGCTCCCACACGTCGCCCATCGGGGTCCGTTCGCCGGCCAGCCGCTCGCGCAGCTCCCGGACGAGGTCCTCGAAGGTGACGCACCGCTTGCCGGGCAGGCCCCGCTCCAGGGTCTGCGCCACGGCACGGGTGAAGACGCTGCCCCCGGCGGGTTCCTCGCCGCTGAAGATACGGCGGTTGGGCTGCGCGGCCATCAGCAGCGACGTGGGCTTGCGGCAGGAGTGGAAGGCCTCGCTCGCGTTGCCGGCGTAGCAGCACTCCAGGACGATCACGATGCGGTCGGCCCGCGCGTTGTCCAGATAGGACAGCACCATGTCCTGCCAGGAGACGGTCTTGTGACGCCGTTCCGAGGCACCGACCATGAGGTGCAGATTGCCGCCGTCGCGGCCCACCCGCCCGTGGCCGGAGAAGTACACCAGCAGCAGCCCGCGTGCCTCCTGGGTGACGGTGTCCAGCGCCTGTTCCACCTCCCAGGGCTCCTGGGGGCGGCAGATGACGACCTCGCCCTCGGTGAACAGATCGGTGCCGGGGGCGAGCAGGGCCCGCTCCAGGGCCTGGGCGTTGTCCTTCACCGCGGGGAGCGGGCGCAGGGTGCGGTAGTCGTCGACACAGATCAGCAGCGCCCGGTTGCCCTTGCCCCGTGCGTCGTATTCGGACATCCGGCTCAGTCCCCGGCGGTGCTGCCGCTCCCGTCCGCCGGACTGCCGGGATCGGGGTGTTCGGGGGACGGGGCGTCCGGGCCCGCGTCGCCGAGCGCGCGCAGGTCCTCGTCACCGCCGCCGACCGCGACGGCGGGCCGTTCGCCGGTGTCCCGTTCCTCGCGGCGTCGTCGCAGCCACTCCTGCAGGGCGATGCTCAGGCTCTTGGTGATCTCGGTGGCGACCGCACCGACGATGACCAGGATCAGATCGTCGACGCCGGCGGCCATCTCGCCGGGGCCGTCGTCGCCCTCGTCCGCCGGCCGCGGCCGCAGCGCCCAGTCGTGCTGCCTCCGGTCCAGCCACGGCTCGCGCTCCAGCCACGCCTTGAGGTCCTCGATGTCCTGGTCAGGATTGTTCGTGCCCGTGATCCTGATGCGGATCTCGTGGCGGTCAGCGCGCTGCGGCATCCCCCGGCCCCCTTCCGGCGGCCCCGTCACCGCCGTGCACCAGATAGTGACGCGGGATCAGGGGCGCGGGCAACCGTCTGTGACGCGGCTGCCACGCTGTGGCGTGCACCACAGGCCGTGCCACAGGGCAGCGTCGCAGGTCAAGGGGGAGTTGACGGGCATTCGCGGGGCGTGGTGGACTGCGCGGGCCATACGGCGACAGCTGAGGAAGTCCGGTGCGAATCCGGCGCGGTCCCGCCACTGTCACCGGGGAGCGTTCCTCCAGCGAAGGCCACGGTCCGCCTCGCCTGCGTCCGACGGCGCAGGCAGGGACTGGAAGGCCGGAGGAGTCGCCGATCCGGGAGCCAGGAGACTCTTGTCGCCGTCACGTCGAGCCAGGGCGCGGACCCTGAGTGAGGACATACCGCCATGCCCGGCCGCCTTTCAAGAGTTCCACTGCCCGCTGCCGCAGGGCCCCTTCGAGGCGTCGCGGGCCGGGCAGGACGTGGTGGACACGCCGTAGCGGCGGTCTG
Organism: Streptomyces sp. NPDC054765; assembly: GCF_053612065.1. Taxonomy (NCBI): domain Bacteria; kingdom Bacillati; phylum Actinomycetota; class Actinomycetes; order Kitasatosporales; family Streptomycetaceae; genus Streptomyces; species Streptomyces sp. NPDC054765. Next base: position 41,007 of record NZ_JBSHBP010000043.1, on the reverse strand, counting down.
ATCCGATGCGCGGCGAACACGCGGGATATGCGTGCGGCGCGGCTCTCGGCTTTCTCGGCGACCTGATCGCGGCGGACCCACGGCGCGGCCATCCGGTGGCCGCCTTCGGCCGGGCCGCGGGCGCCGTCGAGCGCCGGCTGTGGCGCGATCACCGCGGATACGGGGCGGTGCATGCCGTGCTGTGCGCCGGCGGTGCCGCTGCCGGTGCCGCGCTGGCGCAGCGCGCCGTACGGGCCGCCGTCCCGGCTCCGCTGCGCGGCGGCGCCCACATCGCGCTGACCGCGGCGACGGTCTGGGCCGTGCTGGGCGGCACCTCGCTCGGCCGGGAGGCGCGGGCCGTCGGCGGTGCGCTGACGGCGGGTGACCTGGACGTGGCACGGGAGCGGCTGCCGCATCTGTGCGGGCGCGATCCACAGGCGCTGGACGGGCCGCAGATGGCCCGCGCGGTGGTGGAGTCGGTCGCCGAGAACACCTCGGACGCCGTGGTGGGCGCCCTGGTCTGGGGCGCGCTGGGCGGGGTGCCCGGCCTGGTGGCGTTCCGGGCGGTGAACACCCTGGACGCGATGGTGGGGCACAAGTCGCCGCGCCACCGCCGTTTCGGCTGGGCCTCGGCCCGCCTTGACGATGTCGCCGGCTGGCCCGGCTCCCGGCTGACCGCCGCGCTGACCGTGCTCGCGGGCCCCGGCCGGCGCGGTGCGCTGCGGGCCTGGCAGGCGGACGGCGGCGCGCACCCCAGCCCCAACGCGGGCCCGGTGGAGGCGTCGTTCGCGGGCGCGCTGGGCGTGCGGCTGGGCGGCACGCTGGCGTACGGCGGGCGGGTGGAACACCGTCCGGTGCTCAACGACGGGGCGCCGCCGGTCGCGGTGGCCGACATCGAGCGGGCGGTGCGGCTCTCGCGGCGGGTGAGCGTGCTGGCGCTGGTGACGACGGTGGCGGCGCGGCCGGTGGCCGGCGCGGTGCGGGCAGCGGTGGCCCGGGGGCGCAAGGCGGGCCGGGCATGACGCCGCAGACCGTTTTTTCCCCGCTGCCCGCCCCGCTTCGGGGGGCGGGCGGGTGCGGTGACGCGCCGGGCCGTGGTGGCAGCGGCGCGTACGGCTCACAACGGCCGGGGTCCCGGCGCAGGAGGAGGACCCGGTGAACGGGCGGTGGAAGGCATCAGGCGGGGCCGTCGGCGGTGGCCTGTTGGTGGCCGGTACGACGTCCGACGCCGGCAAGAGCGTGGTGACGGCGGGGATCTGCCGCTGGCTGGCCCGCCAGGGCGTGCGGGTGGCGCCGTTCAAGGCGCAGAACATGTCGCTGAATTCGTTCGTCACGCGTGAGGGCGCGGAGATCGGGCGGGCCCAGGCGATGCAGGCCGCCGCGGCGCGGGTGGAGCCGACCGCGCTGATGAATCCCGTCCTGCTCAAACCGGGCAGTGACCGCAGCAGCCAGGTGGTGCTGCTGGGGAAGCCGGTGGGCGAGCTCAGCGCCCGGGGGTACTTCGGGGGGTCCGGGGGGCCGTCCCCCGGGAAGACGCAGTACGCGGGGCACCGGGAGCAGTTGCTCGGCACGGTCACCGACTGCCTCCAGGAGCTGCGGCGGACGTACGACGCAGTGATCTGTGAGGGCGCCGGCAGCCCCGCCGAGATCAATCTGCGGCGTACGGACATCGTGAACATGGGCCTCGCACGGGCCGCCCGGATCCCGGTGGTCGTGGTCGGCGACATCGACCGCGGCGGTGTGTTCGCCTCCTTCTTCGGCACCACCGCGCTGCTGTCCAAGGAGGACCAGGCGCTTCTCGCGGGCTATCTGGTCAACAAGTTCCGGGGCGATGTGTCGCTGCTGGAGCCGGGGCTGGAGATGCTGCGCGGTCTCACGGGGCGGCAAACGCTCGGTGTGCTGCCCTTCTCCCACGGGCTCGGCATCGACGAGGAGGACGGGCTGAGGGTGTCGCTGCGCGGCGCGGTGCGCGAGAGCGTGGTGGCCCCGCCGCACGGCGCCGAGGTGCTGCGGGTGGCGGTCGCCGCCGTACCGCTGATGTCGAACTTCACGGACGTGGATGCGCTGGCCGCGGAACCGGGTGTGGTGGTGCGGTTCGTGGACCGGGCCGAGGAGCTGGCCGACGCGGACCTGGTGGTGCTGCCGGGGACCCGGGGCACGGTCCGGGCGCTGCAGTGGCTGCGCGAGCGCGGGCTCGCGGACGCGGTCGCCCGGCGGGCCGCCGAGGGCCGCCCGGTGCTGGGCATCTGCGGCGGTTTCCAGATGCTGGGCGAGCGCATCGAGGACGACATCGAGTCGAAGGCGGGCGCGGTCGACGGGCTGGGGCTGCTGCCCGTACGGGTGCGGTTCGCGGCGGAGAAGACCTTGGCCCGGCCGGTCGGCGAGGCACTGGGCGAGCCGGTGGCGGGCTACGAGATCCACCACGGGGTCGCCGAAGTGACCGGCGGGGACGAGGCGTTCATGTCCGACGGCCAAGGGCGCAGCCTGGACGGGTGCCGGTCCGGCTCCGTATGGGGCACGCACTGGCACGGTTCGCTGGAGAGCGACGGCTTCCGGCGGGCCTTCCTGCGGCGGGTCGCGGCGGACGCGGGCCGGGCGTTCGTCCCCGCCCCCGGCACCAGCTTCGCCGCCCTGCGCGAAGAGCAGCTGGACCGGCTCGGCGATCTGATCGAGGAGCACGCCGACACCGGCGCGCTGCTGCGGCTGATCGAGCAGGGGGTACCGGAGGGGCTGCCGTTCGTGCCTCCGGGGGCGCCATGAGGGCCCCGAAGGCACGACATCACCCCCGCGAGCGCGGGGAGCAACGCAGCAGCTCCACGAGGTGTTCGTGCAGCAGCGGACCACCCCTGCTCAGGCAGGGCCAAGGGCACAAACGTGCCGTATAGAGCACCCAGTTCGACCGGCAACGGACCAAACCCACTCGAAGGAGTGATCACCAGATGAGCACCCGGTATCCGTTCACCGCCGTCGTCGGCATGGACGAGCTACGGCTGGCGCTGCTGCTCAACGCCGTCAGCCCTGCGGTGGGCGGAGTCCTCGTCCGTGGCGAGAAGGGGACGGCCAAGAGCACCGCCGTGCGCGCGCTGGCAGATCTCCTGCCCGACGTTGCGGTTGTCCCGGGCTGCCGCTTCAGCTGCGATCCCACCGCGCCGGACCCGCAATGTCCCGATGGGCCGCACGAGATCCGTCCGGGCGAGTCCCGCCCGGCCCGTATGGTCGAGCTTCCGGTGGGCGCCTCGGAGGACCGGTTGGCCGGTGCGCTCGACATCGAGCGCGCGCTCGCCGAGGGCGTCAAGGCCTTCGAACCGGGCCTGCTGGCGGACGCACACCGAGGGATCCTGTACGTCGACGAGGTCAACCTCTTGCACGACCATCTCATCGACCTCCTCTTGGACGCGGCCGCGATGGGCGCCTCCTACGTGGAGCGCGAGGGCGTCTCCGTACGGCATGCGGCGCGCTTCCTGCTCGTCGGCACCATGAACCCCGAAGAGGGCGAGCTGCGGCCGCAGCTGCTGGACCGGTTCGGTCTCACCGTCGAGGTCGCCGCCTCGCGCGAGCCCGACCGGCGGGTGGCGGTGGTCCGGCGCCGGCTGGCGTACGACGCCGATCCGGCCGGCTTCGCGGCGCGCTGGGCCGCCGAGGAGGACGCGCTGCGCCACCGCATCACCGCGGCACGGGAGTTGCTGCCGGACGTGACCCTGGGGGATGCGGCGCTGCGGCAGATCGCGGCGACCTGCGCGGCGTTCGAGGTGGACGGGATGCGTGCGGACATCGTGATGGCGCGGACCGCCACGGCGCTGGCCGCGTGGGCGGGGCGGACCGACGTCCTGGAGGAGGACGTACGGCAGGCCGCGCTGCTGGCGCTGCCGCACCGCCGGCGCCGTAACCCCTTCGACGCGCCCGGCCTGGACGAGGACAAGCTCGACCGGACGCTGGAGGAGTTCGGCGGGGCGGACGAGAGCACGGACGGCGATGACGACCCGGACCCGGACGGGCCGGACGGCGGCCCCGGCGGGGGCGGCCCGGACGGTGGCGGACAGCCGCCACAGGACGGCGGGGACGGCGGCCCGGAGGAGTCTTCACCCACGCAGCAGCCCGAACTCCCGCACCAGCAGGAGCGGGAGACCCCGCAGGCTCCGGAGTCCCCCGGGGCCCCCGAGCGGCCCGAGGAGCAGCCCGCGGCCCCGGAGCAGGCCCAGGAGGGCACTCCGGCCGCGGGCGGGGAGAAGGCGGCCGTCGGCGCCGGCGAGCCGTTCCGTACCCGGCGGCTGGATGTGCCGGGCCTGGGCGAGGGCGCGGACGGCCGCAGGTCGCGGGCACGGACCGCGCACGGCCGGACGACCGGGGCGCGGCGCCCGCACGGCGCCCTGGGCAAGCTGCACCTCGCGGCGACGGTGCAGGCCGCCGCGCCGCACCAGCGGGCCCGCGGGCGCCACGGGCGGGGCCTGGTGGTGCGCCGGGACGATCTGCGCGAGGCGGTGCGTGAGGGGCGGGAGGGCAATCTGGTCCTGTTCGTCGTGGACGCGTCCGGGTCGATGGCGGCGCGCAAGCGGATGGGCGCGGTCAAGGGCGCGGTGCTCTCGCTGCTGCTGGACGCCTACCAGCGGCGCGACAAGATCGGCATGGTCACCTTCCGGGGCAGCGGCGCCGAGCTGGTGCTGCCCCCGACCTCCTCGGTCGAGGCGGGTGCGGCCCGGCTGGAGCAGCTGCCGACGGGCGGCCGTACGCCGCTGTCGGAGGGGCTGCTGCGGGCCCATGAGGTACTGCGGGTGGAGCGGATGCGGGACGCCTCGCGGCGGCCGCTGCTCGTGGTCGTCACCGACGGACGGGCGACCGGCGGCCCGGAGCCCGTGGTGCGGGCCGCCCGCGCGGCCCGGCTGCTGGCCGGTGCGGGCACCGCTTCGGTGGTCGTGGACTGCGAGGCCGGGCCGGTGCGGCTGGGTCTGGCCGGCGAGCTGGCCCGTGAGCTGCAGGGCACCGCGGTCACCCTCGACGAACTGCGCGCGGACAGTGTCTCCGCGCTCGTACGGACCGTGCAAGGCAACAGGAAGGCCGCGTAATGCCGCAGGGACAGCCGTCCGTCGTACCGAACGACGGGCTCACCACCCGCCAGCGCCGCAACCGTCCGCTGGTGTTCGTCCACACCGGCCAGGGCAAGGGCAAGTCCACCGCCGCCTTCGGGCTGGCGCTGCGCGCCTGGAACCAGGGCTGGCCGGTCGGGGTGTTCCAGTTCGTGAAGTCGGCCAAGTGGAAGGTCGGCGAGGAGCGGGCGCTGAAGGTGCTCGGGGAGTCCGGCGAGGGCGGCACCGTCGCCTGGCACAAGATGGGCGAGGGCTGGTCCTGGGTCCAGCGCGACATCGCCTCCAGCGAGGAGGCGGCGCGCGAGGGCTGGGAGCAGGTCAAGCGGGACCTGGCCGCGGAGACGTACAAGCTGCTGGTGCTGGACGAGTTCGCCTACCCGCTGAAGTGGGGCTGGATCGACACCGACGAGGTGGTGTCGGCGCTGCGCGACCGCCCCGGTACCCAGCATGTCGTCATCACCGGGCGGGGCGCCCCCGAACCGCTGCTGGACTTCGCGGATCTGGTGACGGACATGACCAAGGTCAAGCACCCGATGGACACCGGCCAGAAGGGCCAGCGGGGCATCGAATGGTGAAGCGGGTGAGCGCGGTATGAGCGGTGGCTCGATCCCCCGGCTGGTGATCGCCGCGCCGTCGTCGGGAGCCGGCAAGACGACGGTGGCCACCGGCCTGATGGCGGCGTTCGCCGAAGCCGGGCTCGTGGTGTCGCCGCACAAGGTGGGCCCCGACTACATCGATCCGGGCTATCACTCCCTCGCCACCGGCCGTCCCGGCCGCAATCTGGACGCCTATCTGTGCGGGCCCGGCCGGATCGCGCCGCTGTTCCTGCATGGCGCGGCGGGCGCCGATCTCGCGCTCGTGGAGGGCGTGATGGGGCTGTTCGACGGGGCGTCCGGCATGGGCGAGCTGTCCTCGACGGCGCAGGTGGCCAAGCTGCTGCGGGCACCGGTGGTGCTGGTGGTGGACGCGTCCTCGCAGTCGAGGTCGGTGGCCGCGCTGGTGCACGGTTTCGCCTCCTGGGATCCACAGGTACGGCTGGCCGGGGTGATCCTCAACAAGGTCGGCTCGGACCGGCACGAGGAGCTGCTGCGGGAGGCGATGGACTCCTCCGGTGTGCCGGTGCTGGGCGCGCTGCGCCGGGACGGGCGGGCCGGTACGCCGTCCCGTCACCTGGGCCTGGTGCCGGTCGCCGAGCGGCGGGCCGAGGCCGTGGAGTCGGTGGGCGAACTCGCCGCGCGGGTCCGCGAAGGCTGCGATCTGCAGGCGCTGCTGGCGCTGGCGCACACGGTGCCGGAGCTGCCGGACGCCCCCTGGGACCCGGCGGCCGAGGGGGCCGCCGCCCGGGTGGCCTCCCCGGGAAAGCCGCTGATCGCCATCGCGGGCGGCGCCGCGTTCACCTTCTCGTACGCCGAGCACGCCGAGCTGCTGGCCGCGGCGGGCGCCGAGGTGGCTCCTTTCGACCCGCTGCGGGATGAACAACTGCCGCCCGGTACCCAGGGGTTGGTGATCGGCGGCGGCTTCCCGGAGATATATGCGCCGGATCTGTCGGCGAACGCACCGCTGCGCGCCGAGGTGGCCGCGCTGGCCGCCTCCGGGGCGCCGGTCTCCGCCGAATGCGCCGGGCTGCTCTACCTTTCCCGGTCGCTCGACGGGAAGCCGATGTGCGGGGTGCTGCCGGCCGAGGCGCGGATGACCGAGCGGCTCACCCTCGGCTACCGCGAGGCGGTGGCGCTGCGGGACAACGCGCTGGCGACGGCCGGGACCCGGGTGCGCGGCCATGAGTTCCACCGCACGGTGCTGGAGCCGGGCTCGGGCGCGGACCCGGCGTGGGGGCTGACGCACCCGGAGCGGCGGGTGGAGGGCTTTGTGAGCGGCGGGGTGCATGCCTCGTATCTGCATGTGCACTGGGCCGCCGAACCGTCGCTGGCCGGGCGGCTGGTGGCGAGCGCGGCACGGAGCGCAGCGGTCCGGAGCACCGCCCGGTGACGCGCGGAGGCGACGGCGGGGCGGCCGGGCCGGTGGCGCCCGGCGGCCGGTGGCCCAAGGAGCCGGTCCCGGCCGGGTCCACGGGGCTCACCGCGGTCCTGGCGGGCCGGCCCGGCCGGGCCTCCTTCGGCCGGGGAGCCGTCGCGGTATGACCCGCCGGGCGGACGGCGGGGCCGGCGGGCCGACCGCGCCGCTGGTCGCCGGCGTGGGGGCGCGCCGTGGTGTCCCGGTGTCCGAGGTCCTGGAGCTGGTCACGGCCACTTGCGCGGCGGCGGGGTACGCCACCGGGCAGATCGTGGCGCTGGCCACGGTGACGGCCAAGGCGTCCGAACCCGGACTGACCGGGGCGGCCCGGGAGCTGGGGGTGCCGTTGCGGTCGTTCCCGGCGGCGGCCCTGGCGGCCGTACGGGTACCGGAGCCGTCCACGGCCGCGGCGGCCGCCGTCGGAACGCCGAGCGTGGCCGAGGCGGCCGCGCTGCTGGCCGCGGGGCCGGGTGCCGTACTGGCCGCCGGGAAGCGGAAGTCCGCACCGCCGGCCCGTGCCACCTGTGCGCTCGCGGCGCCGGCGGTATCGGACATCGCCGCCCATACCGCTGGTGGAGAGGGAGCGACCGCCGGACCCTCGGGCCGTGCGGCTATCGTCATGACCTCCCTCAACCCGCCCCGCCACGGCCCGGATCGGCGGACGGCGGTCGTCGGCGACCCGGCGCCCGACAGCGCAACCCCCGGTACCAAGGAGACCCAGTGACCACTCCTCCCGCACTGCTCATCGCCGGTCACGGCACCCGTGACGAAGGCGGGGCCGAGGCTCTGCGCGCGCTGGTCCGTGTGCTCGGCGAGCGCCACCCCGAAGTGCCGGTCGCCGGCGGGTTCTTCGGCGCCCCGGCCGCTCCCCTGCCGCTGGGCGACGCCGTCGACGGGCTCGTCGAGCGGGGCGCGACCCGGCTCGCCGTCATACCGCTGCTGCTGGCCCCGACCGGGCCGGTACCGGAGGCGCTGCCCGTGGCGCTGGAGCGGGCGGCGGAGCGCCACCCCTCGCTCGACTACGCCTGCGGCGCCGAGCTGGGGCCGCATCCCAAGCTGCTCGACGTACTGGAGCGGCGGCTGGACGAGGCGCTGGGCGGCGGCGCCCGCCGGCCCGAGGACCGGGCCCGTACCACGGTGCTGCTGGTGGGGCGCGGCGCGGCCGATCCCTACGCCAACGCCGAGGTGGCACGCGCCGCGCGGCTGCTGTGGGAGGGCCGCGGCTTCGCGGGCGTGGAGACCGCGTTCGTCTCGCAGGCGGCACCCGATGTGCCGACCGGCCTGGACCGGTGCCGGACGCTGGCGGCGGGGGCCGGCGGGCCGGCCCGGATCGTGGTCCTGCCCTACTTCTTCTTCCCCGGCGGCCTGCTGGAGCGCCTGCGGATGCAGGCCGAGGGCTGGGCCGCGGCGCACCCCGGCACGGAGGTGCTCGGCGCGGAGGTGATCGGCCCGGAGGCCGAGGTGGCCGAGGTGGTCATGGAGCGCTACCGCGCGACGGTGGCGGGCGATCCGCTGCTGAGCGGCGCGCCGTGCGGTGACCGGGCGGCGGCGGGGGACGCCCGGGAGACGGACGGCACGGGACGGCAGACGGCTCCCTGGGCCACCGGCACCGGGGAGCGGTGAGCATGCCGGCACACACCGGGTCCGTACCGCTTCGGGCCCCCGAGGACACCCCCGCGCACGAGCCCGATCTGCGGCACCACGGCGATGCCGAAGTACGCGACGCGGAAGGCGCATGGACGGATCTGGCTGATCTGACCGATCTGGCGGTCAATGTCCGCAGCGGCACTCCCCCGGCCTGGCTCAAGGCACGGATCGCCGCGTCGCTGGACGGTCTGGCCGCCTATCCCGACGGCCGGGCGGCGCGCCGGGCGGTCGCGGCGCGGCACGGTCTGCCCGTGGAACGGGTGTTGCTGACCGCGGGGGCCGCCGAGGCGTTCGTGCTGATCGCGCGCGCCGTACGGGCCCGCCGGCCGGTCGTGGTGCATCCGCAGTTCACCGAGCCGGAGGCGGCGCTGCGGGACGCCGGGCACGCTGTCACACGGGTGCTGCTCGACCCGCACGACGGCTTCCGGCTGGATCCGGCCGCGGTGCCCGAGGACGCCGATCTGGTCGTCGTCGGCAACCCCACCAACCCCACCTCGGTCCTGCACCCCGCGGGCTCGCTGGCCCGGCTGGCGCGGCCCGGCCGGACGCTGGTGGTGGACGAGGCGTTCATGGATGCGGTGCCCGGTGAGCGGGAGGCGCTGGCCGGCCGCACGGATCTGCCGGGCCTGGTCGTGCTGCGCAGCCTCACCAAGACCTGGGGGCTGGCCGGGCTGCGGATCGGCTATGTGCTCGCCGCCGCGGACACCGTCGCCGCCCTGGAGCGGGCACAGCCGCTGTGGCCGGTCTCCTCCCCCGCGCTGGCCGCCGCCGAGGCGTGCTGTACGCCGAAGGCGCTGGCCCAGGCTGCGGCGGCGGCCGAGGAGATCGCCGTGGACCGGGCCCATCTGCTCGCCCGGCTGGGCGAGTTCGGGCAGATCCGGGCGGCCGGCCCGGCGGCGGGCCCGTTCGTGCTGATCCGGCTGCCGGACGCGGACGGGGTACGGGCCGCGCTGCGGGCCCGCGGCTTCGCGGTACGCCGCGGTGACACCTTCCCCGGCCTGGGCGACGGATGGCTGCGCCTCGCGGTGCGGGACCGGGCCACGACGGACCGGTTCGCGGCGGCGCTGGGAGAGGTCCTCACGTAGCGGCACCTGGCGGACCTCCGTGGCGCGGGGAACGGGGCCGGCGGCAAGGGTCGTGCAGGCCGGGAACCCGCCGGGACCCCGGCACACCACGAAGGGCCCCGGCGAGGGTGAGGTGCGCCGTACGGCCGTCACCGGCCCGTACGGCGCACCTCGGGCCGTACTCCGCGCGCGACGCCCCCACAGCACCGGCGCGGTGTACGGGGTCGGTCAGCCGCGGGCGCCCTGCGCGGCGTTGCGGCGCCGGCGGGCGTAGCCGATCGATCCGGCGCCCGCGGCGACGAGCAGGGCCGCGCCCCCGGCGAGATACGGGGTGGCCGAACTGCCGCCGGTCTCGGCGAGGTTCCGGGTGCCGCCGGTCACCGCGGTGCCCTTGCCCTCGACGGGCTTGGCACCGCCGTCCGGCTTGGTGCCGCCGGTCTGTCCGCCGCCGGTGCCGTTGTGCTCGGGCGCCTTGGCGCCCGGCGCGGTGCAGGTGGCCCGCGCCAGCGTGACCCGGCCGTGCACCTCGGCGACGTTCAGCTTCAGCGGGTTGAGGGAGACCTTCAGATCGAGCGCGGTGGCCGCGGCGCTCCGGGACAGGACGCTCTTCTTGGACAGGTCGAGCCGTACCTCGCCGACGCCCGGCACCTTGACGTCCGTCGTACCGCCCGCCGTGAGCCTGACCCGCTTGCCCAGGACCAGCACGTCGCCCAGCACGTTCGACTCGGCCCGGGGCCGCTTGCCCGCCTCGCACACCGCCCGGGAGGTGACCTGCTCGACCTCGACCAGGGACAGCAGCGACAGGCCGGGCAGATGCACCTTCGCCTTCACGAGGTTGGCGTAGCCCTCGGTCCGGTCACGGCCGGCGGTGGCCCGCGCGGTGGCGGCGTCGGCGCGCAGCACGCTGAACGGCCTGCCCTGGTTGATGCCGTCGAGGTTGACGGTGAGCGCGGTCTTGCCCGCCGAGGCCGGGGCGTGCACCTCGTTCAAGGCGGCGTTCAGCGGGACGTCGAGCGTCTTGTTGAGCAGCCCGACGTTCAGGCCGGTGCGCAGTACGACCGCGTCGGCGGTGCCGCGGGCCGGGCCGTGGTCTCCGGTGGCATGCGCGGGCACGGCGCCGAGCAGGAGGGCGGGGCCGGCCGTGAGTGCGGTGGCGACGAAGGTCGCCGCGAGGCGCCGGGGCATGCCGGAGGAGCGGGTGGGACTGGTGGACACGTGTGTGGAACCCTCACAGGAGAAATGGAGCCGCCGGCCGCGCCAATGGGGGACATCACGCGGGCCGACGACCTCGACCCGCACATCGTGTCCGCACGGAGGGTGAACGGGCAGCCACGTGACGTCAGTTCATCCCAATGGGTGGTTTTCGCGCATCTATTCGATTCCCGCGACCCGGGGCATCCCCCACGCCACAGCGGCCCCACCGCCCGGGTGACCCCGGTTGACCGGGCCGGTTGCCCCGGGTCACCCCGTCGGAGCAACCCGGGCCGACGGCTGCCGGCTACCCCACGACCTGCCCCCGCAGCACCACCCGCCGCGGCGCGGCCAGTACCCGGACGTCCTCGCGCGGATCGCTCTCGTAGACCACCAGGTCCGCCGGGGCGCCCTCGGTGAGCCCGGGGCGGCCGAGCCAGTCCCGGGCGCCCCAGGTGGTGGCGGAGAGGGCCGCGACGGCGGGCAGACCGGCCCGGGTCAGCTCGGCGACCTCCTCGGCGACCAGACCGTGGGCGAGCGAGCCGCCGGCGTCCGTGCCGGCGAAGACGGGCACCCCCGCGTCGTAGGCCGCCCGTACGGTGTCGTAGCGGCGGGCGTGCAGGCGCCGCATGTGGTCCGCCCAGCGCGGGAACTTCTCCGCGCCGCCGTCCGCCAGCCGCGGGAAGGTGGCGATGTTGACGAGCGTGGGGACGATGGCGACGCCGCGCTCCGCGAACAGCGGGATGGTGTCCTCGGTGAGGCCGGTGGCGTGCTCGATGCAGTCGATGCCGGCCTCGACGAGCGGGGCGAGGGAGTCCTCGGCGAAGCAGTGGGCGGTCACCCGGGCGCCGAGCCGGTGGGCCTCGGCGATGGCCGCCTCGACCGCGCCACGGGGCCAGCAGGCCTCCAGATCGCCCGTGGAGCGGTCGAGCCAGTCGCCGACGAGCTTGACCCAGCCGTCGCCGCGGCGGGCCTCCCGGGCGACGTAGGCGACCAGATCCGCCGGCTCGATCTCATGGGCATAGTTGCGGATGTAGCGCCTGGTACGGGCGATGTGACGGCCGGCCCGGATGATCCTGGGCAGATCCTCGCGGTCGTCGATCCAGCGGGTATCGGAGGGGGATCCGGCGTCCCGGATCAGCAGGGTGCCGGCGTCACGGTCGGTGAGCGCCTGTTTTTCGCTGGTGGGGGCGTCCACCGGGCCGTGTGCGTCCAGGCCCACGTGGCAGTGGGCGTCGACCAGGCCGGGCAGCGTCCAGCCCGTCACGGTGGTGGCATCCCGTGCCATGGCCGGCCGGTCGAAGGTGACCCTCCCGCCGACCACCCACAGCTCGTCACGCACGTCGTCCGGCCCGACGAGGACCCTCCCCTTGAGGTGCAGCACCGCACCTTCACTCATGGACGTCATACCGGCACTCTAGGCGGCGTCACACAGCGTGCTGCCGCGGCGGTCATCCCCGCACCGGGGCCGCACACCCCCGCCGCTCCCCGGAAACCCCGCGCTCTTCCGTGCTTTTCGCGCCGGTCGCTCTCCGTATCGCTTCCGTACGTTCTCCGCACAGTTTCGCGTATGTTCCGCGTGCACTCCCGGTCATCTTCTCGCGCATGTTCTTGCAGGTCTTGCCATGGGCTTGCCGGGCGGGTTTCGATGGGCGTTACGCCGAGCCTTCTGGGGGCAAATTCCCAATTCCCCTGGCGTACAGCTTCCCGTATTCTTCTGCCCGCTTTTCCGCACCTCAAACGCCAAGATTTTGCTAGTAGCAGGTTCCGTAATTCGGACGGATCTCATAGACGTTACGGAGCTGTGACCGACTACACAACGTGTCCGTTTCGCCCCGAACATCCCGGTCAAATCGGGGCATCTCGCGGTGAGATCGCGCGTACGGGCGCCCCCGCGCGATAACACATCCTGAGCGCTTCCGTAACCCCTGCCCACGATGCAATTTCCTTTTTCCCTGGGTAAATTTAATTTCTATGACCGCCGCACAAGCAGACCATGCAAGTGCCCGAAGCGATATCAGAGAATTTCCGGAGGGCTTCAAGCTCGACACCCCACGCGTGGAGGACGGAGCCGCGATCTGGCGTATCGCCCGCGACTCGAAGGCACTGGACCTCAACTCCTCCTACAGCTACCTCCTGTGGTGTCGCGACTTCGCCGCCACCTCCGTAGTCGCCCGCGACGCGGAGGGCGAGCCGGCCGCCTTCGTCACCGGATACATCCGCCCCGAGTGCCCGGACATCCTCGTCGTCTGGCAGGTCGCCGTCGACGACGCGCACCGTGGCCAGGGGCTGGCGGCCGCACTCCTGGACGGGCTCACCGCCCGTGCCCTGGCGGAGCTGGGCATGCGTTTCGTCGAGACCACCATCACTCCCGACAACGCCGCGTCCAACCGGTTGTTCGCGTCCTTCGCAGAGCGGCACTCAGTGCCACTCAAGCGCGAGGTGCTCTTCGACGCGGGGCTGTTCCCCGAGCAGGGCCATGAGCCGGAGGTCCTGCACCTCATCGGCCCGTTCGAGCCACCAGCCCGCCCGGAGCACTGACGCCCCCAGGACCGCGCGGCCACCGTGCCGCAGCGGCCGTGCGGGACCCGGCACCACACCCGTGACACCGCCGGCCCCGCCCAGCCCCCCAACAGACTTCCTGATCCTTTTTCGCCACTCATCTCCCAGGAGCATGCTGTGACCATCACCCAGCCCGATCTGAGCGTCTTCGAGACCGTGGAGTCGGAGGTGCGCAGCTACTGCCGTAGCTGGCCCACCGTCTTCGACCGTGCGCAGGGCAGCCGCATGACCGACGAGGACGGCCACACCTACCTCGACTTCTTCGCCGGGGCCGGGTCGCTCAACTACGGCCACAACAACCCCGTCCTCAAACGCGCCCTGATCGACTACATCGAGCGGGACGGCGTCACCCACGGCCTGGACATGTCCACCACGGCCAAGCGGGCGTTCCTGGAGTCGTTCCAGAACATCATCCTGCGGCCGCGCGACCTGCCCTACAAGGTCATGTTCCCGGGCCCGACGGGCGCCAACTCCGTCGAGGCCGCGCTCAAGCTGGCCCGCAAGGTCAAGGGCCGCGAGTCGATCGTGTCCTTCACCAACGCCTTCCACGGCATGTCGCTGGGCGCGCTCGCGGTCACCGGTAACTCCATGAAGCGGGCCGGCGCCGGTATCCCGCTGGTGCACGGCACCCCGATGCCGTTCGACAACTACCTGGAGGGCACCTACCCGGACTTCCTGTGGTTCGAGCGGCTGCTGGAGGACCAGGGCTCCGGCCTGAACACCCCCGCCGCCGTGATCGTCGAGACGGTCCAGGGCGAAGGCGGCATCAACGTCGCCCGTGCGGAGTGGCTGCGCGCCCTCGCCGACCTGTGCGAGCGCTGGGACATGCTGCTCATCGTCGACGACATCCAGATGGGTTGCGGCCGTACGGGTGCCTTCTTCTCCTTCGAGGAGGCGGGCATCGTGCCGGACATCGTCACCGTCTCGAAGTCCATCAGCGGCTACGGCCTGCCGCTCGCGCTCACCCTGTTCAAGCCTGAGCTGGACATCTGGGAGCCGGGCGAGCACAACGGCACCTTCCGCGGCAACAACCCCGCGTTCGTCACCGCCGCCGCCGCGCTGGACACCTACTGGGCCGACGGCCAGATGGAGAAGCAGACTCTCGCCCGCGGTGAGATCGTCGAAGCACACCTGAAGGCCATCGTCGAGGAGCACCCGCAGGCCATCGCCGAGTACCGCGGCCGCGGTCTCGTCTGGGGCCTGGAGTGCATCGACAAGAGCCTTGCCAACAAGATCGCCAAGCGCGCCTACGAGCTGGGTCTGCTGATCGAGACCTCCGGCCCGGAGAGCGAGGTCGTCAAGCTGCTGCCCGCACTGACGACCACCCCCGAGGAGCTGGACGAGGGTCTTCGTGTCCTCGCCCGCGCGGTCCGCGACTGCGCCTGACCACTCCAGAGCTCCTTAACCGTTCCACAGAAAGGCACCGAGTCACCGTGATCGTCCGATCCTTCAAGGACATCGAAGGCACCGACCGCCACGTCAAGGCCAAGTCCGGTACCTGGGAGAGCAAGCGCATCGTGCTCGCCAAGGAGCGCGTCGGCTTCTCGCTGCACGAGACCACCCTGTACGCCGGTACGGAGACGTCGATGTGGTACGCGAACCACATCGAAGCCGTACTCTGCGTGGAGGGCGAGGCCGAGCTCACGAACGACGAAACCGGCGAGAAACACCTCATCACGCCGGGCACGATGTACCTGCTCGACGGGCACGAGAAGCACACCATGCGGATCAAGAAGGACTTCCGCTGCGTCTGCGTCTTCAACCCGCCGGTCACCGGCCGCGAGGACCACGACGAGAACGGGGTCTACCCGCTGCTCACCGAGCCCGAGTCGGAGCCCGAGACGGTCTGAGGCGGTGGCAGCGCCCGCCTGCCCCGTCCGGCAGCCGAGGAAGGCACGCCCACCCGCACGGAAGCCAGAGCCCGTACGAGAGGAGAGGAAGGCAACACCATGACCACCGCACCCGAGCGCACCGCCGACCTGTACCCGACCCGTGGGACCGCTGAGGTCATCACCCCGCGGAAGGACCCGGTGGTGTGGTCGCAGCCCGGAACGGCCGGCCCGTTCGTGCCGTCCGAGCTGAGCGACTTCGAACGCGACGGCTTTTTCGCCATCGGGGAGCTGCTGACGGCGGAAGAAGTCGCGGTGTACCGCGCCGAACTGGACCGTCTCGTCCTCGACCCGGCGATGCGCGCCGACCCGCGCTCCATCGTCGAGCCGAAGTCACGGGACGTACGGACCGTGTTCGAGGTGCACAAGATCAGCGAGGTGTTCGCCAAGCTGGTCTCCGACCCGCGTGTGGTGGGTCGCGCCCGGCAGCTCCTCGGCTCGGACGTCTATGTCCACCAGTCGCGGATCAATGTGAAGCCCGGGTTCGGTGCCTCCGGCTTCTACTGGCACTCGGACTTCGAGACCTGGCACGCCGAGGACGGTCTGCCGAACATGCGCACCGTGTCGGTCTCCATCGCGCTGACGGAGAACTACGACACCAACGGCGGCTTGATGATCATGCCCGGCTCGCACCAGCACTTCGTGGGCTGTGAGGGCGCGACGCCGAAGGACAACTACAAGCGGTCCCTGCAGATGCAGGACGCGGGCATCCCGTCGGACGAGGTGCTGACGAAGATGGCGGACAAGCACGGCATCCGCCTCTTCACCGGCAAGGCCGGCTCGGCGACCTGGTTCGACTGCAATGCCATGCACGGCTCGGGTGACAACATCACGCCGTACCCGCGCAGCAATGTCTTCATCGTCTTCAACAGCGTGGACAACGAAGCGGTGGAGCCGTTCGCGGCGCCGGTACGGCGCCCGGAGTACATCGGAGCCCGGGACTTCACGCCGGTGAAGTAGTCACAGCGCAGTACGGGTGGCGCGGCTGCCGCACAGCAGGGTCTGTGCGGCGGCCGCGCTCTGTGTGCGGGGCGGTCTGCGGGTGCGGACCCGGAGCGGCGGGGCGCACCGGGCGGCCCCGACCGTCCGGCCGGCGGTTCCTCAGGCGTCCAGCGCCGGGTAGTCGAGGTAGCCGGTGTCGTCGCCGCCGTAGAAGCTCGCCCGGTCGGGGGTGTTGAAGGGGCCGCCGAGCGCGAGCCGCCGGGGCAGATCGGGGTTGGCGAGGAACTGCCGCCCGAAGGCCAGCAGATCGGCGGTGCCGTCCTCGATCAGCGGCAGGTCCTCGGGACCGGTGAGGCGGCCGTCGTCGGCCGGGTTGAGCACAGGGGTGCCGGCTCGGGACACGATCGTTGCCCATTACCTCAGCCGTTCGACGCCCCACGCCCGCTCGCTTGTTCCCGGGCCGTCCTACCCCAGCAGGGCCAGCAGCCGGTCCACGTCATCCGTCGAGTTGTAGAGGTGGAAGGCCGCGCGGAGCAGCCCGCCGCGCACCGCGATCCGCACGCCCGCTTCGGTCAGCCGGTGCTCCGCGTCCGCGATCCCGGGGGTGGAGACGATCGCCGAGCCGGGCGCGGGGCGGGGCGTCAGACCGCGCTCGGCCAGCCCCGCGCGGTAGTGGCCGGCGAGCGCGGTGTTGTGGGCGTGGAGGGTCTCCACGCCCAGCTCCTCGATCAGGCCGAGGGACTGCTCGGCGCCGACATAGGAGAGGTGGGCGTGCGGTTCGTCGAAGCGCCGGGCGGTGGCAGCCGGCCGGATCGGCCCGTAGGTGGACTCCCCGGTGTCCTCCCCCGCGACCCAGCCCGCGTGGAGTGCGGCCGGCCACTCCTCACCGCGCCCGTACTCCCCGCCGAAGGCCATGAAGGTCGTCCCGCGCGGGCACAGCAGCCACTTGAAGGCCCCGGCGACGACGAAGTCGAAGTCGGCGGCGCGCAGCGGCAGCCAGCCGGCGGCCTGGGTGATGTCGAGGTAGGTGCGCGCCCCGTGGGCCCGCGCCGCCTCACGGACCGCCGCCATATCGGCGATCCGGCCGTCCAGCGACTGCACGGCGCTGAAGGCGACCAGCGCGGTGCCGGGGCGCACCGCGTCGGCGAGCGCCTCCAGCGGCACGGTGCGCAGCTTGATGCCCGGATGGGCGGCGAGCGGATTGACCAGCGAGCTGAAGTCGCCCTCGGGGGCGAGGACTTCGGCACCCGGCGGGAGCGAGGCGGCGACGAACGCGGACTGCACCGCGACCGAGCTGCCGACGGCGACCCGTTCGGCGGGGATGTCCAGCAGCCGGGCGAAGGCGGCGCGGGAGGCCGTGGCGGCGCCGAAGTAGTCACGGCCCATGGTGCCGTAGGAAGCGGACTCATCGAGGGCCGCGCGCACGGCGGCGGCGCTGCGCCGCGGCAGGAGTCCGCTGGAGGCGGAGTTCAGATAGGTCGTCCCGGGCGCGAATTCGGCCCCGCCGAGTGACTCACGTCGATGCATGCCCCCACTGTGCTCGGCACACCGCGCCGCGTCCATGGCGAATTTGCTGGGCCGGCCCGCAATCGTTCCTTATCGGCGCAGGTCACACCGGGTGCGGGCGGGCCGGCTCCGGATCGCCTGCCGGCTCACTTCCCGGGCACGGCGCAGCCGTCTCCGCCGCACACCCCGGCCGCACCGGCCTCGCCGTCCGCACCGGCCTCGCCGTCCGCCGGGATCCGCACCGCATCGTCGGCGTGCGCGCGCTCCAGCGCCTGCCGGAAGACCTCGGCGGGCTGACCGCCGGAGATGCCGTAGCGGCGGTCGATGACGAAAAACGGCACACCGGTGGCGCCCAGCTCCGCGGCCTCGCGCTCATCGGCGCGCACCTCCGGCGCATACGCCTCGGGGTCGGCGAGCACCCGGTCGGCCTCCTCGGCGGGCAGCCCCGCGCCGACGGCGATCTCGCGGAGCACGGCGGGGTCGCCGAGCGTCCTGGCCTCGGCGAAGTTGGCGCGGTAGAAGGCGTCCAGCAGGGCGTTGCCGACGCCGTGCGCGGCGGCGGCGTGCAGCAGCCGGTGCAGGTCGAAGGTGTTGCCGTGGATCCGGTCGGAGCGGTACTCCAGCCCCTCCCCCGCGGCCGCACCGGCCACCCGGGCCTCCATCGCCTCGGCCTGCTCACGGCTCACCCCGTACTTCGTGGCGAGCATGTCGAGCACCGGGATGCCGGAGGCGGCCGGCGCCTTCGGGTCCAGTTCGAAGGAGCGGTGCACCACCTCGACACCGTCGCGGTGCGCAAAGGCGGCGAGCCCGGCCTCGAAGCGGGCCTTGCCGATGTAACACCAGGGGCAGGCGATGTCGGACCAGATTTCGACGCGCATGAGCTGACTTTCCTCGTCGTGATATATCCCGGTGCAACCTCGGGGGGCGACGGGCTATTCCGCTCGAACGCCACGGACGAGCAGCGTGCCGATGCGCCGCTTCCCCTCAGCCGGGGCCGGGAGCACCGCGGCCGTACCATCGGCAAAGCCGTGTTTCTTGAGGAGTGCCTCCCACGTCTCGGGGTCGTGGTCCCATCGCTTCACCACGGCCGGATCGTCGTCGGGGCCCCGCGGGATGTACGAAGCCTGACACCCGTAGCACCCCTGAACCGCAGGACGTTGCGACATCGCGAATACTCCCCCTGGCTTCAACCTCTTGATTACGGCCGGAAGCATCAGCGTGGGGTCCGTGAAGTAGGCGGCCCCGAAAACCGAGTAGATCGCATCGAAGGGTTGAGCTGAGGCAAGGTAGTCCAGGGCCTCACTCCGGTGCAGTTCCATGCCCCTGGTGTCGGGCCAGCGCTCGCGAGTTTTGGCAAGCTGCGCTGGGGACAGGTCCACCCCCACAGCCCGCATGCCAAGGGTGGCCAGGTGAGCGAGGTTCCCACCGCTTCCGCACCCCAGGTCCAGGACCCGTCCGCCAGGCGGCAGCGAGAGCGGTTCGGCTCCGGGTCCGTGGTCGGGGTACTGGGTCCAGTTGAACCACGTGGCTTCGCCCCTGGCGTTGATC
Source organism: Streptomyces sp. NPDC054765 (assembly GCF_053612065.1). Lineage (NCBI taxonomy): Bacteria > Bacillati > Actinomycetota > Actinomycetes > Kitasatosporales > Streptomycetaceae > Streptomyces > Streptomyces sp. NPDC054765. Next base: position 21,588 of record NZ_JBSHBP010000043.1, on the reverse strand, counting down.
TTGCACCGCTGAGCCTGGCCCTGCGAGTAGCTGTCCCATGCGGCGACGCATGTGTCGGTCATGTACGTCCGTCTCTTGTCATCGCGCCAGCCGCCCGGGGCGGTACCGGACGGCTGCCGCAGTTCAGCGCGGGTCGCGTTGCCGCGACGCTACGTGTTCACAGGACTGTCGGAGCACCCGGCGTGGCACTGCGAGCAATCTGCCGAGCAGTCCGCGGCGTTCTCGCCCGGCCAGAAATCGGGGTCGATCTCGTAGCCCGCAGCGCTGATCGCGCTCCGTGTTCGGATGAGGGCGGCCCGCGCCTCGACAGGGTTCCGGCTACCTCGGTCCGGTACGTGGTGGATGAAGCCCCCTAGTGCTGTGCAGAAGTCCGCGTAGGCCTTCGTACGCAGCACGAACGCATGCCAGAAGAGGTCCACGCGGAGGCTGGGGTTCATCGGTGCGTCCGTGCCGGCGCTGGTGGCCAAAAAGACCACCATCTGGTGCACGCCCCGCTCGCCGAGGTCGTCGGAGAGCCCTGGCCACTCCTCGCGGACAGCCACGATCAGGTCGCCTCGGATCTCGGGAGCGATCAGCTCGAAAGCCCTCGTGGAACTGTCATGGGTGATCGTCATGTCATTGCCTTCCGGTTGGGTGGTCCGTGATCGTCCGCCGCGCCCGTCCCCACTGGTGTCAGCGCTGCTGCCCAGGTACGTGACCGTGGCCTCCCAGGCCTTGCCGGAGTCACGCGAGACAGGCACGGTCATGGTCATGGGCGGTTCCCCACGTGGAAGCGGTGGTTCCGGAGCCGCACGTTCGCGTCCGTTGCGGCGGACAGGTCACCGCGTTCGCGAGCTTCCTGGCGCTGCACGGCGAGGTCGGCGCAGACGGCGCAGCCCTCCACAGGGGTGGGTTGCAGCTCTGGCAGTGAAAGGGGGACCGCTGCGCCGACCGCGCCTCCGGGTGCCCCCTCATTGCGTTTTGCCATGTGCTCCGCCTCTCCCTGGCTGTCTCCTCGGTGCTTCGATGTTCTCGGCACAGGAGGGACATAACGACGACGCTTCAGGCGTCGCCAGGGCGTCACTCGAGAAGGCGTCAAAGACACCTGAGTGGGCGTCAAACTGGGGTCATTCGGAGGTGGTTCGGTCTAGTTTTGACGTCATGACGACGACCACTGTTGTGCCGAATGATGCGCTGCGGGCCGTACGACTGGGTCTGCGCCTGAGTCAGGACGAGTTCGCAACCGCGCTACGGCGCGCGGGCATCGAGCTGGGAGAGCCCAACGAGGCATCAAAGCGCTTGGTGCAGCGCTGGGAATCCGGTGTCAGCAGGACGCCGCGGGGCGTGTACGCGCGAGCCTTGGAGCGGGTCACAGGCCGCCCGGTGGAAGCCCTCGGATTCTCCCTGCCGCTACCGATGGCACGGGTTCACACAGATGGGACAGGAGGGCATGACGTGGATGCCGGGGTGGAAGGTGTTCCCGCTGCGGTCGTGGGCCCGCAGAAGGCCACGCAGCGTGCGGGCGAGGTGACGTTCACGGGCGTGTGGCTCAGCCGGTACGAGTTCTACTCCTCCAGCCGGCATGCCACGTACGAGGGCCGGCACCACGTAGTGATCGTCCAGCACGGAAACCGGCTGACCGCACAGAGCCTGCCCGGTGCGAGCAGCAATCCGGACAGCCCGCTCACGCTGGACCTCACCGTGGACCGGAACGTCATCACCGGTTCCTGGGTGGAGCAGACGGCCGCCGACGGCTACTACAACGGCGCGCGCTACCACGGCGCCGTTCAGATGCTGGTCGAGCCGACCGGCCGCCGCATGACCGGCAAGTGGGTCGGCTTCGGCAAGGAATTCGACGTGAACACCGGTCCTTGGGAACTGCGCCTGGTGGACCGCTCGACCGGCAAGGCCGCGCTGGCGCAGTACAGCACCCCGCCCGAGTGACCCGGCAACCCAGGATGGCCAGCTGTCCGATGGGTACGGTCCGGGCATGACCTCGCCACAGGGATTTCTCGGGTTCTGGGAGACGACCGGGTCCGCCAAGACCTTCACCCATCCGCTCGACCCGGCGCTGCTGGATGCCTATGTGCCGCGGGGCGCGCGGGTGCTGGACTACGGCTGCGGCTACGGGCGGCTGACCGCGGAGCTGGCCGGGCTCGGATACGGCGCGGTCCGTGGGGTGGATGTCTCGGCGGCGCTGATCGCGCGGGGGCGGCGGGAGCATCCGGAGCTGGAGCTCATGCGGTGTGCCGGGTTCCCGCTGCCGTTCGGGGACGGCACCTTCGATGCGGCGCTGTTGTTCGCGGTGCTCACCTGCGTTCCCGGGGACGCGGACCAGACGGCGATCACCGGGGAGCTGGGGCGGCTGGTGCGGCCCGGCGGAGTGCTGTATCTGAGCGATGTGCCGTTGCAGAACGATGCGCCCCACCGGGAGCGGTATGCGCGGTTCGCGGAGCGCTACGGGACGTACGGGGTGTTCGAGACGCCCGACGGCGGGGTGTTCCGGCACCATCCACCGGAGCGGCTGCGGGGGTTGCTGCGGGAAGCGGGCTTCTCGGTACGGAAGGAACGGGCGGGTGTGGTGGGCACCCTGGACGGGCGGACGGCGGAGCGGTTGCAGATCATCGCCGTCCGGGAGCCGGCAGCGGCGGCACCGGAGCCGTCGCCAGGACCGGCGTCAGGGTGAGGTGGGTGGCGTCCGGGGCAGGGCGGCGATCGCCGTCAGGGCCGCCCGGGTCGCCGCACGGACCTCGACGACGGCCTCGCCGGGAGTGGCGGCCTCGTCGGTGACGGGGCGCACCGGGCCTACGCGCCCTCGGCCCGGCCGTCGACCCGGCGTGGCAGGCCGAGCGGGTTGTCCTCGCGCAGCTCCGGCGGCAGCAGCGGGGACGGGGTGTTCTGGTAGGCGACCGGGCGCAGCCAGCGTTCGACGGCGGTGCCGCCGACGGAGGTGGAGGTGGACGTCGTGGCCGGGTAGGGGCCGCCGTGGTGCTGGGCGGGGGCGACCGCGACACCGGTCGGCCAGCCGTTGACGACCACCCGGCCGGCGAGCGGGGTGACCGCGGCCAGCAGCCGGGCGCCGCGGCCCCCGTCGTCGCTGCCGGCGCTCTCCGCGTCGCCGAGCTGCAGGGTCGCGGAGAGGTTGCCGGGCAGCCGGGCGAGTACGGCGCCGATCTCGGCCTCGTCGGCGTAACGGGCGACGACGGTGACCGGGCCGAAGCACTCCTCCAGCAGGAGGTCGTGCGGCCCTTCGGCGGTGAGGCGGGCGGCGGGGACGGAGAGGAAGCCGGCGCTGACGGTGTGCTCGCCGCCGGCGCCCGGGGTCACCGGCGCCTCGACGTCGGGGAGCTCGGCGCGGGTACGGACACCGTCGAGGAACGCCTCCCGCATCCGGTGGTCGAGCAACACCCCGGCCTCGGTGTCGCTGACCGCGTCGGTCAGCGACTTCAGCAGCCGGTCGCCGGTCTCGCCGTCGGGTGCCAGGACCAGTCCGGGCTTGACGCAGAACTGTCCGACGCCGAGCGTCATCGCGCCGGCCAGCCCGGCACCGATCTGCTCGGCGCGCTCCCCGGCCGCGGCCTCGGTGATCACGACGGGGTTGAGGCTGCCCAGTTCGCCGTGGAAGGGGATGGGGTGCGGACGGGCGGCGGCCGCGTCGTACAGGGCCCGGCCGCCGCGCACCGAGCCGGTGAACCCGGCCGCGGTGATCAGCGGGTGGCGCACCAAGTCGATACCGGCCTGGAAGCCGTGCACCAGGTTGACCACGCCCTCCGGCAGGCCGGTCTCGGCGGCGGCACGGCGCAGCAGCGCGGCGCACAGCTCGGAGGTGGCCGGGTGGTCCGGGTGCGCCTTGACGACGACGGGGCAGCCGGCCGCGAGGGCGCTGGCGGTGTCGCCGCCGGGTACCGAGAAGGCGAGCGGGAAGTTGCTGGCGGAGTAGACGGCGACGGCGCCCAGCGGGATCTTGTAGCGGCGCAGGTCGGGCCGGGGCGGGGTGAGGGCGGGGTCGGCGTGGTCGATCCGTACGTCGAGGAACGCGCCCTCCCGGACCAGGTCCGCGAAGGCCCGCAGCTGGTAGGTGGTGCGGCCGAGTTCGCCGGTGAGCCGGCCGGGGCCGAGGGCGGTCTCGGCATCGGCGGCCTCGATGACCGCGTCGCCCGCGTCGTCGAGCAGGTCGGCGGCGCGGTACAGCAGGGCGGCGCGTACGGCGCGGTCGGCGAGCGCGCCCCGGGCCGCATGTGCCGCGCGGACCACGGTATCCACCTCGTCGGCTGTGGCCTCCACCGCAACCTGTTCCCGCCGCTTCCCGGTTCGGGGGTCGACACTCCAGACTGGTGCTGCTGCCACCGTGTATTCCTTCCGGGCGATGCCTGCCGAGTCGTTCCGAGTCCTGCCGCACTCCGGAGTGCGTTCGATATGCTGAACGCTGTCCCAGATAGTGAACAACTGGGACTCTATGGCTGTCCGAACAGAGGGGTCAAGGGCGATGTCAGCTGCCGATACCGGTGGATCGCAGGTCAAGTCCGCGGTGCGGACGGTGGAGTTGCTGGAGTACTTCGCGGGCCGCCCCGGTATGCACAGCCTGGCCTCCGTCCAGGAAGCTGTCGGCTACCCGAAATCCAGCCTCTACATGCTGCTGCGCACCCTGGTCGACCTGGGCTGGGTCGAGACCGACGCCACCGGCACCCGCTACGGCATCGGCGTCCGCGCACTGCTGGTCGGCACGTCGTACATCGACGGCGACGAGGTGGTGGCCGCGGCCCGGCCGACGCTGGACCGGCTCTCCGACGACACCACCGAGACCATCCACCTCGCCCGCCTCGACGGCACCAACGTCGTCTACCTCGCCACCCGTCAGTCGCAGCACTATCTGCGCCCCTTCACCCGCGTCGGCCGGCGGCTGCCCGCACACTCCACCTCGCTGGGCAAGGCACTGCTCGCCACGTACACCGACGAGCAGGTGCGGGCGATGCTGCCACCGACCCTCGCGCAGCTGACCGAACACACCCTCACCGACCGCGAGAAGCTCATCGAGGAGCTGCACACGGTGCGCGAGCAGGGCTATGCGGTGGACCGCGAGGAGAACACCCTGGGCCTGCGCTGCTTCGGTGTCGCGCTCCCCTACCGCACCCCGGCCCGGGACGCGATCAGCTGCTCGGTGCCGGTGGCCCGGCTGACCCCGGCCCATGAGCAGATGATCAAGGACACCCTGTTCGACGCCCGCGACCGGCTGACGCTGGCCACCCGGCGGCTGTGAGACACCTGCGCCGGTCCGGCTGAGGGCCCGGCTGAGGGCCCGGCACGCCGGGGAGCGGGCGGTGCTGCGGCTGATGACGGCCGGGCCGACGATCGCCGCTCAGCGCGCCGCCTCCTCCCCCTGCCCGCGCAGGGCGTCCCGTACGGCCGCCAGATCCTGGTCGCTCGCCAGGCCCGCGTGGTAGAGCCGTAGTTCGTTCGCGCCCAGCGAGGCGGCGTGTGCGGCATCGGCGGCGAGGGTGCCGGGGCTGCCGCCCAAGCCGGAGACCACGGTGAGATGGGCGGCAACCGTCGCCCCTGCCGGGCGGCCGGTGAACGGGCCGAGAACGTCCGCGCGGGCGGCCGCGTCGCCGGTGCACGGCAGCACCACACCGTCGGCGTGCGCCAGTACCTCCGCCGGGTCCGCACCGGCGGCGGCGCCACAACGGTGCGCGGCGGGGTCGGCGTGCAGCAGCACCCGGAAGCCGTCCGCCGCGGCGTCCCGTACCGCACGGACGGCCGCGCGCTGCAGCGTCCGGGCGGCCCGGTCCCGCCAGCTGCGCAGCACCCCCGCGAGGTCCGCGCCGAGGAGTTCCCCGACCGCGGCCCACTCCCCCTCCCGGTCGGCCGGCCCGGCCCCGCCCGCCGCCCACTGCGGCTCCAGGGTCCGTACCACGGCGGCCCGCAGCTCCTCGGCGGGGACGCCCAGTGCGGTGTACCCCGCCGCGCACACCGTGCAGAAGCACACCGACATCAGATACTGCGCGGCCCCGGACAGCGGCACTCCGGCGGTCTTGTCGTGGGCGTGCAGATGGGCCAGGCCGTACCAGCCGCAGGACTCCAGCTCGGTGCCCCGGGCGCCGGGCCGTACGGCTGCCTCGGCGGCCAGGTCGACGAGGTACTCGCGCACCTCGGGCCGGGCGATGCACGGCGCCCACGGGTACGGGTCGCCGTAGGCGTTGCGGACGACGGCGGCCGGATGTTCGGCGCCCAGGCGGGAGTTGTGCGCCAGGACGACCCAGGTGTGCACCTCCAGACCGGCGTCGGCCAGCGCCCGTGCGGCCGCGCCGAAGGGGTCCGGTCCGGCCGTCCAGTCCTGGGTGGCGGGACGCAGCGCCCGGCCGGCCCAGCGGGCGGGGTCCGGCGGATACAGAACGGCGGCGTGCCGGGCCGTGACGATGCGGTGGCGGGGGTGGCGCGGGGTCAGGGCGCGGGTGGAGTGGTAGGCGGAGGCGAGGGTGATCTGCCGGACGCCGAGACCGGCGAGGCGGTCCGCGGCGTCCGGGTCGCCGACCACGTCCCACGGGTAGAGGAACGCGGCGGTGCGCATCAGCCGCCGGTCCCTGCCGCGTCCGCGACCAGGGCCAGGCCGCGTTCGATCAGCCCGGCCAGTTCCGTGAGGTGCGCGGGGTCCGGCTCGGCGAGCGGGGGCCGGACCCCGCCGGTCTCCAGACCGCGCAGCCGGACGCCCGCCTTGACCAGCGAAACGGCGTAGCCGCGGCCCTGGTTGCGCAGTTCGGCCAGCGGCCGGTAGAAGCCGTCCGTCAGGCGCTGGACGGTGTCCTCGTCACCGCAGGTCAGCGCCCGGTGGAAGGCGAGGGCGACCTCGGGGGCGAAGGCGAAGACGGCGGAGGAGTAGAGGCGGACGCCCAGGCCCAGATAGGCGGGGCCGGTGAGTTCTGCGGTGGGCAGCCCATTGAAGTAGAGGAAGTCCTCGCCGGGGGCGTCGGTGCGGACGGTGCTGATGATCCGCTGCATCAGGTCGAGGTCACCCACGCCGTCCTTGAGGCCGATGATGCCCTCGGTCCGGGCCAGGGCGGCGACGGTGGCCGGTGTGAACACGGCGTTGTCGCGCTGGTAGACGATGACGGGGAGCGGGGTGGCGGCGGCGAGTTCGGTGTAGTGCCGCAGCAGTCCCTGCTGGCCGGCGACGACCAGGTAGGGCGGCATGGCGAGCAGCCCGTCGGCGCCCGCTTCACGGGCCAGGCCGGCGAAGTGGACGGCGAGCGCGGTGCCGTAGCCCGTACCCGCGACGACCGGGGCCCGGCCCGCGGCCTCCGCGGCCGCGGCCGCGATGCAGCCGGCGAACTCCCCGGGGGTGAGCGCATGGAATTCGCCGGTGCCGCAGCAGGCGAAGACGGCGGCCGCGCCCGCGTCGAGGCCGGCGCGCACATGGGCGCGGAAGGCCGCCAGGTCCGGGGCGCCGTCGGGCGCGTACGGGGTCACGGGGAAGAACAGCGGTCCGTCGAGGCGGTCGGCGAGCGGAGGGGCTGGGGTCACGGACTCTCCCTGGCGTACATGCGGGTGCATGTCTCTGAAGCCTGTGCATGTTTCTGATCGACGTCCATGTTCATGAACATGGCCACGCTAGAGCAGCCGTCCCGGGCCGGTCAAGGGTCCACAACTGCCGCGCCGCAAGCGGATTCACCGGCCCCGTCAAGCGTCTTGACCGGGCATGATCCAGCTCCCTACCGTGTCCACACATCTGAATGCCGTCCGTGCACACGGCCTTGCTGTTCAGCCGGATCCGCGCACACGGCCTTGCTGTTCAGCCGGAGGAGTACCCGCCCATGACCGCACCCCGCACCGTCCTGCTCACCGGCGCCGCCGGCGGGCTCGGCACCCTGATGCGTGAGCTGCTGCCGCCCTACGGGTACCGGCTGCGCCTCTTCGACCGGCGGCCCGTGGACACCACGGCCGGCGAACCGGACGCGTTCACCGCCGAGTTGGCTGATACGGAGACGCTGCGCGAGGCGGTGCACGGGACCGACGCGATCATCCATTTCGCCGGCATCTCCCTGGAGGCCGACTTCGGGCAGATCCTGCGCGCCAACATCGAGGGCACCTACCACCTGTACGAGGCGGCGCGCGCGGCAGGCGTGGGCCGTATCGTCTTCGCCTCCTCCAACCACGCCGTCGGCTTCACCCCGCGACCCGCGGACGGCTCCGGCGCCATCCCCGTCGGCACACCCCGCCGCCCCGACACCTACTACGGGCTGTCCAAGGGATTCGGCGAGGACCTCGCCTCGCTGTACTGGGACCGGTACGGCATCGAGACCGTCTCGGTGCGCATCGGCTCCTGCTTCCCCGAGCCGACCTCGGTCCGGATGCTGTCCATCTGGCTGAGCCCGGCCGACTGCGCACGGCTGCTGCACGCCGCGCTCACCGCGCCGGACGTGGGCCACACCGTCGTCTACGGCTCCTCCGCCAACACCCGTCTGTGGTGGGACCTGTCGACCGCCCGCGCCCTGGGGTACGCACCGCAGGACGACTCCGAGCCGTACGCGGCGGCGCTGATCGCGGCGCAGGGCCCACTGGACCCCGACAACCCCGCCCACAGCCATCTCGGCGGCGCCTTCTGCACCGATCCGCCCCGGTGGCCGCACTGACGGGACCGCCCCGGTGACCGCGCCGGGTGGGCCACCCCGGCCGTACGGAACCCGGCTGCGGCCACGCCGCGGAACCCCGGCCGCCCGCCCGGCGTCCTGCTCTGTGTATCCACTCACGGCGCAGGAACGAGGAACGCATCATGGGCATCGTCAGCTGGCTCGTACTCGGGCTGATCGCGGGCATCATCGCGAAGGTCCTGCTGCCGGGACGGGACCCGGGCGGCATCGTCGGCACGACCCTGATCGGCATCGTGGGGTCCTTCATCGGCGGCTGGCTCTCCACCAAGATCCTGCACCGTCCGATCCCGAAGGACTTCGGCGAACCGTCCATGTGGATCGCCTCGGTCGCCGGGGCGCTGGTCCTGCTGATCGCGTACCGGCTGCTCTTCGGCAACTCCCGCGCACGCCGGTGACCGGGCGGGCCGGGCAGCCGGCCGCAGGTAATGGAACCGCAAAGGCGAGCCGATCGTTGAGCCCGGCATGACCGCTATGACTCCTGGTTCGAACCTTCCGCTCAACGCCGTGCGGGTGGCGGTGGACGTCACCGCTCCCGTGCGGCTGGACGTGTCGGGCCTGCTGCTCGCCGCCGACGGCAAGGTGCGCTCCGACGCCGACTTCGTGTTCTACAACCAGCCCGGCGGACCGGGCGTGACGCACTCCGCGGCGGCCGGCGGCGGCGACACCATCACGGTGGACACCGCCGCGGTCCCCGACGGCATCGAGAAGATCGTGGTCACCGCGAGCCCCGACGCCCCCGGCGCGACGTTCGCCGGCACGGAGCCGACCGGCACGGTCCGCAACGCCGACGACGGCAGCGTCCTCGCCACCTTCACCCCGCCGCGGCTGGGCCCCGAGACCGCGCTGGTGGTCGTCGAGATCTACCGCCGGGCCGGCGGGTGGAAGGTCCGCGCCGTCGGCCAGGGCTACGCCAACGGCCTCGCGGGGATCGCCACCGACTTCGGGGTCAGCGTGGAGGAGCCGGCCGCGCCCGCCGCCGCCCCGCAGACGCCCCCCGCTCCCCCGGCCCCGGCAGCGCCCCCGGCCTCCGCCGGCCAGTGGGGACCGCCCGCCGGCACCCCGGCCCCGGTCGCCCCGCCGCCGGCCGCCGCTCCCCCGGCACCGGCCTCTGCGCCCGCCGCCCCGGCCCCCGGCGCAGGCAAGATCAACCTCGACAAGGGCCGGGTCAGCCTCCAGAAGAACCAGACCGTCTCGCTGGTCAAGGGCGGCCGTCCGCTGCTCACCTCGGTCACGATGGGCCTCGGCTGGGAGCCCGCCTTCCGCGGCAGGGACATCGACCTCGACGCCTCGGTCATCGCCTACGGCCCGGACCGCAAGAAGGTCGACAACTGCTTCTTCGGCAAGCTGATGATCCTGGGCGGCGCGATCCAGCACTCCGGCGACAACCTCACCGGCGAGGGCGCCGGCGACGACGAGTCGATCACCGTCCACCTCGGCGGGCTGCCCCCGGAGGTGACGGGCCTGGTCTTCGTCGTGAACTCCTTCTCCGGCCAGAAGTTCTCCGATGTCGCCAAGGCGTACTGCCGCCTGCTGGATGCCCAGAGCGGCGAAGAACTGGTCCGCTTCGACCTCACGCACGCGGAGCCGCGTACGGGCGTCATGATGGCGAAGCTCATCCGCCAGTTCTCCGGTGAATGGGAGATGACCGCGCTGGGCGAGTTCGTCGACTCCCGTACGGTGCGCGGCATGGTCAAACCGGCCGCACGGGCCCTGTGAGCCACTGACGCCCCCGTCCCTGACGGCCTCTCCGGCCCGTCGGGGACGGGGCCGCAGCAGAGGACGGGGCCCGGGGCCGCGCGGCGGCGGCTCGTCCACGGGCCGCCGGCCCCGCCGCTTCGCCTTGCCGCTCCGGTGGACGGCCTTCCCTGGTGCGGGAAGGGTCCAGGGCCGAACATTGTGTCGTCGGTACCGTCGAGCCCACCACCTCTCCTGCCACGTCCGCCCGCCCCGCCATTCCCCGTCCTCCCCTCACGCCCTTCCGCCCCACGCCGTCACGGCCCGGCCCGTCATGGCGCGTCCGCCACGGCACCCATGAGGAGCGTTCGATGACGCAGCAGCCGCCGCCGGCCGGACCCGCGGACCCCCCGGACGGCCCAGCGCCCCCGGATCTTCCCGACCGGGTCGCAAAGATCTACGGCGAGTTCGACCTCGGCACCGTCCCCGCCTTTGCGGGCGGCTTCATCAATTTCGGCTACTGGACGGGCCTGGCGGGCCCCGCGGACCGGCCGCTGACCGAGGCCGACCGGGTGCGCAGCGAAGAGGACCTCTACCGTCTGGTGCTCGCCACCTTCGACCGGCCGCGGGGCCGCACCGCGGTGGACGTCGGCTGCGGGCGCGGGCTGGGCTGTGCGCTGGCGCTGCGGGAATTCGGCCTGGGGAGGGTCATCGGGCTGGACGCGCACCCCGCCCAGATCGCCCGTGCCCGGGAGGCGAACGCGGCCCTGCTCTCCCCGGCCGCGAAGACGTCCGGGCGGCTGGAGTTCCGCCAGGGCGCGGCCCAGTGCATCCCGCTCCCCGACGGCTGTGCCGACTGCCTCTTCTCCGTCGAGGCGGCACAGCACTTCCGCGATCTGGCCGGTTTCGCCCGGGAGGCGGCGCGGGTGCTGCGCCCGGACGGCCGGCTGGCGCTGACGACCTTCTTCGCCCGCACCCGCCCGGCCGCCCGCGCGCTGCCCGCGCTGCTGCCCCCGTACGCCGACGGCCTGGACGTCCCGCATGTGGTCGACGAGGTCGCCGCCACGCTGACCGCGGCGGGTCTGCGGGAGGTCCGCGTCCGGTCGATCGGCGACGGGGTCTGGGAGTGCTACGACCGTTATATGGCCCAGCACCCGGACCTGGGCGACGACGAGTGGCCGCGCCGCTATCTGACGGCGTATGAGACCGGGCTGCTGGACTACTACCTGCTCACGGCGGAGGCGGGCCGAGGCACCCGCCCGTAGCCGGACGGGCGGCTACCGCTGCCGGCGGTGCCGCTTCCACGGACCGGTGATGGCCAGCATGATGCCGGGCACCTGGATGTTGGCGAACAGCGTCCGCCCGTCCGGGGAGAAGACCGGCCCGGTGAACTCGCTGAACTCCGGCTTCTGCGCGGTGCCGATGTTGAGCTCGTTGCGGGCGATCGGATAGGTCCGGCCGTCGTCGGTGGCCCCGAAGAGGTGCTGTACGCCCTCGCCGTCCTCGGCGATGATCAGCCCGCCGTAGGGCGAGACGGTGATGTTGTCGGGGCCGTCGAAGGCGCCGTCCTCCGCCGGGTCGGGGTTGACACCCAGCAGCACCTTCAGCGTCAGGGTCCGGCGCCGCGGGTCGTAGAACCAGACCTGCCCGTCGTGCTGGACCGGGCTCTCGTCACGGGCGAACGAGGACACCACGTACGCGCCGCCGTCCGCCCACCACAGGCCCTCCAGCTTGCGGGCGCGGGTGACCGCACCGTCCGTGAACTGCTTGCGCACCGAGACCTCGCGGGCGTCGCGGTCGGGGACCTCGACCCAGTCGACGCCGTAGACGGTGCCGGCCTGGGTGGCACGCGAGAGATCGTCGACGAACCGGCCACCGGAGTCGAAGCACTTGAAGGCCTCCAGCACCCCCGCGTCATCGGCCAGCGTGCGCAGCTGCCCGCGGCCGTGCCGGAAGCCGTGCGGCGGGGTCCAGCGGTAGAACAGGCCGTTGGGGCCGTCGGCGTCCTCGGTCAGGAAGAGGTGGCCGCGCCGGGGGTCGACGACCACCGCCTCGTGGGCGTAGCGCCCCAGGGCCTTGAGGGGCTTGGGGTTGCGGCCGGCCCGCCGGTCGTACGGGTCGACCTCGAAGGCATAACCGTGGTCCTTGGTCATGCCGTGCAGGCCGGCCTTGTCCTCGGTCTCCTCGCAGGTGAGCCAGGTGCCCCAAGGGGTGGTCCCGCCTGCGCAGTTGGTGGACGTTCCGGCGATGGCGACCCATTCGCCGACCGGCGTACCGTCCTTGGCGACCTCGACGACGGTGCAGCCGCCGGACGCTGCCGGGTCGTAGACCAGGCCCTCGGCCAGCGGCACCGGGTGCGGCCAGTCGGCGCGCGGGCCCTTCAGCTCGTGGTTGTTGACGAGGAGGGTGGTACCGCGGTGGCCCGCGAAGGTGCCGGTGCCGTCGTGGTGGGAGGGGGTGGACTCGCCGCTGTCCAGCTTGGTGACGCCGGTCCGGGTGATGATCCGGTACGAGAACCCGGCGGGCAGCGCGAGGATGCCGTCCGGGTCCGGGACCAGCGGGCCGTAGCCGATGCCGGGACCGTCCGCCGCGCCGTCCGGGCGGGCGTCCGGCAGTTCCTCGCCGAGGGCTCCGGGCGCGCCGGCCAGCACACCGACGCTGCCGGCCAGTGTGACCCCCGCGCCGGTGAGGGCGGAACGCTTGGCGAAGTCTCTGCGGGTGAGCGGCATTGTCATCTCCTGGATGGCCGGATTCTTCTCCCCAGTGCCTGCGCGGCACACGCTCTCGTGCGCCGTCGAACTCCAGTTGAACGCGGCGCGACATCCAGGAAGCAGTTGGGGCCGGCCCGGCGGGCCGGGACCGCACGGGTCCCGCTCCGCCGGACCGGCCCCGGGCGCGGCGGAGACCGCCCCGGCCCTGCCCGGTGTGCGCGCTCAGCCCGACTGCCGCGAGCGCGCCTTGAACGCGGCCTTGCGGGCCTCCTTGGCGGCCTTCTTGTCCGGGTGCAGCCGGCCCATGGTCTCCAGGACATCGGCGGTGGCCGGGTGGTCCACCCGCCAGGCCGTGTCGAAGAACCCGCTGTGCTGCTCGGTCAGGCCCTGCACCAGGTCGCGCAGCTCGCCCGCGGCGTCCTCCTCGGCGCTGTCCAGCTGCGCCGCGATGGTGTCCACCGTCAGCCAGAAGATCATCTCCTGGGACGGCTCGGGGATGCCGGGCAGCGCGCGCTCGGCGAGCCAGACCCGGGCCAGGCCGCCGAGCTGCCGGTCGTCGAGCACCTCGCGCAGCGCGGCCTCGGCGTCCGGTGCGACCAGCGAGAGGGTCTGCTGGGCGGCGAGCCGGCGCCGCGGGGCGCGCTCGTCGTCACCGCGGGCGGCCGTGAGCAGATCCCGGGCGGCGTCCAGGGGCGTACGGGCGGCGAGCCACCGCTCGGACTCGGCCTGGGCGAGCGCCTCGGGGTAGTCGGGCAGCGCGTCCAGGAGGACATCGGCGCCCTTGTCGGTGAGGTCGCCGACCGCCGGGGCGTGCACCCCGGCGTCCAGCATCCGGGCGCGGACGGCGTAGACGCCGAGCGGGGTGAGGCGGACCAGGCCGTAACGGGAGACGTCCTCCTCCGTCAGCGGCTCGGCGGCGGGGGTCCCCGCCGGGCCGGCCGAAGATCCCTGGGGGCGGACCGTCTCGCCGTCCTCGTCCAGCTCCTCGATGAGCGCCTCGTCGACGGGCTGGTAGGCGACCAGCCCGATCGGCTCCAGGACCCGGAACTGGTCGTCCAGGCGCATCATCGCCTCGGAGACCTCTTCGAGGACGTCGTCGGTGGGCTCGTCCATATCGTCCGGGACGATCATGGAGGCGGCCAGCGCGGGCAGCGGAACCTGCTGGTCGGGGCTCTCGTTCAGGGCCGTGAGCAGGTAGAGGTTGCCCAGGATTCCGTCGAGCAGCTCGGCCTCCTCCTCGGGGTTCCAGTCGATCGCGTCCAGGTCCAGTTCGCCGCCCTCGGTGAGCTGGTCGGCGAGGTCGGCGAGGTCGGGGGCGGCCGCGTCGGCCAGCACGGTCTCCATGCCGCCGAGCCAGATGTCGAGGATGTCCTGCGGGCTGCCGGAGGTGAGCAGGCCGAGCTCCTCGCCGGGGGTGGCGGTGCCGGCCGCGGCGTCGTCGGGGAGGCCGGCGCCGTCCTCGCCGTCGACGGTCTCCTCGATCTCCACGAGTCCGGTGTCCACCGCCAGCTGCCAGGCCTCGGCGGTGTAGGCGGGGCCGTCCTCCTCGCCGGCCAGGCCGAGGTGCTCGGTGGCGGCGGCCAGCGGCTCGTCGAGGATCTGGCCGCCGACGCCGACCGGGACGCCCCGCTCGGCCCAGCGGGCGAGCTTCGCGGCGCGGGCCAGCAGGGGGGCGCTCAGCGCCTCCCGGGCCAGCTCCGCTTCGGAGTGCAGCCGCACCGGCGGCAGGGTGGGGCGGTCTGCGGACATCGGGTGCTCAGCTCCTCGGACGGACTACGGCTGGGGTACCTCCCAGCCGTAGCTGGGGAGTGCGCCGCCCCAGCGTAGACGGAATTCCCCGTAACCCGGACGGTTCACCCCCGCTCCCCCTCCCGGTCACCCGGAGAAGCTTGACAACTCCCCTGCGTGCACAAGAGATTGACGCAGATCGACGCGCGTAGCGCGCGCCGGTCCGGCTCCGCACGCACCTTCACCTGCCACCCCCCATACCCCCTCGGAGGCATGCATGCCGTCCCGTCGTTCGCTCCGCAGAACGGTCGCCGTCAGCGCGGTGGCCTGTGCCGCCCTGGCCGGCGGACTGCTCACCGCCACCCAGTCCGCCTCCGCGGCCGGCGCCCGGATCCACGACATCCAGGGCAGCACCCGCATATCCCCGCTGGCCGGACAGCAGGTCAGCGAGGTGCCCGGCACGGTCACCGCGATCCGTTCGTTCGGCTCGGCCCGCGGCTTCTGGGTGCAGGACCCGCACCCGGACGACAACCCGGCCACCAGCGAGGCGGTCTTCGTCTTCACCGGCAAGGAGACGCCGAAGGTCGCCGTCGGCGATGCGATCACCTTCTCCGGCACGGTCAGCGAGTACTACCCGGGCGGCAAGGACGCCGGTCTGCAGTCCGTCACCGAGATCACCGCCGCCACCTGGAAGGTGGCATCCTCCGGCGCCCCGCTGCCGGCTGCCTTCCAGCTCACCCCGGCCTCGGTGCCGAACCGTTACGCCCCCACCGCGGGCGGCAAGAGCATCGAGTCGCTCACCCTGCGCCCCGGCACGTACGCGCTGGACCGCTACGAGTCGCTGGAGGGGATGCGGGTCTCGGTGTCGGGCGCCCCGGTCGTCGGCCCGACCAACACCCACAACGAGCTGTGGGTGACCGACGAGCCCCGCCACAACCGCACGGCCCGCGGCGGCACGCTCTACCGCTCGTACGGGGACCCCAACGGCGGCCGGGTCAAGGTGACGTCGCTGATCCCGTTCTCCGAGCGGCCGTTCCCGGTGGCCGATGTCGGTGACGAGCTGACCGGCACCACTGCCGGCCCGCTGGACTACGACAGCTTCGGCGGCTACACACTCCAGGCCACCGAGCTGGGCACCCTCACCAGCCACGGCCTCGCGCCGGAGACCACCCGCAAGCAGAAGTCCGACGAGCTGGCGGTGGCCACCTACAACGTCGAGAACCTCGCCCCCACCACCCCGCAGGCCAAGTTCGACCGGCTGGCGAAGGCGCTGGTACACCACCTCGCCTCCCCCGATGTCGTCGCGCTGGAGGAGGTCCAGGACGACAACGGCGCCACCGACAACGGGGTGGTCACCGCGCAGGCCACCCTCACCAAGCTCACCGACGCCATCAAGGCGGCCGGCGGCCCGGCGTACGAATGGCGGCAGATCGACCCGGTCAACGACCAGGACGGCGGCCAGCCGGGCGGCAACATCCGGGTGGCGTTCCTGTTCAACCCCGGCCGGGTGTCCTTCACGGACATCAAGGGCGGCGACGCCACCACCCCGGTGCAGGTGGTCGCCGACCACGGCAAGGCCACACTGTCCGCGTCCCCGGGCCGGATCGCACCCACCGACCCGGCATGGAAGGCCAGCCGCAAGCCGCTCGTCGGGCAGTTCTCGCTCAAGAGCCGGCCGGGCAGCCGGGTGTTCGTGATCGCCAACCACTTCAACTCCAAGGGCGGCGACCAGGGCCTGGACAGCCGTTTCCAGCCACCGGCCCGGAGCTCGGAGACCCAGCGCACCGCCCAGGCCGAGCTGGTCAACGCCTTCGTCAAGGATCTGCTGGCCAAGGAGCCGAAGGCCGACGTGGTGGTGGCCGGCGACCTCAACGACTACTCGTTCTCCCCGGCGTTGAAGGACCTCACCGCCGGGGGTGTGCTCACCGACCAGGTCGGCCGGCTGCCCGCCGCGGAGCGTTACGGCTATGTCTACAACGGCAACTCGCAGGTACTGGACCACATGCTCACCAGCCGGCCGCTGACCCGGGCCGACTACGACATCGTGCACCTCAACGCCGAGTTCGCCGACCAGGCCAGCGACCACGATCCGCAGGTGCTGCGCATCAAGCCGTAGCCCGGCACCATGTCACCGCGTGTGACGTTCTCGTCACCCGTCCGGCCCACGCCGGGGGGCCAACTGCCGCGGGGGGTGCGGTACTGGGCATGTAAGAAACATTCGGCGAGACATAGGGAGTCATCATGCCGAAGTCCCAGAACCGTAAGTCGGGCAACAAGGACCGTGCCGCCGAGCGGCGCACCGACCAGCGGAAGCCGAAGTCGTCGGAGGAGTCCGCAGCCGAGCGGACCCAGGACCTGAAGCGTTCGCGGAATGGCCTGACTGACGCGTGATGGGCCTGTGATGCCCGAGCGGCCGCCGCACCGGAAGGCGCGGCGGCCGCTTCGCGCTGTCCCGGTCGCGCACACATCGTCGCGCTGCTCAACACATCAGCCGGCACAACTAGCTGCTCAACACATCAGCCGGCACAACTAAGTGGAAGTGAAATATGAGGCGCCCCCAGACTCCTGGCAGGGAGACCATGACCGCCCCCCTCGCACCCCCGCTGTCCGCACCGCCCTTCGGCCGGTTCGCCATCGCCATGATCACCCCGTTCACCGCCGACGGGGCGCTCGACACCGACGGAGCGCAGCGGCTCGCCACCCGTCTCGTCGACGACGGCGGCTGTGACGCACTGGTGCTGAGCGGCACCACCGGGGAGTCCCCGACCACCTCGGACGCCGAGAAGGAGGCCCTGGTGCGAGCCGTGGCCGAGGCCGTCGGCGACCGGGCGCGGATCACCGCCGGGGTCGGCACCAGCGACACCCGGCACTCCCTCGCGCTGGCCCGCAGCGCCGAACGGGCGGGTGCGCACGGCCTGTTGGTGGTCACGCCCTCCTACTCGCGGCCCACCCAGGAGGCCGTCGCCCACCACCTGCGGACGGTCGCGGACGCCACCGGACTGCCGGTGATGCTCTACGACATCCCGGGCCGCACCGGCACTGCACTGACCGCCGGCACGCTGCTGCGGCTGGCCGCCCATCCGCGGATCACAGCGGTCAAGGACTGCGCCTACGACCCGCTGAAGTCGGCAAAGGTGCTGGCCGCGACGGACCTGGCCTACTACGCGGGCTGCGACGAGCAGATCCTCCCGCTCCGCGCGCTCGGCGGCGCCGGCTGCATCAGCACCGCCGGCAATGCCGCGCCGCGGGCGGTGCGCGCCGTACTGGACGCCTTCGACGCCGGCGACACGGACGAAGCGGCCCGCCGTCAGCTCGCGCTGGTTCCGCTCATCGAGGCGGTGACCGGCGGCGAGGTGCCCGGCGCGGTCACCGCGAAGGCGCTGCTGAACCACCTCGGCCTGCCCGCGGGACCGGTCCGCGGCCCGCTGCTGGCGGCGGACGCGCAGCTCACCAGCCGGCTGGCGGACGCGCTGCGGACGACCCTGGACCGGACTGCGGATGCGGATACCGCTGCGGTGCCTGCGGCTGTCCCTGGCTGACGGGGAACGGTGCGGGCGCCGCCCCGAAGGGGCCCGGTGCACCGGGTGCACCCGGTGCGCCCGGCTGCCCGTACGACGTGCCCGGCTGCCCGTACGGCGCTCCGGTGGCCGGGTCCTGCCCCGCCGTGCCCTCGCCCCGGTCCGGCGCGGGCGGCTCCTCCTCGTCCGCCACCAGGTCCCGTACGAGCAGCGTCGCACCGGCCACCGCGCCCGGCATCAGCACCACCGCGACAAACGGGATCAGGAACAGCAGCACGACCGGGGTGCCGAAGCCGACCGCGAGCCCCTTGCGGCCCCGCAGCAGCCGCAGCCGCTCGCGCACCGGAATGTCCCGGCGCTGCATGGCCACCGAGGTCAGCTCAACGGCGAGGAAGAAGCCGGAGACGCAGAAACCGACGGCGGGAATCACGGTCTGCCCGACGAACGGCACGAACCCGAGGACGAACAGCAGGATCCCGAAACCGGCGGCCCGCAGCAGCACATGCACGCTGTCGCGCAGGGCGATCCAGATCTCCCGCCACAGCGGGCGGTCCGGGGCCGGCGGGCAGTGTCCCTCGGACTTCTCGACCTTCTCCGACAGCGACTCGTAGAAGGGGTCGCCGATCAGCAGGGTGACGGCGGTGAACGTCAGCACCGACAGCATCAGCCCGCCGGCGAACAGCAGCGCCACGAACACCCCGCGCAGCAGCCCCTGCCAGGGGGAGCCCCAGCCGTCGGCGAACGGCGTCGCCCAGGCGGCGACATCGCCGGACCGGAGGGCGAGCACGGTGAGCACCGCGGCGTACAGCACCAGGGCGATCAGGGCCGGGATCAGGCCGAAACCCCACCACCGGCCGTGCCGGGCAACCCAGCGCTGCCCCTGGCCCAGATACCGCATCCCCGCGACAAGATCACGCATGGCGCAAGCCTATCGGCGCCCGGCCGCGCCGGGGACAGCGGTGGCGCGGACGCGGCAACGGCAGGGGCAAGGGCTGCGGCAACGGCAACGGCTGCGGCCCGGCGGTTGTCCCGCCGGGCCGCTGACGCTGTCCTGACCGGTCAGCCGTGAACGATCATCCGGACACGCCCGGTTGTGCACGCCCGGTTGTGCACGGTCAGTCGTGCACGGCCGGCCGTCTCTGTGCGCTCAGCCGCGTCCGTGCCCTCAGTTGTGGCTGTGCAGCACCTCGTTGAGGCCGCCCCAGGTCGCCTTGTTGGGACGGGCCTCGACGGTGCCGGTGGTGGAGTTGCGGCGGAAGAGGATGTTGTCCGCGCCGGAGAGCTCCAGAGCCTTGACGATCTGGCCGTCGGGCAGCGTGACGCGGGTACCGGCGGTGACGTACAGCCCCGCCTCGACGACGCACTCGTCGCCCAGCGCGATACCGATGCCCGACTCGGCGCCGAGCAGGCAGCGCTCGCCGATCGAGATGATCTGCTTGCCGCCGCCCGAGAGGGTGCCCATGGTGGAGGCGCCGCCGCCGATGTCGGAGCCGTCGCCGATGACCACGCCCGCGCTGATCCGGCCCTCGACCATGGAGGTGCCCAGCGTCCCGGCGTTGAAGTTGACGAAGCCCTCGTGCATGACGGTGGTGCCGGCCGCGAGGTGCGCACCCAGGCGCACCCGGTCGGCGTCCGCGATCCGCACCCCGGTGGGCGCGACATAGTCGGTCATCCGCGGGAACTTGTCGATGCTGGTGACCATCAGATGCAGCCCCTCGGCACGGGCGTTGAGCCGCACCGTCTCCACCTGGTCGACGGCCACCGGGCCCAGCGAGGTCCAGGCGACGTTGGCCAGCAGCCCGAACATGCCCTCCAGGTTCTGGCCGTGCGGCTGGACCAGCCGGTGGCTGAGCAGGTGGAGGCGCAGGTACGCGTCGTGCGCGTCCAGCGGCTTGTCGTCGAGGGAGGCGATGACCGTACGGACGGCGATGACCTCGACATCACGGACCGGGTCGGGACCGATCGCCTTGAGCACGGCGGCGCCGAGCAGTTCGGTGGCGCGCTCGTCGTCGAGGCGTTCGGTGCCGGCCGGGCCGAGGCCGGCGGCGGACGCCGCGACCAGCTCGGGCGCCGGGAACCAGGTGTCGAGAACGGTGCCGTCGGAGGTGACGGTGGCGAGCCCGGCGGCGACGGCGCCGGTCGTACGGGAAGCGGAAACAGCAGCATCGGTCATGCTCGAAACCTAACCGCAGGGCGCCCGTCGAGGCGAACCGGTCTCAGCGACCGGCCGGGCCGTGGGGCCGCCCCGCACGGTGCGCGGGGGCCCGCACGCCGGCCGCCTCAGCTCAGCACCCCGGCCCGCACCACGGCGGGTTCGAAGGGCTGCCCGGTCAGCAGATGCTGCAACAGCAGCCCGTCGATGAGGGCCACCACGGCCCGCGCCGTGCGCATATCGCCGAT
This sequence comes from Streptomyces sp. NPDC054765, assembly GCF_053612065.1. Taxonomy (NCBI): domain Bacteria; kingdom Bacillati; phylum Actinomycetota; class Actinomycetes; order Kitasatosporales; family Streptomycetaceae; genus Streptomyces; species Streptomyces sp. NPDC054765. The sequence goes on along the minus strand of NZ_JBSHBP010000043.1, from coordinate 936 downwards.
CCGCCGCCCCAGCAGCCGCACCCTCTCGTCCAGGCACTCGGCGGCGATCGGCCGCACCGCCTCGTGCCGCAGCGCCGCCAGATACAGCTCGTACTCCCGCTCCACCCGCGCGCGGTCACCGGTCAGGGTGTCCGCGACCAGCCCCGCGACCGCCTCGGCGAGCGGCGCCGCCGGGTCGATGCCCTCGGCCCAGCGCCCGAAGGCAGCCAGCCACTCGCCGTTGACCTGGCGCAACGCGGCGATCAGCAGCTCGTCCAGGGTCGCGAAGTGGTAGGTGGTCGAGCCGAGCGGCACATCCGCCGCGGCGGCCACCGCGCGGTGGCTGAGCCCGGCGATCCCCCGCTCGGCGACCACGGCGATCGCCGCGTCGATGAGCCGCTGCCGCCGGTCCGGGTCGTAGCGCCGGGCCATCAGTGCGCCCCGCCCAGATTCAGCACCACGACCCCGGCGATGACCAGCAGCACCCCGAGGATCTTCAGCGCACCGGCGCTCTCCCCCAGGAACACCATCCCGATCGCGGCGATCAGCGCCGTTCCGGCACCGGCCCAGATGGCGTAGGCGGTGCCGACGCTCATCGACTTGAGCGTCTGCGCCAGCAGCACGAACGCGAGAAGGTAGCCCGCCGCGGTGCACACCGACGGCCACAGCTTGCTGAAGCCGTCGCTGTACTTCATCGCGGTGGTCGCGAGGACCTCGGACAAAATCGCGCCGGCGAGCGTCAGATAGGCCATGCGGACGAGCGTACACAGCGTTGCGTACGAACGTACATATCCAGGGCAGGCGCACCTGAGCGCGCCTGGAAACGGCGGCTGGTTTCCGGTCCCCCCGAAGTACGGATGCGGTCGTTCTTACATTCATCCGTACTGCACCGAGGACGAGGACGTCCCCATGCGTCACTCGGTTCCCGGTGGTTTGCATGGCGCACAGACTACGCAC
>NZ_JBSHBP010000042.1:0-76656 GCF_053612065.1 Streptomyces sp. NPDC054765 | reverse complement strand
GTTGTGGGGACGTAAAGCGAAGCAGTCCCCACAACGGCCCCTCCGGCCCGCCACCGCACCCACAGCCCCGCGCAGCGGACCCGCCCGCCGCAGGCGCAACGGCGAGACACCCCCACGGCGGGAAAGACGAAAACGTGGGGGCGAAGCCAAAGCGCAGCGGACCCCGTCGGAGACCCGTCACTCCTTGGCCAGCCAGCGCCGCGCCCGCAGGCCCACCCGTTCGTCCGTGGCCACGGAGGCCGCGCCGGTGGTGACCGTTTCATAGACGGCGAGGATGTCGGCGCCGACGGTTGACCAGTCGAAGCGGCGTACGTGGCGGGTGCCGCGTTCGCGCAGTTCCGCGAGGCGCGCCGGGTCACCGAGGAGTCGTACCGCCGCAGCGGCAAGCGCGTCGGCGTCCTCGTTGGTGAACAGTTCACCGGCCTCGCCCTGGTCCAGGACCTGGGCGAAGGCGTCGAGGTCGCTGGCCAGTACGGGCGCGCCGGCCGACATCGCCTCGACGAGGATGATGCCGAACGATTCGCCGCCCGTGTTGGGCGCGACATAGACATCGACGCTGCGCAGCAGCCGGGCCTTGTCCTCGTCGCTGACCATGCCGAGGAACTCGACCCGGGAACGCATCTCTGCGGGCAGCGCCGCGACCGCCTCTTCCTCGTCTCCGCGTCCGGCGACGAGCAGCCGGGCGTCCGGGACCTCGGCGAGGATCGCGGGCAGCGCCTTCATCAGGACCGGCAGGCCCTTGCGCGGTTCGTCGATCCGGCCGATGAAGCCGATCGTGCTGCCCTGCCACTCGGTCTTGGGTTCGGCCGAGCCGAAGAAGTCGACATCCACGCCGTTGGGGATGACCACCGCATCGCCACCGAGGTGTTCGACGAGGGTGCGGCGGGCGTATTCGCTCACCGCGATGCGTGCGCTGATCTTCTCCAGCGCGGGCTGCAGGATCGGATACGCGGCGATCATCGCCCGCGAGCGCGGGTTGGAGGTGTGGAAGGTCGCCACGATCGGACCCTGGGCCGCCCAGCACGAGAGCAGGCCGAGCGAGGGGGACGCCGGTTCGTGGATGTGGATCACGTCGAAGGCGCCGTGCTGCAGCCAGCGGCGGACCCGGGCCGCGGACAGGAAGCCGAAGTTGAGCCGGGCGACCGAGCCGTTGTACGGGACGGGGACGGCGCGGCCGGCGGGGACGACGTACGGCGGCAGGGGGGTCTCGTCGTCCGCGGGGGCGAGGACGGAGACCTCGTGACCGAGCCGGATCAGGTGCTCGGCCAGGTCCCGGATGTGGAACTGCACGCCGCCGGGGACGTCCCAGGCGTACGGGCAGACGATGCCGATCTTCACGCGGTCTCCGTTCCGGGCGCCCCGGGGCCGCCCGGAGCGCCGGACTGCTCGCGCGGCTCCAGGTCGGCGAGCCAGAGCCGCTGCAGCATGTGCCAGTCCTCGGGGTGGTCGGCGATGCCGGAGGCGAAGGCGTCGGCGAGCGCCTGGGTCATCCGGGCCGCCTTCTCGGCGCGGGTGCCGGCCTGCGGGACCTCGATCTCCGGGTGGACCCGGCCGCGCATGACAGGGGTGTCGTCGAACCAGAGGGTGACGGGCAGCAGCATCGCACCGGTCTGGAGGGCGAGTACCGCGGGGCCGGCCGGCATCTTCGCCGCCTCGCCGAAAAAGGTGACCTCTATCCCGGAGGCGGACAGGTCCCGGTCGGCGACCAGGCAGACCAGGCCGCCGGCCCGCAGCCGGCGGGCGAGCGTGCCGAAGGCAGAGCCGCCGGTGTGCGGCAGCACCTCCATGCCCAGCCCCTCGCGGTAGGCGACGAAGCGGTCGTAGAGGGATTCCGGCTTGAGACGCTGGGCGACGGTGGTGAAGGGGACACCGAGTTCGGTGGTGAGCCAGGCACCGGCGAGGTCGTAGTTGCCCATGTGCGGCAGCGCGAGGATCACGCCGCGGTCGCTCTTGAGCCCGTCCTCCAGGTGGTACACGTCCTCGGGCGTGAAACCGGCCCTTATCCGGTCCCTGCTCCAGGCCGGCAGCCGGAAGGACTCCATCCAGTAGCGCATGTACGAGCGCATCCCGGTCCGGGACAGCTCGGCGAGCCGCTGCGGTGTGGCGTCCGGAACGACCCGGGCGAGGTTCGCCTCCAGGCGCAGGATGCCCTTGCCACGGCGCTTCCAGGTCATGTCGGCGATCCGGCGGCCGAGCCGTACCGCACCGCCCTCGGGCAGCTTCTTGACGGTGCTCCAGGCCAGAGCGTAGAGCGCATCCGACAGAGTGCCGGTGTCGAACCGCGGCAGGCGGGTCCCGCGTGGACTCATGCGCTCTTTCCCCCTTGTGCGATGGCGTCGGCCTCGGCCGACTCCCGTCGTACCGTCACCACCCGCTGGCCCAGGGTGACGGCGCTGCCGATGCCCACGATCCACAGGGCGACCGGCAGCAGAATCCCGACGCCGGGCACCCCGAACGCGTGCAGACCCGACAGGCCGCAGGCGACCAGCGTGATCACCAGCCGCTCGGCGCGCTCCACCAGACCGTTGACGTTCACCGGCAGCCCGATGGCCTCGCCGCGTGCCTTGGTGTACGAGACCACCTGGCCGCTGGCGAGGCAGAAGATCGCCATCGCGCAGAGCATCAGGCTGTCGCCGCGCCCCGCGTACCAGAGGGCGAGCCCACCGAAGATCGCCGAGTCGGCGACCCGGTCGAGGGTGGAGTCGAGAAAGGCCCCCCAGCGGCTGGAGCGGCCCAGCTGCCGCGCCATGTTGCCGTCGACCAGGTCGGAGAAGACGAACAGGGTGATGACGACCGTGCCCCAGAAGAATCCGCCCTGCGGGTAGAAGACCAGGGCGCCGGCCACCACACCTCCGGTCCCGATGAGGGTGACCGCGTCCGGGCTGACGCCGATACGGATGAGCAGGGCGGCGAACGGCGTGAGAACACGCGTGAAGAAAGCACGCGCGTACTTGTTCAGCATGGCCTTCCCGGAGGTCGATACGGGCCGCGAGGTCAAGGGGCCACCGGCTGGCCCATCGTAGCCAGGAGGCCTCGGGCCACCACGAACGCATCGCGGCGCAGGGCGCATCCCCCGGCTCGGGGCCGCCGCCGCACGCCTGTGGACGCGCCCGCGGGCCCCGCACCGCCCCTTGGGAGCACCGGCCCCCTGTGCCATGTATGGACGCATCATGGCCTCGGTGGAAAGCTCGAATCACCGCAAAGTGTCGACCTGGAGGCGAGACACATGAGCGAGAAATCGAGTACCCACCCGGGAGCCGCCGGCAGGGCATCGACGGCCGGCCGGCCCACAGCCCTGCGCAATGTGGTGCTGGTCGGCCACAGCGGATCGGGGAAGACCACTCTGGTCGAGGCCCTCGCGCTGGCATCCGGCGCGGTCAACCGGGCGGGCCGGGTCGAGGACGGTGGGTGCCTGTCCGACTACGACGAGATCGAGCACCGCCAGCAACGCTCCGTACAGCTCTCCCTGGTCCCCGTCGACTGGGGCGGAATCAAGATCAATATCTTGGACACCCCCGGATACGCCGATTTCGTCGGGGAACTCAGGGCCGGTCTGCGGGCGGCGGACGCGGCCCTTTTCGTTGTCTCGGCGGCCGACGGCGTGGCCGGCGCGACCCGGATGCTCTGGGACGAGTGCGCGGCCGTCGGCATGCCGCGCGCGCTGGTCGTCACCCACCTGGAGGCGTCCCGCGCCGACTTCGACGAGATGACCCAGCTCTGCCGCACCTCGTTCGGCGGCGAGGACCCGGACGCCGTCGTCCCCCTCTACCTCCCGCTGTACGGGACGCCCGGCGCCGACGGCCATTCCCCCGTACACGGACTGATCGGCCTGCTCTCGCAACGGGTCTTCGACTACTCCTCCGGCGAACGCACCGAACGGGCCCCGACGGAGGACGAACTCCCGCAGATCGAGGCGGCCCGCAACCGCCTCATCGAGGCGGTCATCGCCGAGAGCGAGGACGAGTCCTTGATGGACCGCTATCTCGGCGGCGAGGAGATCGACATCAAGACCCTCATCGGGGATCTGGAGACGGCGGTCGCCCGCGGCGCCTTCCACCCCGTGCTGGCCGCGGCCCCGGCCGCCGAGGGCTCCCGGCAGGGCCTGGGCACGGTGGAGCTGCTGGAGCTGATCAGCGGCGGCTTCCCGACCCCCGCGGAGCGCGAGGCACCGGCCGTGACCAGCCCGGACGGCGCCGCGCGCCCGGCGCTGAGCTGTGACCCCGACGGTCCGCTCGCAGCCGAGGTGGTCAAGACCTCCTCCGACCCGTACGTCGGCCGGATCTCCCTCGTCCGCGTCTTCTCCGGCACCCTGCGCCCGGACGAGACGGTGCATGTCTCCGGCCACGGGCTGCAGGACCGGGGCCACGAGGACCACGACGTCGACGAGCGGGTGGGCGCGCTGTGCACCCCGTTCGGCAAGCAGCAGCGCCCGCTGCCCAAGGCCATCGCCGGCGATCTGGCCTGTGTGGCGAAGCTGACCCGCGCCGAGACCGGCGACACCCTCTCCCGCAAGGACGATCCGCTGCTGATGGAGCCCTGGACGATGCCGGACCCGCTGCTGCCGGTCGCCATCCAGGCACACAGCAAGGCCGACGAGGACAAGCTCTCGCAGGGCCTGGCCCGCCTCGTCGCGGAGGACCCGACGATGCGTCTGGAGCACAACCAGGACACCCATCAGGTGGTCCTGTGGTGCCTGGGCGAGGCGCATGTCGATGTCGCGCTGGAGCGGCTGCGGGCCCGCTACGGCGTCCAGGTGGACACGGTCGTGCACAAGGTGTCGCTGCGGGAGACCTTCGGCGCCGCCGCCGCGGGCCGCGGGCGCCATGTGAAGCAGTCCGGCGGCCACGGCCAGTTCGCGATCTGCGAGATCGAGATCGAGCCGCTGCCGGGCGGCTCCGGCATCGAGTTCGTGGACAAGGTCGTGGGCGGCGCGGTGCCCCGGCAGTTCATCCCCTCCGTGGAGAAGGGCGTACGCGCCCAGGCCGCGCGGGGGGTCGCCGCGGGGCATCCGCTGGTCGACATCCGCGTCACCCTGCTCGACGGCAAGGCGCACTCGGTCGACTCCTCGGACGCCGCGTTCCAGATGGCCGGCGCGCTGGCGCTGCGCGAGGCCGCCGGCGAGGTCCGGATCGACCTCCTCGAACCGGTGTCCGAGGTGAGCGTGATGGTTCCGGACGATTTCGTCGGCCAGGTGATGAGCGATCTGTCGGGGCGCCGCGGCCGGGTCGTGGGCACCGAGCAGTCAGGGGCGGGCCGCACGGTGGTGCGCGCCGAGGTGCCCGAGATCGAGATCGACCGGTACGCCGTCGACCTGCGCTCCCTCTCGCACGGCACCGGGCGGTTCTCCCGCGCTCATCTGCGTCATGAGCCGATGCCGCCGCAGCTCGCCGACAAGTGGCGGGAACAGTCCGAGAACGGCGCATAGTTAACGGCGGATCAGCCGTTGGGGCGGTCGCTGTCCGGCTCAACTCCCCTGGGCCGGACGGCGGCTGTACGCTGAGTGCCTGCCGTTGTACCGGGGGTCCGGCGGCAGGATGCGAGGTCACGGGCTCGAAGACTGGCTCTTGGCAGGTGTGCCGTCGGCGGAAGTCGGGAAGAGCCGCATCATCGGATGCGTGCGGTGTGGGGGCGGTAGTGGCAGACGGCTTTGATTTCAGTCCCGGGGCTCAGGTCCCGCTCTCGGGGAGTGCCGGGCAGACGGCGGCGACCCAGGCGCTGGCCTCGGCCGCCTATCGGGACAGCTTGCTCACCGATATCTCCAAGGCCGACTCCGACTCCGGCAAGTCCGCGATCAAGAAGCCCAAGCTGTCGCTGTTCGCGCCCAATCTCGGCGAGGCGTTCTCGCGCGCCGTGCAGGTACGGATGCTCGGCGGCGGGCGCGCCGCGCTCATCCAGTCCTTCGGGACCGAGCCGCAGACCATCGTCGAGCACTGTCTGTCCGCCACCCGCGTCCGCAAGCAGCGCGATGCCAAGCTGACGGTGCTGATGGTGCTGTTCGGGGTGCTGTTCCTGCCGGGTGTGCTGCTGTGGCTGGGCGCCTTCCAGCTCCGGAAGATGCTCTCCAAGGACGGGGCGGGCAGCGGTATCTCCCTGATCGGGGGGCTGTTGCTGACGGTGCTGGCCGGCGTCGGCCTGTTCTTCATGATCAAACTGCCGCTCAACGGCTTCTGGCCGATGTACGCCCGCGTCATGGTCATCGCCCCGATGATCGGCTGGTGGTGGGCCAAGCAGATCTGCGAGAAGACCGCGGTGGCCATGCGGGAGGCCTGGAAGGGGCTGCTGGAGGGCGGCGGTGTGGCCGCGAAGATCCCCGAGGCGGTGCCCCAGGACCCGAACCAGACCGCCGCCGAGACCCTCCGTCAGAATCTCGCCAAAATCTCCGCCGAGCAGAGCAGCAACGTCGTCTTCTACGCCGGCCCCAAGGGCATACTCGGCATGGGTACCCGCTGGGGCAGCTGGCAGCTCGCCGAGGAGCTCACACCGGCCCGGGAAGGCAGCGAGATCCACCCGTTCCGCAGCTGGGACGTCATCCGGGCGATCCACGACAAGCTGCGGCTGCTGGAGCGCAGTCCGCTGCACACCGGCGGATTCCCCGCGCCGTCCGTCCGCCACTGGATCGTCTCGCCGGTCGGCGAGAAGGCCGCCGCCGTCTCCCGCCCCGAGGGCACCCATGTCGAGGCGTACCAGATCCGCGGGCACGAGATAGAGCGGATCTGCAACGAGCAGCAGTTCGGCAGCGGCAACCGCCACTACCTCGGCGTCCAGTTCGTCCTGTGGGACGGCCAGTTGGTGATCACCCTGATGATCACCGTCACGGTGCTGCACGAGACCCTGCGCATCGAGGTGACCGGCTATGCCCTCGGCCCGGTCAACGGCCTGTTCACGACCAAACCGGAGCCCAAGACCAAGGACGTCGCCAAGGTCATCAAGTTCTGGGAGACCAAGACCCAGCACCTCCCGCTCATCGAGCCGCAGGAGGTGGTCCGGCTCGCCGCGCGCGCCCCGCTGACCTGGTTCCCGCCGGTCCTGGACTTCCTCGGCGGCAAGCTCACCCTCCCCGAGCCGTTCGGTCTGCGGCACGTCTGGGCCGACAAGCCCTGGCGCCACCGCTTCATGGCCGATGACGCACTGCGTGCCGCCACCCCGGTGCTGCGCACGGTCCACGCCGCCGCGATGAGCGTCCTCAAGGAGAACGGCGTGGACACCGAGCGCTTCACCAACCGCTCCCTGGTGCTCAGCGGCATGATCCAGGGAGTGGAGCCGCAGAAGGCGGACGAGTACAACGCCTAGGCGGGTGTCCCGGCACATCGGTGGCCGGCACATCGGTGGCCAGCACATCGGTGACCGGCCCTGGCGTGCACGTGCCCGGGGCGCAGGGGCTAGCGGAAGATGCCCGTGTGCCCCAGGGAGTACCGTCCCGGCTGCGGGTAGACCGCCAGCCCGTGCGGGCCCTGGCCGACGGGGATCTTGGCCAGGGTCTTGCCGCTACGGGTGTCCAGTGCGTAGACCTCGGAGTTGTAGCGGCCGGACAGCCACAGGACCTTGCCGTCGATGGACAGGCCGCCCATGTCGGGGCTGCCGCCGCCGCGGATGTGCCACTTGTCGACGAGGTCGCCGGTCTTGAAGTCGAGCCGGGAGATGGAGCCCTCGCCGCGGTTGGAGACATACATGTAGCGCGAGTCGCGGCTGACGTAGAGGCCGTGGGCGCCCTTGCCGGTCGGCATGAGCCTGGGCTGTGCGAAGGTGTCGCCGTTGAGGACCCAGATGCCGTCGGCCATCATGTCGGCGACGTACCAGGTCTTGCCGTCCGGGGAGATCTTCACGTCCTGCGGCATCGCCCCGTCGAACGGCAGCTTCTGCTGGCCGATCACCTTCATCTTCTCGGTGTCGACCTTGAGCAGTTCACCGGAGAACTCGCAGGAGACGATGAAGTACCGCCCGTCCGGCGAGAAGTCGGCGTGGTTGACGCCCCCGCAGCTGACCGGCAGCGTCTTGCGGATCTCCATGGTGTGCGGGTCGCGGAAGACCAGCTGCCGGTCCATCGAGGCCATCACGATGGCGTACTTCCCATTGGGCGTGAAGTAGAGGTTGTACGGGTCGTGGACCCTGACGGGCTTGCCGGCCTTGCCCGTGGCCGGGTCGATGGGGGTCAGGTCGTGTCCGCGGTTGTTGTTGACCCAGAGCGTCTTCAGGTCCCATGACGGCACGACATGCTGCGGCTGTACGCCCACCGGAATGGTCTCGATGACCTTGTAGGTCTTGGGGTCGATCACGCTGACCGTGTCGGAGCCGGTGTTGGGCACATAGACCCGCGAGGGGAAGTCCTTGACCTGCGGCGCCAGCCTGCCCGGCCGGTCCGCCGCGTAGAGGTCGTGCGCGTCCAGCAGCGGCGGCATCCCCGGCAGGCCCGGCTTGGCGGCCTGGACCGGGGCGCGTTCGACCGGCCGTTGGCCGTGGGTGGCCGGTGTGGACTCGCTGCAGCCCGCCGCCACCAGCGCGCAGGCCGCGGCGAGCAGCGCGGCCCCGTGGCGCGCGCGCAGTCTTGGACGGTCGTGGGTACGGTTCCGGTCAGCCATCAGGTCACTAGCTCCGTTGTCGTCACCGCGCGCAGACCGCGCCGGCGGAGGCCGTCGAGGATCGGGGGCAGCGCGGCCACCGTGCCGGCGTGCCCGAGGTGGAGGCTCACGACCGAGCCCGGCTCGACGGCGTCCAGGACCGTGCGCTGGACGGCCGGGGCTCCGGGGTCGTTCGCGTCGAGGGAGTCCACGTCGTAGGACAGGACATGCGGATAGCCGGCCTTACGGGCCAGCGCGGCCACCAGCTCCGTGGCCCGCTGGGCCTGCGAGGGACGGAACCAGCTGCCGATGGTTCCGGTGAGTGCGCGCAGCCGGTCGGCGCACTGGCTGATCTCGGCGTATGCCTGGGCAGCCGGCAGGGCGCAGATATTGCGGTGGTGCATGGTGTGATTGCCCAGCTCATGGCCGCCGTCGAGGATCCTGCGGGCCATCGCGGGCTGCTCGTCGAGCCAGTCGCCGATGGCGAGCACGGTCACCTTGGCTCCGGCCCGCTCGGCCTCGCCGAGCAGGGCGGCCGCCATCTTGGGGTCGCCCCTGCCGTGGAAAGTCAGGGCGACCGCATGGCCGTTCCGCGGCCCGTGTGCGATCTGTACGGGCAGGCCGGGCACCCGGGTCGGCGGCCGGGCGGCATGGGCGCGGGCGGGTGGGGCATGGCCCGCCCCGGAGGCGCTCGGCCCGCCGGCGGACCGTACGGCGCCGGGGTCCTCGTCCCGGTGCGGGTCGCAGGCCGACACCAGCGCACCGGCGGCCGCGGCCGAGGCAGCCGCGCGCAGCACGGAGCGGCGGTCTAGGGAAGTCACCACCCCATTAGAGAGGTAACTAATCCGAATTAGGGCGATCTACCCGATTCGCCCTAGTGCGTGTCGCCTCGGAGGCCGGCCGAGGCCGAGGCCGCGGAGGCCCTACGCGGGCCAGGCGTCGGCGAGCATCGCCCGGGTGTCGGCGAGGAGTTGGGGCAGGACCTTGGTGTGGCCGACCACCGGCATGAAGTTGGTGTCGCCGCCCCAGCGCGGGACGACATGCTGGTGGAGATGGGCCGCGATCCCGGCGCCGGCGACGGTGCCCTGGTTCATCCCGATATTGAAGCCGTGCGCCCCCGAGGCGGTGCGCAGCGCGGTCATCGCCCGCTTCGTCAGCTCGGCCAGCTCCGCGGTCTCCGGTCCGTCCAGCTCCGTGTAGTCGGCGACATGCCGGAACGGGACGATCATGAGGTGCCCGCCGTTGTACGGGTACAGATTGAGCACCGCGTAGACGTACCTGCCGCGCGCGATCACGAGGCCGTCCTCGTCCGACTTCGCGGGGATCACGCAGAACGGACAGCCGTCGCCGGCCCCCGGGCCGGTCGGCTTGTTCTCACCCTGGATGTAAGCCATCCGGTGGGGCGTCCACAGGCGCTGGAAGGCGTCCTGCGTCCCGACTCCGATCTGCTGCTCCGGCTCGCTTGTCATACGGGTCAGCATATTGCTTCGCCCGTTGGCACCGTGTCGTTGGGGCGTGTACCACGACCCGCTCCGCGATGCTGGGCCGGTGGACAGGGAAACGCGGTTGCAGGAATGGGAACGGAAGGCCCAGCCGTACCTCTTCGTCGCCTCGCTCCTCTTCCTCACCTCCTACACCGTCCGCGTCCTGATCCCCGGCCTCTCCCCCCTCTGGAATGCCCTGTGGGAGACCGTCACGGCCTTGAGCTGGGGCGTCTTCGTGGCGGAGTACCTGGCACGGCTGGTGTACAGCGAGGACCGGGCCCACTTCGTGCGCACCCGCTGGCTGGACCTGGTCGTCACCGTGCTGCCGCTGCTGCGGCCGCTGCGCATGGTCGATCTGCACGAGCGGATGCAGCAGCGCAGGGCGCGGCCCCGGCTCGCCCTGGAAGCACGGGTGATGACCTACTCCACGCTCGCGACGATGCTGCTGGGATTCGCCGCCAGCCTCGCGGTGTACCACGACGAGCGCTCCGCCCCGCACGCCAACATCCACACCTTCGGCGACGCGGTGTGGTGGGCCTGTTCGACGCTGACGACGACGGGGTACGGCGACGCCACCCCTGTCACCCTGCGCGGCCGGGTGGTCGCGGTGGGGCTGATGTTCGTCGGGGTCGCCCTGGTGGGAGCGGTGGTGGGCTCCTTCTCCTCCTACCTGCTGCGCAGCTTCCGGCTGGACGGCGAGAGATGACCGAGGCCCCGGAGTGCGGTCCGCTCTCCGGGGCCTCGTGTGCACACGGGCGTCACACCTGGACGCGGCGCTCCACGACGTCGAGGATCTCTGCGATCGCCTCGTCACGCGGGATGCCGTTCTTCTGCGATCCGTCGCGGTAGCGGAAGGAGACCGCGCCGGCCTCCATGTCCTCGTCACCGGCGATGACCATGAACGGGACCTTGGCCTTCTGCGCGTTACGGATCTTCTTCTGCATCCGGTCCGACGAGGAGTCCACCTCCATCCGCAGCCCCTTGGCCTTTGCCTGCGCGGCGAACTCGTGCAGATACGGCACATGGGCGTCGCCGATCGGGATGCAGGTCGCCTGCACCGGCGCCAGCCAGGCCGGGAAGGCTCCCGCGTAGTGCTCCAGCAGCACCGCGAAGAACCGCTCGATCGAGCCGAACAGCGCGCGGTGGATCATGACCGGACGCTGCTTGGAGCCGTCGGCCGAGGTGTACTCCAGGTCGAACCGCTCCGGCAGGTTGAAGTCCAGCTGGATGGTCGACATCTGCCAGGTACGGCCGATGGCGTCCTTGGTCTGCACGGAGATCTTCGGCCCGTAGAACGCGGCGCCGCCCGGGTCCGGGACCAGCGGAAGCCCCTGCTTCTCGGCCACCCGGCGCAGCGTCTCGGTGGCCTCCTCCCAGGCCTCGTCCGAGCCGACGGACTTCTCCGGGTCCTTGGTGGACAGCTCCAGGTAGAAGTCGCTCAGACCGTAGTCGCGCAGCAGGTCGAGCACGAAGGTGAGCGTGGCGTCCAGCTCGTCCGCCATCTGCTCCTTGGTGCAGTAGATGTGCGCGTCGTCCTGGGTGAAGCCGCGGGCGCGGGTCAGGCCGTGCACGACGCCCGACTTCTCGTAGCGGTACACGGTCCCGAACTCGAAGAGGCGCAGCGGCAGTTCACGGTACGAGCGGCCGCGCGCGTCGAAGATCAGGTTGTGCATCGGGCAGTTCATGGGCTTGAGGTAGTAGTCGACGCCCTCGTCGAGCTGCATGGGCGGGTACATGCCGTCGGCGTACCAGTCCAGGTGGCCCGACTTCTCGAACAGCTTCCCCTTGGTGGCGTGCGGGGTGTAGACGAACTCGTACCCCGACTCCTCGTGGCGCCGGCGGGAGTAGTCCTCCATGACCCGGCGGATGATGCCGCCCTTGGGGTGGAAGACCGCCAGCCCCGAGCCGATGTCCTCGGGAATGGAGAACAGGTCGAGTTCGGCACCGAGCTTGCGGTGGTCGCGCTTCTCGGCCTCGGCGAGGAACTCCAGATGCGCCTTGAGCTCGTCCTTGGTCGGCCAGGCGGTGCCGTAGATCCGCTGCAGCTGCTTGTTCTTCTCACTGCCGCGCCAGTAGGCGGCGGCCGAGCGCATCAGCTTGAACGCCGGGATGGCGCGGGTGCTGGGCAGGTGCGGACCGCGGCAGAGGTCCTTCCAGCACAGCTCGCCGGTCTTCGCGTCGAGGTTGTCGTAGATGGTCAGCTCGCCGGCGCCGACCTCGGCGGAGGCACCCTCGGCGGCGTCCGCGGCCGAGCCCTTGAGCCCGATCAGCTCGATCTTGTAAGGCTCGTCCGCCAGCTCCTCGCGCGCGGCGTCGTCGCTGACCGCCCGGCGCGCGAACTTCTGCCCGCGCTTCTGGATCTCCTGCATCTTCTTCTCGATGCGCTTGAGATCGTCCGGGTGGAACGGGGTCTCGACGTCGAAGTCGTAGTAGAAGCCGTCCTTGATCGGCGGGCCGATGCCGAGCTTCGCCTCCGGGAACAGCTCCTGCACGGCCTGCGCCATCACATGTGCGGTGGAGTGCCGCAGGATGTTCAGACCGTCCTCGGAGGTGATCTCGACGGGTTCGACCGCGTCACCGTCGGCGACCTCGTACGCCAGGTCCTTCAGCTCCCCGGCCACCCGCGCGGCCACGACACCGCGCTCGCCCTGGAAGAGGTCGGCGGCCGTAGTGCCCGTGGTCACCACGCGTTCTTCCCGCTCGGAATCGCGTTGGACGGTCACACGGACGTCTGACACCGGTCTCTCCTGACTCATGTCTCTTTCGCGTCAGCGATTGCTGCGCAGGCGAATCGTACCGAGCCACCGGACCGGACCGCGAAACGGTTTCACCACCCCCGGCTCGCACGCCGCTATTCCTCGGCGCCGCACGCCTCCTCGAAGAAGTCGAGGTTCTCCTGCAGCGACTTCAGCAGCCGGTCCCGCTCGGCCTCGTCGACCTGTACGGGCGTGACATCGCGGCCGCCGGTGATCCGGCGGAACCCGCCCCGGCTCTCCAGCCGCCCGCTCACCCGGACCGGCAGTCCCACCAGGTGCGCATGCCCGGCGATGCGGTAGTCCTCCTCCCCCAGCGCGACCCGCACCTGCACCACGTCCGCGCCGGTGATCACCCGCAGCCGCACCGTGCCGGGCCCGCCCGGCCGTTCCCTGCGCAGCCGTATCACGGCGCCGGTCACCCGGACCGGCAGCGACGGCTCGTCGCGGACGTAGCGCTGGGCGGCCTGCTGCAGCGCGGGCAGATCACCGGGCGAGAACTCCACCGGTTCGGGACGGGCCGGGCAGCCGGCCGGGGCACCGGCCCCCGGCGACCACTCGACCGCGATCCGCACCCCCTCCGCGTCCCGCACCAGCGCGATCAGCGCCTGGACCAGCTCATGGCAGACCCCCAGCTCGACGGCCGCGTCGAAGGCCTCCATCCCGCCGGTGGCCCGCTGGTAGTCGGTGGCGTCACGGGCCGCGTGCAGGGCCCGCTGCAGTCCGGCGACCGCACCGCGCCCGCCGCGCACCGGGACGAACGCGGTCAGCCGGCGCCCGGCCGCCGCCGGGCCGACCAGCACCTCGCCCATGAACGCCTCGGCCTGCCGTTTGTGCCGGGCGCCGTAGTAGCCGGCCCGGCCGTACGTCCCCAGCGCCCCGGCGACCAGCATCGAGCGGGCCGCGCCGCGCAGCTGCTCCTGGGCGACCCAGAACGCGGCCCCCGAGCCGCCGTCAGGGACCTCGCGCTCCCAGCGCACCTCGTCGCTGGGCACCGCGAGCCCCACCAGCACCTCGCGCGCGAAGGGCGCGGCGCTCTGCGCCAGCGCCGCCAGCGCCTCCGCGAGCAGCTCCCCGCTGTCGGGGAAGCGGCGGTCGTGGGGGGCCCCCCGCGCGGGGGGGGCCCCCCCCCCCCCGGGCCGGCCGCGGCGCCCCGCTCAGCGCGGCAGCGCACCCAGCACCGCGCGCGCCTCGGCCATGACCCGGTCGACCAGCTCGGCGCAGGACGGCAGATCCCCGATCACCCCGGCGACCTGGCCGGAGGCCATCACCCCGAGGTCGGTACGGCCCTCCACCATCGACGCCTTGAGCAGCATCGGGGTGTTGGCGGCCAGCAGGACCTGGCTCCAGGAGAGGTCCCTGCCGTGTTTCATCGCCAGGCCGTCACGGACCAGCTGCGGCCAGCTCAGGCCGGACAGCTTCCGGAACGACGCGGCCCGGCGGACCGCCGTGAGCAGCGCGGTGGCACGCCCGGACCGCTCCAGCGCCTCGACCAGCTCGCTGCGCAGCATCCGGTGCGGCAGGCCGTCCACCTTCGTGGTGACGGTGACGTCCTGGACGGCCGCCGCCAGATAGCGGTCCTGTACGGCCTGCGGCACGGTGCTGTCCGACGTCAGCAGGAAGCGGGTGCCCATGGCGACACCGGCCGCGCCGTAGGCGAGCGCCGCGACCAGGCCCCGGCCGTCGAAGAAGCCGCCCGCGGCGATCACCGGGATGCCGACCGCGTCCACGACCTGCGGAAGCAGCACGCTGGTGGCGACGTTCCCGGTATGGCCGCCGCCCTCCCCGCCCTGGACGATGACCGCGTCCGCACCCCAGCCGGCGACCTTCTCGGCATGGCGGCGGGCGCCGACGGACGGGATGACGACGATTCCCGCGTCCTTCAGCCGGGCGATCAGCTCACGGGAGGGAGCCAGGGCGAACGAGGCGACCCGTACGCCCTCCTCCACCAGGAGCCGTACCCGCTCACCCGCGTCGCCCGCGTCCGCCCGCAGATTGACCCCGAAGGGCGCATCCGTACGGGACTTGACCTCGCGGACCGCCGCGCGCAGCTGCCCGACGGTCATGGTGGCCGAGGCCAGAATCCCGAGGGCACCCGCCCCGGCCGCCGCCGAGACCAGCCGGGGGCCCGCCACCCACCCCATGCCGGTCTGCACGAGGGGATGGCGCACCCCGACGAGCTTCGTCAGCGGTGTCTCGATCCTGATGTCCGTCATGCCGCCGGCACCTCGCCCTCGCGCAGTCCCTCCGGGTCGAGGACCGTACGGATCAGGTGCAGCTCGGTGGCGGTGGGCTCCCGGGTGCGGGGTACCTCGCCGGGCAGTGCGAGCGGGAATCCGGTGGCCTCCTGGATCTGCTCGACCGTCACACCGGGATGGACGGAGGCCAGCCGCATGGTGTGGTCCGGGGTCTCGAAGTCGAAGACACCGAGGTCGGAGACGACGCGCGGAATGCGGTGGTAGCGGGTCGCGGACGGACCGGCGGCGGCCGCGCTGTCGTATCCCACCCCGCTGATCATGTCGACCTTCTCGACGAAGACCCGCCTGGAGTGCTTCGGTACCCAGTAACTGACCGGATTGTTGAGGGTGTTGACCGGGGCGCCGCGGACGCCGAGCAGCTGGCGGTCGGGCCGCTGCCAGTCGCCGATGCAGGAGATGTTCTGGTTGCCGAAGCGGTCGAGCTGGCTTGCGCCCATCATCACATGGCGCCGGCCGCCGGAGACCATGGTGAGGTGCTGACGGTAGGGCAGCCACCCTTCGGCCGATCCGTCGGGGCCGACGATCAGGGCCTCGCCGTCGGTGAGGAGCAGATCGGGCGAGAAGGTGCGGCGGGCGAGCCGGGCACCGACCGACGGAATCAGGCCCATCGGGCTGGCGAGCACCTCGCCGTTGTCGCGCCAGGCGTCGGCGCAGGCGATCACGCAGTACTCGGCGCGGGTGACCATGCGGGCAGCGCTCACTTCTGCTCCTCGTGCCAGGTCTGGACTGCGGACCGGTACGCCTTCTCGTCCCCGGACAGGAACCGCTCGGCGAACTGCGGCCAGGGCGTGGTCGCATAGAGCCTCTGGAAGGGCTCGTCGCGGCCGTAGTCGGGAACGCAGGAGGTGAAGTGCGCACCGTCCGGGGTCTCGACGACCCCGGTGACCGAGTGCCGCTTGACCAGAAGGGTCTGCGGGGCGGCCGCGGCGAAGTCGTCCACGAGCCGCTCGCAGGAGACGTACGCGGTATCCGCCGCCTCGCAGAACAGGTCGTCGAAGTACGGGTCGGGGCCCAGGTACTGGCCGTTGCCGAGCCGGTCGGCACGGTTGACGTGGACCAGCGCCGCGTCCATCCGCAGGGCCGGCATCGCGACGAAGGTCTCACCGTCCCCGTACGGCGAAGTGACCGTTCTGAGGCCCGGGTTGACGCGCATCACGTCCGAGCCGAGACCGGACCGTACGGGCAGAAACGGCAGCCGGTTGGCGGCGGCGTGCAGGCCCCACATGAACATCGCCTCGTCGATCTCCCTCAGCTCGAACGCACCGCGCTGACGGGCCGCCCGGAAGTGGGGTTCGAGGGGGATCGAGTCGAGGGTCGCGAACGCCGCGACCAGTGTGCGGATCCGGCCCGCGGCGGCGAGCAGGCCGACATCGGGACCGCCGTAGGAGACCACGGTCAGATCGGTGAGGTCGGAGCGGAGCAGCGCCCGCACCAGCGCCATCGGCTTGCGGCGCGAACCCCAGCCGCCGATGCCCAGGGTCATGCCGCTGCGCAGCCGGGAGACGACGTCCTCGGGCGTCATGGTCTTGTCGGTCACGGATCAGCCTTCCTTCGTCGGGGTGCCGCCCGGCGCACCGAAGGTGCCGCGGACGCGATCGGCGACTCCGCTGAGATTCGCCTCGAACGTGAAGCCCTGCTCGAAGCGGTAGCTGCGCCGTACGTCGACGGGGTCGATGCCGTTGAGGGCGGCCTTGGCCAGACGCAGGAGGAAGCCGTCCTTCCGCGCGATCTCCCGCGCCAGGTCCCGTGCGGCGCCCGGCAGTTGTGCGCGCGGGACGACCTGCCAGACGGACCCGTGCGCCAGCAGTTCGGCGGCGGTGGCGGTCCGCGAGGTGTAGTAGAGCGCGCGCATCAGGTGCTGTGGGACCAGCCGGGCCAGATGGGTGGCCGCGCCGAGCGCGCCGCGGTCCAGCTCCGGAAGCCCGAACGTGGCGTCGTCGCTGGCCACGATCGCATCCGCGTTCCCGGCCAGGCCGATCCCCCCGCCCAGACAGAAGCCGTGCACCGCCGCGACGACGGGTACCTCGCACTCGTAGACCGCCGAAAACGCCTCGGCGCAGCCGCGGTTGGCGCCGAGCAGGGCCCCGTGCCCGCCGGACGCGGTGTCCCGCTGCATCTCCTTGATGTCGACCCCCGCGTTGAAGCCGCGGCCCTCCGCGGTGAGGACGACGCAGCGGATGCCGGGATCCCGGCCGGCCACGCGCACGGCCTCGGCGAGGTCGTACCAGCCCTGTACGGGAAGGGCGTTGACCGGAGGGAAGTCGGCGGTGACCACGGCGATGCCGTGTTCCGGCTTGGAGGTGGAGACACCCATGAGCAGATCAGCTACCTTTCCACCAAGCGTTTGTTAGGTAGCGAAGTTAGCAGCGGATGAAGCGCTGCGGGAGGGGTCTTGGTGTGAGCCTGGCTCTTGATCTGACCGGTCGGCTCGCCGTCGTCACCGGCGGCACCCGGGGCGTCGGCGCAGGTATTGCCCGCGCCTTCCTGCGGGCCGGCGCGGAGGTCGTGGTCTGTGCCCGGCGGCCGCCGGACACCCCGGTCGCGGCGGCCGGCCGCCGCGCGCACTACCACCCCGTTGACCTGCGCGACCCGGCCGCGGTACGCGCCTTCTTCGTGCAACTGACCGCCGAGTACGGCCGGTTGGACTGCCTGGTCAACAACGCCGGCGGCACCCCGTACCGGCTGCTCGCGGAGACGGACACCGAGCGGCACTCCCGGGTCCTCGCCCTCAACCTCCTCGCGCCGCTGACCGCCTCGCTCGCCGCCTACGAGGTGCTGCGGGACCGCCCGGCCGGCGGTTCGGTCATCATGATCGGCAGCGTCAGCGGCACCCGCCCCTCGCCCGGCACCGCCGCCTACGGCGCCGCCAAGGCGGGCCTGGAGCACCTCGCCCGCTCCATGGCCGTCGAATGGGCCCCCGAGGTCCGGGTCAACACCCTCGTCCTCGGCATGGTGCGCACCGAACTCTCCGCTCGGCACTACGGCGACGAGGCGGGTGTCGCGGCCGTCGGCGCCACCGTCCCGCTCGGCCGCCTCGCCGAACCCGCCGAGATCGGCGACGCCTGCGTCTTCCTCGCCTCCGACCGCGCCGCGTATCTGACCGGCGCGAGTCTCCTGGTGCACGGCGGCGGGGAACGCCCCGCCTTCCTCGACGCCGCCACCGTCAACCACCCCACCACGCCCGACGCCCCCAAGGACACCTGACATGACCGGAAGAGGAGCACGGACATGACCGGAAAAGGAGCAAGGACATGACCGGCACCGGAATCTGCGCGGGGCGCGTGGCCGCCGTCACCGGAGCCGGCCGTGGCCTCGGCCGCGCCCACGCCCTGGCCCTCGCCGCCGAAGGCGCCCGGGTCGTGGTCAACGACCTCGGGGTGGCTCCCGACGGCGCCGGCGCCTCGGCCGGCCCCGCCCAGCAGGTCGCCGACGAGATCCGCGCCCGTGGCGGCCGGGCCGTCGCCCACACCGGCGACATCACCACCACCGACGGCGCCGCCTCGCTCGTCACCACCGCCCTGGAGACCTTCGGCCGCCTCGACGCCCTCGTCAACAACGCCGGATTCCTGCGCGACCGGATGCTGGTCAACCTCGACGAGGACGACTGGGACGCCGTCATCCGCGTCCACCTCACAGGGCACTTCCTGCCGCTGCGGCACGCCGCGGCGCACTGGCGGGCCGAGGCCAAGGCCGGCCGCACGCCCGACGCGCGGATCATCAACACCAGCTCGGGCGCCGGGCTGCTCGGCAGCGTCGGCCAGGGCAACTACTCCGCCGCCAAGGCCGGCATCCTCGGCCTCACCCTCGTCGCCGCGGCCGAACTGGCCCGCTACGGCGTGCAGATCAACGCCGTCGCGCCGGCCGCCCGTACCCGGATGACCGAGCAGACCTTCGCCGAGACGATGGCGGCACCCGCCGAGGGGGAGTTCGACGCGATGGCCCCGGAGAATGTCTCCCCGCTGGTGGTCTGGCTGGCCTCGGCCGACAGCGCCGGGATCACCGGCCGGGTCTTCGAGGCCGAGGCCGGCCGGATCACCGTGATGGAGGGCTGGCGCCCCGGCCCCACCGCGGACGGAAAGAGCCGCTGGACACCGGCCGCGGCGGGCAGGACGGCCCGCGAGCTGCTGGCTGCCGCGCCGGATCCGCAGCCGGTGTACGGCGCGCGGTGACGCGCGACGCCGCGGGCCGCCCTCGGTCCCTCAGCTGTCCCCGGCCGGTGACCGGCAGCCCCGCACCTGCCGCGGACGGGGCGTCAGTCCGGCGTCAGTCCTCCGGGGACCCCAGCCCCGCGAGTCCCGCGGCGCGGGCGAGCAGATCGACGAGCATGTCGAAGGTGAGCCGGCCGGTGAACGTATTGCGGCGGCTGGGGTGGTAGCTCCCGAGCACCTGGAGTTCCCGCCGCCGGCCGGTGGCGGGCAGGGCCAGCTGCACCCCGTGCCCGAACCCGGGGCGGGGCCGCGGGAGCGGCCACCCCGCATCCCCCAGTACGGGCAGCAGCGCCTGCCAGCCGAAGGCACCCAGCACCACGACCGCACGCAGGTGGGGGCTGAGGAGTTCCAGCTCCGCCGACAGCCACGGCCGGCAGGTGCGCCGCTCGGCGGGCGTCGGCTTGTTGTCCGGCGGAGCACAGTGGACCGGCCCGGTGACCCGCACTCCGTACAGCTCCAGTCCGTCGCCCCGGTGCGTCGCGGTGGGCCGGGAGGCCAGACCGACCGCATGGAGTGCGGCGAACAGGAAGTCACCGGAGGCGTCGCCGGTGAACATCCGGCCGGTGCGATTGCCGCCGTGCGCGGCCGGCGCGAGCCCCACGAGGGCCAGCGCCGCATCGGGCGGCCCGAATCCCGGCACGGGCCGCGCCCAGTACTCCTGGTCCCGGAACGCCGCCCGCGGATGTGCCGCGGCCTCCTCGCGCCATTCCACCAGCCGGGGACAGGCGCGGCAGCGGACCAGCTGCGCGTCGAGGTCCATGAGCCCGTCGCACCGCTTCGCGTGATAGCCGGGGAAGGCCGCCTCGTCACTGCCCGGCGGCGACCCCGCCGCGCCGGTTTCGTTCATCCCTCCACGCTAAGGGGTGCCGGCACACTCCCTGGACGTGGCGAGGTGGTGTGCCGTGCCGTCCGGCCGGGGAGAACAACGGCGCCGACAGCTCCCGGCCCGGAGGGCGGTCACCGTGGAGGACGTCCGCCACGCTGCCGCGCGGCCTTGCTCGCCATCCGGCGCCTCGGGGCCGTCAGGGGTGCGCGGGAGCCGAGATCCGCCAAGTCCCCTTTCCCGGCTCTGTGTTGTGTGACATATTACTGACGTGCCCACGAGACACGGACAGCCCCTGGACGCTCCGGATGTGGTGATCGTCGGCGCCGGAGTGGTCGGTGCCGCCTGTGCCTACTACGCCGGCCGGTCCGGCCTCTCCGTCGCCGTCGTCGACCGCGGACCCGTCGCGGGCGGCACCACCGGCGCCGGTGAGGGGAATCTGCTCGTCTCCGACAAGGAACCGGGCCCCGAACTCGATCTCGCGCTGCTCTCCCTCCGGCTGTGGCGCGAACTCGCCGCGGAACTCCCGCCGGAGATCGAGTACGAGACGAAGGGCGGACTGGTCGTCGCCGCCGACGAGGCGGGTATGGCGGCCCTGAACTCGTTCCGCGCGGCCCAGGGCCGGGCGGGCGTGCGGAGCACCTGTCTGGCGGCCGGCCGGCTGCGGGACGCCGAACCGCATCTGGCGCCCGGCCTCGCCGGGGGCGTGCTCTATCCGCAGGACGCCCAGGTCCAACCCGCCCTGGCCGCCGCCCATCTGCTGCGCGCCTCCGGAGCCCGGCTGCATCTGGGTGCGGAGGTCACGGCCGTGCTGCGGGGGCCCGGGGGAGCGGTACGGGGTGTCCGTACCCCGCGGGGCGACCTCCTCGCCCCCGCGGTCGTCAACGCCACCGGCACCTGGGCCGGCCGGCTGGCCTCGCTCGCGGGAGTGCGTGTCCCCGTTCTGCCCCGCCGGGGATATGTGCTGGTCACCGAGCCGCTGCCATGTGTCGTACGCCGCAAGGTCTATGCCGCGGACTATGTCGCCGATGTGGCCAGCGGTTCGGCCGCGCTCCAGACCTCCGCCGTCGTCGAGGGCACCGCGGCGGGCCCGGTCCTGATCGGTGCCAGCCGGGAACGCATCGGCTTCGACCGCACGCTGTCGGTTGAGGTACTGCGCCGGCTCGCCGCCCAGGCGGCGGCCCTGTTCCCCGTATTGGCGGGCGTCCGGGTGATCCGCACCTACCAGGGCTTTCGCCCCTACCTTCCCGACCATCTCCCGGCCATCGGCCCCGACCCACGCCTCTCCGGGCTGCTGCACGCCTGTGGCCACGAGGGCGCGGGCGTCGGCTTGGCCCCGGCCACGGGCCGGCTGATCGCCGCCGCGCTGACGGGGACGCCCGGCCCGCTGGATGCGCAGCCGTTCCGCCCGGACCGTTTCCCCGAAGGGGCGGGGCTGCGGGGAGAGGCCGGCCCGGGATGAGCGGGCCGGAGCCGGGGACGGGCCGGAGCCGGGGCCCGGACGGGGGGCGGGGCCGGGGAGGGACGGGGCCGAGCCGGAGGGACCCCGGCCGGCCGGCGCGCCAGGGCCGCAACGGCCGACCGGCCGTCTTTCCGGCCCCGTCACCGCCTCACCACCCGCACCCACCACGCAGCGGAAGGAGCCCGGGTATGACCCCTGGCCGCACCCCCGCCGGCCTCGTCCGGAACCTCGCAGACCTCGTACGGGCCGCGCCGGGACCGGCGTTCGAGATCAGCCTCGACGGGCGGCCGCTGTCCGCGCTGCCCGGACAGAGCATCGCCGCCGCACTCTGGGCGGCCGGTGTGCTCTCCTGGCGGACCACCCGGCGCGGCGGGCGCCCGCGCGGGGCCTTCTGCGGAATCGGCTCCTGCTTCGACTGTCTGGCCACCGTCAACGGCCGGCCCAACCAACGGGCCTGCCTGGTGCCCGCCCGGCCCGGGGACGCGATCACCACCCAGGAGGGACACGGGCGTGCCGATCTCACCGTCTGACACCCACGACCTCGCCGTCATCGGCGCGGGACCGGCCGGACTCGCCGCCGCCGTCACCGCGGCCGGCCTCGGGCTCAGCGTGGCGCTCGTCGATGCGGCAGCCCGGCCCGGCGGACAGTTCTACCGCCGGCCCGCTCCCGGACTGGGCGCCGCCCGCCCCGAGGCCCTGCATCACTCCTGGCGCGCCTTCGCCCGGCGCCTCGCCCGGCTGGACGAGCAGCTCGCCGCCGGCCGGGTCCGGCACTTCGCCGCACACCATGTCTGGGCCGTGACCCGGGATGCGGCGCACTGGACCGTGCACGCGGTGACCGGGCCCGACGGAGCGCAGGGGCGCGCCGAGGTGGCCGCGCGGACGGTGCTCCTCGCCACCGGTGCCCATGAGCGTCAACTGCCCTTCCCCGGCTGGACCGTGCCCGGTGTCGTGGGTGCGGGCGGCGTGCAGGCCATGCTCAAGGCGGGGCTGGTGCTGCCGGGGCGGCGGATCGTGGTCGCGGGCAGCGGGCCCCTGCTGCTCGCGGTGGCCGGAACGCTCGCCACGGCCGGCGCCACGGTGCCGGTCGTCGCCGAGGCGAGCGGTTACGCCGGATATGCCCGCGCCCCGCGCGCGCTGGCCGCCAACCCCCGCAAGCTCGCCGAAGGGGCGGCGCACGCGGCCACTCTGCTCCGCCACGGCATACGTCTGCGTTCCCGCAGTGCGGTCACCGCCGTGCACGGCACCCACCGGGTCGAGGCCGTCACCCTGACCCGGCTCGACCGGGACTGGCGGCCGCTGCCCGGGACCGGACTGCGCATCCCGTGCGACGCGCTCGCCGTCGGCCATGGGCTCGTACCGCAACTGGAGCTGGCCACCGGCCTGGGCTGTGCCACCCGCCGCACCCCGGACGGCAGCTGTGCGCTGGTCCTCGACGAGCAGCAGCGGACCACGGTCGAGGGGGTCTGGGCGGCCGGTGAGACCGGGGGTATCGGGGGCGCGGAACTCGCCTTCACCGAAGGTGAGTTGGCGGCGTACAGCATCGCGCGCAAGGCGCCCGGCGGAGCGCTGCGGCGTCGCCGGGGCCGGTTGCGCCGGTTCGCCCGGACCATGGCCGCCGCCCATGCGCCGCGCCCCGGCTGGACCGGCTGGCTGCGCGAGGACACCGACGTCTGCCGCTGCGAGGAGGTCACGGCCGGCCGGATCGGGGAAGCCGTCGCCGTCCTCGGCGCCCGCGACACCCGCACCGTCAAACTCCTCACCCGGGCCGGAATGGGCTGGTGCCAGGGGCGGATGTGCGGCCCGGCCGTGGCCCGGCTGGCGGGGGAGGCCGGGCCCGCGGCCGACCGCCGGCCCCTCGCCTGTCCCGTCGTACTGGGCGAACTCGCCCGCGAGCGGGGGTAGTTCCTCTTCTGCGGGTCTTGGCAAGCCGCTACGACGCTCAATAAAATGTCACACCTCATAGAAGGAGACTCCGTATGGTCACGCGCACCCGTCCCTGGCACGGCATCATGGTCGCCACCACCCTCCCCTTCCGCGACGACCTCTCCATCGACCACGACGCCTACGCCGCCCAGGTCGCCCGCCTCATCGCCGCCGGCTGCGACGGTGTCGTCCCCAACGGCTCCCTGGGCGAGTACCAGACGCTCACCGACGACGAGCGGGCCGAAGTCGTGCGCACCGCCGTGGAAGCCGCCGGTGACGGGGACCGGGTGATGGCCGGTGTCTCCGCCTACGGCAGCGCCGCGTCGCGCCACTGGGCCGAGCGGGCGGCCGAGGCGGGCGCCGGTTCCGTCCTGCTGCTGCCGCCCAACGGCTACCGCGCCGAACCGTCCGCGGTCCGTGCCCACTTCGCCGAGGTGGCCGCGGTCGGCCTGCCCGTCGTCGCCTACAACAACCCCTTCGACACCAAGGTCGACCTCACCCCCGGCCTGCTGGCCGAGCTGCACGACGACGGCAGCATCGTCGCCGTCAAGGAGTTCAGCGGCGATGTCCGCAGGGCCTACGAGATCGCCGAAGTCGCCCCGGAACTGGACCTGTTGATCGGCGCCGACGATGTGCTGCTCGAACTCGCCCTGGCCGGCGCCGTCGGCTGGATCGCCGGCTTCCCGAACGCACTGCCCGAGGCCTGCGGCGCTCTCTACCGGTCCGCGATGGCCGGCGACCTCGACACCGCGGTGCCCCTCTACCGCGCCCTGCACCCGCTGCTGCGCTGGGACTCCAAGCCCGCCTTCGTGCAGGCGATCAAGCTCGCCATGGACCTCGCCGGGCACCACGGCGGCCCGGCCCGCCCGCCCCGCTCCCCGCTCGCCGCCGACCAGTCGGCCGCGCTGCGCGCCGTCACCGGCAAGCTCCTCGCCGGTGACCACCACTGAGAGGACCGCGATGCGCACCCGCCATGTCTTCCATGCCGTCGACTCCCACACCGAGGGCATGCCCACCCGCGTGATCACCGGCGGCGTCGGCACCCTCCCCGGCGCCACCATGGCCGAACGCCGCCGGTACTTCGCCGAGCACCGCGACGCCCTCCGTACGCTCCTGATGTACGAGCCGCGTGGCCACGCCGCCATGAGCGGCGCGGTACTCCAGCCGCCGACCCGGCCCGACGCGGACTACGGGGTCCTCTTCATCGAGGTCTCCGGCCTCCTCCCGATGTGCGGGCACGGAACCATCGGGGTGGCCACCGTCCTCGTCGAGACCGGCATGGTGGAGGTGCACGAACCCGTGACCACGGTCCGGCTCGACACCCCCGCCGGGCTGGTCACCGCCGAGGTGGCGGTGAAGGACGGGGCGGCCACGGCCGTCACCCTCACCAATGTGCCCGCCTTCTGCGCCGGACTCGACCGCAAGGTCACCGTCCCGGGCTACGGCACCCTCGGCTACGACCTCGCCTACGGCGGCAACTTCTACGCGATCCTGCCGCTGGACAGCGTCGGACTCCCCTTCGACCGGGCCCGTAAGGACGACATCCTCGCCGCCGGCCTCGCCCTCATCGACGCGGTGAACGCCACCGACCGGCCGGTCCATCCCGAGGACGAGCGGATCGGCGGACTCAAGCACGTCTACTTCGCCGCCCCGGGGTCCAACGCCACCCGCTCCCGGCATGCGATGGCCATCCACCCCGGATGGTTCGACCGCTCGCCGTGCGGCACGGGCACCTCCGCGCGGATGGCGCAGCTGCATGCACGCGGCGAACTGCCCCTCCACCAGGACTTCGTCAACGAGTCGTTCATCGGCACGGAGTTCACCGGCCGCCTCGTCGCCAAGACCACGGTCGGCTCGCTCCCGGCCGTCGTCCCCACCGTCACCGGCCGGGCCTGGGTGACCGGCACCGCGCAGTACTTCCTCGACCCGTCCGACCCGTTCCCCGCGGGGTTTCTGCTGTGACCGGCCGTGCCTGCGGGGTGGTGCCGTGACGACCCGCGGGGTGGTGCCGTGACGACCGGCCGTGCCCCCGGGGTGGTGCCGTGACCACCGGGCGCGCTCCCGTCCGGTGGGCGCCACCAGGGAGTCTGCGTAACGTGACATTGTACGCTGGCACTCCGCGTCAACTCGGAGGACCACGATGGGTGAACTCAAGCACCGCAGCCTGATCACCGCTCAGGAGCGGCTCCGCGACCAGGTCGCCCATCAGCTGCGCGCGGCCCTGATCGCCGGGGAACTCCGCCCGGGGTCGGTCTACTCGGCCCCGGGCCTCGCCGCCGACTTCGGTGTCTCCGCCACCCCGGTGCGTGAGGCGATGCTCGACCTGGCCCGGGAGGGACTGGTCGAACCGGTCCGCAACAAGGGCTTCCGGATCACCGAGGTGAGCGAGCGCGATCTCGACCAGTACACCGAGATCCGTGCCCTGATCGAGGTCCCGGTCATCGGCCAGGTCACCCGTACCGCGGACCGGGCGCAGTTGGAGGCGCTCCGGCCGACCGCCCTGGAGATCATCGCCGCCGCCCGCGCGCACGACCTCATCGGCTATCTGGAGGCCGACCGCCGCTTCCATCTCGAACTGCTCGGCCTGAGCGGCAATGACCGCCTGGTCGAGACGGTCGGCGAACTGCGCAAGCGCTCCCGCCTCTACGGCCTCACCCGTCTCGATGAGCGCAACCAACTGCTGCCCTCCGCCGAGGAGCACAGGGAACTGCTGGACGTGATGCTGACGGGCGATGCCGAGGCGGCCGAGTCCTGTATGGCCCGTCACCTCGGCCATGTCCGCTCGCTGTGGGCCCGGGGCCGCGACGAACCGCTGATGCCGCGCCCCCTGCGCGCGCCGGGCGTCCGCCGGGCCTGACCGGCCCGCAGGCCGGGCCCGCACGTCAGAACCGCAGGCCAGGCCCGCACGTCAGAACCGCAGGTCAGGCCCCGCGCGTCAGGCCCGCACGTAAGGCCCGCAGGCCGGAACCGCAGGTCAGGCCCGACCGGCGAGGAGCCCGTCCATCCACTCCTCCACCCCGTCGGCGGTGCGCGGCAGCGCCGCCGACATCAGCCGGGCGCCGTCCGCGGTGATCACCAGATCGTCCTCGATACGGACACCGATGCCGCGCAGCTCCCGTGGCAGTGTCTCGTCGTCGGGCTGGAGGTAGAGCCCCGGTTCGACGGTGAGGACCTGACCCTCCGTCAGAACGCCGTCCAGATACTGTTCCGCGCGGGCACGGGCGCAGTCATGCACATCGAGGCCGAGCATATGGCCCGAACTGCACAGCGTGTAACGCCGGTACAGGCCGCTGTCGGGGGCGAGCGCCTGCGCCGCGGGCACGGGCAGTACGCCCCAGTCGGCCAGCCCCTCGGCCAGGACGCCCGTACAGGCCCGGTGGAAGTCGCGGAAGCTCGCTCCCGGCCCGAGGGCGGCGATGCCCGCGTCCTGCGCGGCGAGCACCAGTTCGTAGACCCGGCGCTGGACGGGGGAGAAGCGCCCGGACAGCGGCAGGGTGCGGGTGACGTCGGCGGTGTACAGCGAGTCGGTCTCCACGCCCGCGTCCAGCAGCAGCAACTGGCCGGGATCGAGCGGGCCGTCGTTGCGGGTCCAGTGGAGCACACAGGCATGAGCGCCGGCCGCGGCGATGGTCTCGTACCCGGTGCCGTTGCCCTCGGCGCGGGCACGCAGCTGGAAGACGCCTTCGATCCAGCGCTCGCCGCGCGGGAGGCGCAGTGCGGCGGGGAGGGACCGTACGACGTCCTCGAAGCCGGTGGTGGTGTGGTCGACGGCCTGTTGCAGCTGCGCCACCTCCCAGGTGTCCTTCACCAACCGCAACTCGCTGAGTACGGAGGCGAGTTCGGCATCACGGGCGGCGTCCCGCCCGGCCCGGTGGCGGACGAGGTCGTCCAGGTGCGCGCAGCGGATGCCGGTGAGCCGCTCGGCCTCGGCCAGATCGGGGCGCCGGCCCACCCAGAACTCGCCGTGGCGGCGGTCCCGGTAGAACGCGCCGCCGCTGTCCCGCGGCGACCGCGGCCGTAGATGGAGCACCGCCTCCCCGTCCGGCTCCAGCACCAGGACATGCCCCGACTGGTCCTCGCCGGTCAGCCCGGTCAGCCAGGCGTAGGCGCTGTGCGGGCGGAAGCGGTGATCGCAGTCGTGGGAGCGGACCTTCAACTCACCGGCGGGGATGACCAGTCGTTCGCCGGGGAAGCGCGCGGCGAGCCGGGCCCGGCGCCCGCTGAACTGCGCGAAACCCGGCACCCGGGTCCCGGCGGGGAGCGGAGTGGCGGCCCACCGGCCGGTCATGAAGTCGGCGAGGGCGTTCGACACCGGCAAGTCATGGCTCCCGGTGTGGAGTTGGGAGTCGCGTGAGGTCATTCGACATCTCCCGGAAAGAAAGTTACCCGAAGTCTTGTCAGTGCAATTTCACATTACTATGTTACGGGTCACACCTCGCGGAGTGAAGGCCCATGCCTCAGCCCCCACACAACCCCCCACCCCCTCCCGGAGGTTCAGGTGACACATCCGCGTACGCCGCGCCGGATCCTGCTGGCCGCGACCCTCGCCACCACCCTCGCCCTGCCGGCCGTCCAGGCGGCCCAGGCGGTGCCCCGCACGTCGGCCGCCCCCGTGCCGCGGGCCCAGTCGCAGCGGTCCGGGCACCGGCCCGCCGCCGCCCCCACGGCCAACCCCTTCGACCAGGTTCAACGCCTGGCCAGAGCCCCGAAGTCGGACGCCGCCCCGGCGCCGGCACCACGCAACCTCGTCGAGAGCGGCCGCCTGCCGGGCCCGCAGACCAAGCCCTCCTCCGTGCCGCACGGTCCCGAGCCCGCCGTCGCGCCCTGCACCCTCGACGGCATCACCGGCCTGAACCCCGAACAGTTCGCGGACTTCCTCGCCGACCCGGCCGTCACGGCGGACGACTGTCTGCGCAACCTCCTCTGGACATGGGACCCCCGGCTCATCCCCGTGATGTCCGACGCACACGTCCAGGCCGTGGCCCGCCGTATCACCGGCCTCGCCGCCACCCACGACGGCAAGAACACCAGCCATCTGTACGAGATGTTCACGTACTTGCACGCGGTGGCCTACCAGGACTTCTCGCACGACGAGATCGACACCACCGACGCCCCCACCGTCGACGCCGTGCGCCGCGCCGTCGAGGCCTTCGGCACCGCGGCCCACACCTTCGACGTCACCCGGACCAATGCCGACACCCTGCGCGAAGCCCTCGACGCCGCCAGCGCCCCGGGGCTGCGTCAGCATCAACTCGACCTGATTCAGAAGGTCCTGGCCACCATGGACGCGGCCCACCCCGCCACCGACCAGGACCCGGCATGGGGCAACGCCGCCCTCGCCGCGCTCTCCGTCAACTACCTGGGCGTCTACCCCGGCAACAAGGACACCGCCTTCCAGTACGCGGCCGCCACGGACCCCGGCTACCGCGCCGCCTTCAAGG
The DNA here is from genome assembly GCF_053612065.1 of Streptomyces sp. NPDC054765. Taxonomy (NCBI): domain Bacteria; kingdom Bacillati; phylum Actinomycetota; class Actinomycetes; order Kitasatosporales; family Streptomycetaceae; genus Streptomyces; species Streptomyces sp. NPDC054765. Next base: position 47,746 of record NZ_JBSHBP010000042.1, on the reverse strand, counting down.
CCTTCGCCGGATACACCCACCTCAAGGGCACGCCCAACGCATGGGTGGTCCGCGATGCGCTCGGGGAGTACGGCCGCTTCGCCCAGATCGCCTCCCTCAAGACGGCGATCGTCGCCGACCTCGGCGCTCTCCTGCCCACCCTCGTGGGCAACTTCGGCGAGGGCAGCGAGCCCTGGGCCAAGGTCGCCGGCTGGCTCATCTTCTTCGACGCCTGCGCGCCGTACGGGGTGTGCAAGGAGGACATCGAAAAGCGGATCTTCCCGCGCACCTACACCTACGACAACGGCGCCATCAAGGTCCGCACCGCCCTCGACCGCGCCGTCGTCGACCAGCTCTACTATGCGTCCAAGCAGGTCAGGGCCCAGTTCCACCGGGTGCTCGGCACCAGCGAACCGCTGGCCGGCGACCCCAACACCACGCTCACCATCGTCCTGTACGCCTCGCGCGCCGGCTACGAGGTCTACCACCCGCTGCTCACCGGCATGGGCACCAACAACGGCGGCGTCTACATCGAGCAGGGCGCGACCTTCTACACCTACCAGCGGCGCGTCCCGCAGGACTCCACCCTCACCCTCGAAGAGCTCTTCCGGCACGAGTACGTCCACTATCTCAACGGCCGCTTCGCCGTCCCCGGCGTCTTCGGTGAAGGCCCCTGGTACGAGGGTGACCGCACCACCGCCATGGACGAGGGCAGCGCCGAGTTCTTCGACGGCTCGACCCGCGACAACGGCATCGCCGTCCGCCGGTCACTGGTCCGCGACATCATCGCGGACACCGCAGGCGGCAAACCGCGGATGACCATCAACGAGTTCCTGCACGCGACGTACGACCACGACGGGTTCCGCTTCTACTCCTACGCCGGGACGTTCTTCGAGTTCCTGTGGCGCGACCACCCGGCGCAGCTCCAGGAGATGTACCGGCATCTGCGCGCCGACGACGTCGCCGCTTTCGACTCCTGGCGCAACCGTATGGGCTCCGACACGGGGCTGCAGCAGGAGTACAACGCCTTCCTCGACGCGCAGATCGCCCACGTCGACGACCTCTTCGTACCGAACACCACGTTCACGCCCAACAGTGCCCTGAAGTTCGCCACCCCCGCCGAGGTCCAGAGCGCCTTCGCCGCCGCCACCGCCAATACGCCCACCTGCAAGGACGACGGTGACCCGGGCTACGGCCGGTTCACCTGCACCGGCCGGATCACGGCCAATCTCGGCAACTCCGGCAGCGCCGACCTGATCTTCAAGGACATGTCCGAGACCGTCGACTACTTCATCCTCGACCGCACCAGCCCGGCCGCGAACAACTTCACCGACATGAACTGCTCCTTCGGCCCCACCGAGATCTGGTCCTCGGGACGGGCCGGCACCGCGGACTTCAGCTGCGAGGGCCCGTTGCGGCGGTGAGAGCGCCGTCGCCCCCAGCGGTGGCACGGCCCGTCGTCCGGCGGACGGGCCGTGCCACCGGAGCGGCCCGCCGGGGTTCGGGCCGTGCCCGGTAGGGCCGCTCGGGCCGTGCCATGCCGGGCACGGCCCGTCAGCCGTCAGCCGTCAGCCGTCGGGCAGGTCGAGCCGGCGGGACGTACCGGGTGCGAGGGTGAACGCGCGGTCGCGCAGCTGCACCCGCACCGCGGCGTTCTGGGAGGCCGGTACCGCGATCCGTACCTGCTCGGCACGGATTCGCAGATCGATGTCCCAGTGGCGCCGGAAGCGGATGCGGACCCCGAATTTCGAGAGTTCGGGCAGTGGCGCCGGGTCGAGCCACAGCGCCTGGTCGCGGGTTTCCAGACCGGTCATGCCCCGCTGGACGAAGTCCAGGGTGCCGGCCATCGCCCCCAGATGGATGCCCTCCGCGGTGGTGCCGCCCTGGACGTCTGCCACATCCCCGGTCAGTGCCTCCTCGCAGTACGTCCAGGCGTCGGGGCGGTGCACCCGGGCCAGCACCCAGGCGTGGACCAGGGCGCTGAGGGTGGACCCGTGGCTGGTGCGGTGCAGGTAGTAGTCGACGGTGGCGTGCCAGATGTCGTCGTCCAGGGGGCAGCCGAGCCGGCGGAACACCGAGGCGAGTTCCGACGGCGAGAAGAGATAGCCCAGCATCAGCACATCGGCCTGTTTGGAGGCCTGGTAGCGGTTGACCGTATCGCCCTCCGCCTCCAGGATCCGGTCCAGCCGGCGGATGTCGCCGTAGCGCTGCCGGTAGCCGTGCCAGTCGAGTTCGGTGAGGTCCCCGTATCCGGCGAACTGGCTGATCACGCCGCGGTGGTAGGGCACATGGAGCCGGTGGGCGATGTCCTCCCAGCGCTCGGGCTCGTCCGGGCAGAGCTGGATCCGTTCGCACAGCTGGCGGTGGTGGGCCTCGGGGAGCGTGCGGCAGAGTTCGAGGGCACGCGCCAGCACCCAGGCCGCCGTGACGTTGGTGTAGGCGTTGTCGTCCACCCCCGGTGCGGCGGCCCCCGGATAGCCGTCGTGGTACTCGTCGGGGCCGACGACGCCGCGGATGCGGTACCGGCCCAGAGTGGAGTCCCAGACCGCGGCCGAGGCCCAGAAGCGGGCGATCTGCAGCAGCATCTCGGCGCCCCTGGTGTGCAGGAACTCGGTGTCGCCGCTGGCCTGTCCGTACTGCCACACGTTGTAGGCGACCGCCGAACCGACATGGTGCTGCAGCCGGGAGTAGTCGGGCAGCCAGCGCCCCGAGCGCGGATTGAGATGGAGTTGCTGGGTCTCCTCGCGGCCGTCCCCGGCGCTCTGCCACGGGAACATCGCCCCGGTGCGGCCCGCTTCCCGCGCCGCGTGGCAGGCGGCGGGCAGCCGCCGGTAGCGGTAGTCGAGCAGGGCCCGGGAGACCTGTGGCAGGTGCAGATTCAGGAACGGCAGCACGAACAGCTCGTCCCAGAAGACATGCCCGCGGTAGGCCTCGCCGTGCAGGCCCCTCGCCGGCACCCCGACGTCCAGCTCGGCGGTGTGCGGCGACAGGGTCTGCAGCAGGTGGAAGAGGTGCAGCCGCAGGATCCCGCCCGCCTCGCCGGGCACCTCCAGCTTGGCCTGCCGCCACAGGTTCTCCCAGGCACGGCGGTGCGAGGCCCGCAGCTGCCGGAAGTGCGGGGCCAGCGCCACACAGTCCACCGCCGCATGCCGCGGACTCTCGATCGCCGGGTCGCGGGAGGTGTACAGCGCCACCGTCTTGTCGACGACCGCGGGGGAGCCGGGGCCGACGGGCAGCACCAGGGTCTGGGAGGCCTGCAGTGCGGTGAGCTGCGGGCGGGGCACCACGCCCCGGCCGGAGGTGGCGCGGGTCCGCGCGGCCAGCGCGATCCGGATGTCCGAGTCGAGGGTGCGGCAGCTCAGCCACACCGTGTCCGGCTGCTCGGTACCGGTCTCCCACCCCGTCAGATGCTGGTCCGCCAGCTCGCGGTAGCGCGCGACCCCGGCATTGCGCACCGCACCGTCGATCCCGGACTCCACCTCCACCGTGCCCGCCCACCCGTACGACGTGAAGCAGGTGCGCAGCGCGGCCAGATGGGGTTCTCCCATGTGGACCAGGCGGCACTGCTCCACGCTCAGGCGCCGGCCGGCCTCGTCCTCGTAGACCGACCGGCGGGTCAGCGTGCCGTGCCGCAGGTCCAGGGCCTGGCGGTGCTCCGTCAGCTGCGTGTGGTCGGGGGAGAGCCAGGGGCCGGGAGCCGCGTCGGCGGGGCAGATCCGGTAGCGCAGCGGGAGCCAGTTGGGCAGGTTGACCATGTCCTCGTTCTCGACGGGGCGGCCCGCCACGGTGGAGATGAGCCGGTTGTAGCAGCCGGCGGCGTAGGTGCCCGGGTAGTGCGCCGGCCCGGCCGGCACCTCGGACGCCGCGCCACGGGTGACGAAGTAGCCGTTGCCGAGCGCGCACAGCGTCTCGCGCAGCCGTTCGGTGTCCGGGTCGTACCCCTCGTACGACCAGGTCCAGGCGCGCGTCATGCCCCCTCCCCGGACATCAGCAGCTCGCCCGGGTCGGCCACGACCACATCGGCGCCACGGCGGCGCAGCGCGGCGGCGCTGTACGGGCCGGCCGTCCGGTCCACGCCCACCACCAGGCCGAATCCGCCGCGGCGGCCGGCCTCGACACCGGCGAGTGAGTCTTCCACCACGGCGGTGTCCCGGGCCGGGACACCGAGCCGCCGCGCCGCTTCCACGAAGAGCGCCGGGTCGGGTTTTCCCGGCAGGTGCAGCCGGTGTGCCTCGTTCCCGTCCACCACGGCCCGGAACAGCCCGAGCACCTCGGCCGCGGACAGCAGCTCGGTCGCATGGCGGGACGCGGAGACGGCGGCGCACGGCACCCCGTGGTCCTGCAGGGTCCGCAACAGGCGCACGGTGCCGGGCCAGGTGGTGACGGCACCGGCCCGCAGACTCGCGGTGAACAACTCGTCCTTGCGGGCCGCGACGGCGCCGACGGTGTCCGTGCCCGGCGCGTCATCGGGGGTGCCGGGCGGCAGCTCCAGGCCCCGCGAGCGGAGGAACGCGGCGGCCCCGTCCTGCCGGGAGCGGCCGTCGACATAGCGCAGATAGTCGTCCACCGGGTCGAAGGGGCGCTGTCCGCCCGCGGCCGTCAGACACGCGTCGAAGGCGCTCTGCCAGGCCGCGGCATGCGTCCGGGCGGAGTCGGTGATGACCCCGTCGGTGTCGAAGACCACGGCCCGCAGGGACTGCAGGCAAGCGGCCAGGGGCGGCGCGCCGGTCATGGGACGGTCCGTTCGTCGGTGTCTCCCTTCCATGGCACCACGGCCGGGGGCCGGGGGCGCGCCCACCGAGGTGAGCGCGGCCCGGCCGGCGGCGGTACGCGCGGGCCGGCCGCCGCATCACGCCGCGCGCTGCCCCCACCGGGGATCTTCCGCTGCCCACTCCCGCTCCCACTGGGCGTAGCGGCGGCGGTTCAGGAGGGCGCGGCCGGTCCGCTCGGCGCCGAGCAGCAGCAGACCGCTCGTGCTCGCGGCCACGATGCCGACCGCGATGCTCTCGCCCCGTGCCTGTGCGGGCGTGACGGGATCACGGATCAGTGCCCCGTGGGCGTCGAGCCGGGCGGAGGTCCGGTCACCGGCCCTCAGGCCCGGTGCCACGGCCGTCTCGCCGGTGCGGACCGCGCCATCGGCAGCGGTCCATCGCACCGTTGCGTGGACCCGCGGGCCGGCGCCACCCGAGATGTCCACCCCGATGCGGGCCGGGGGGTTCTCGGTGAGGACGGCCGAGACGGTGTGACTGCCGTGCTGTTGCTGACCGCCCCCGGCGTCCACCGCGCGGGCGGCCGCCAGCCCCGCGGCCGGCGCGCCGAGGACGAGCAGTACGCCGGTGACCAGCACCAGCCAGGCCTGGACCACATCCGAACGCCGTCGGAGCGGATTGCGCCGCCACGGCCAGAGGATCTTGCTACGAGTCATCGCGTCCATGACGCACCCCCTGCACCTTCGCCCCGACCGTCGCATGCGGCGGGAAGCCGGCAGCAGGGGCCGGACGGCCCTCACGGGGGGCCGTCCGGGGTGCGGCCCACGAGGGGCCGGGGGCCCGTTCGGCCCTGGTGTGCTCACCGGGGCGGGGTGACGATGGGAGGCACCTCCCGATGCCGGACGACCGAGAGCGCGGAGGACACCATGGGCGACGTAGGCGAATTCTCAGCGCAGCGGCCGATCCGGGTGTTCCTGCTCGACGACCATGAAGTGGTCCGCCGTGGTGTCCGCGACCTGCTCGACGCGGAACCCGATATCGAGGTGGTCGGCGACGCCGGGACCGCCGCCCGTGCGCTGGCCCGCGGTCCGGCGCTGGGCCCGGATGTCGCCGTGCTCGACGTACGGCTGCCCGACGGTGACGGGATCAGCGTCTGCCGGGAGCTGCGCTCGCGGCTGTCCGGGCTGGCCTGTCTGATGCTCACCTCGTTCGACGACGACGAGGCGCTGCTCGACGCGATCATGGCGGGCGCGGCGGGCTACGTCCTGAAGGAGATCAAGGGCTCGGATCTGGTCGCGGCCGTCCGCACGGTCGCCGCCGGCCGTTCGATGCTGGATCCGGCGACCACCCGGCGGCTGATGAACAGTCTGCGGGGCGAGGGGCCGAACGATGCGCCCGGGACCGACGCGCTGTCCGCACTGTCGCCGCGGGAACGGGAGATTCTCGGCCTGATCGGCACGGGATTGACGAACCGTCAGATCGGGCAGCGGCTCTACCTTTCCGAGAAGACGGTCAAGAATCACATCTCGCGGCTGCTGGCCAAACTCGGCGTGGAACGCCGCATCCAGGCAGCCGTCCTCGCCGCCCACGGACCGGGGCCCGCCGCCGGGCCGGGGCCCGCCCCCGGCGACGCCGGACCGCACCGCCCCTGACCCCCGGCCGCACCCCGGCCCACCTCAGGGCGAGGGCAGCGGTGCGCGCCACACCAGCTGGGTGCCGCCCCGGGCCGGCGTCTCCAGCGTCATCTCACCGCCCATGCTCTCCGCCCGCTTGGCGAGATTGCTCAGCCCGCTCCGGCGGCCGTGCCGCGGCAGGCCCACACCGTTGTCCGTGACGCGCAGTTCCAGGGAGCCGCCGCCGACCAGCAGCGCAACCTCGACCGAGGTGGCGTGTGCATGCCGTGCGGCATTGCTCAGTGCCTCACCCAGCACCGCCACCACATGTTCCGCGATCTCGGCCGGCACATCGGTGTCGATGAGCCCCTGCATACGGAGCGACGGGGTGAAGCCCAGGGCACGAGTGGCCTCCTCCACCGCGGTGACCGTCCGGGCCCGCAGCCCGCGGCCCGCCCGGCCCGGCGCACGGGCGCGGAGCCCGAAGATCGTCGACCTGATGATCTTGATCGTCTCGTCCAGATCGTCCACCGCCCGCAGCAGCCGCTCGTTCGCCTCCGGGTGGTCCACGAACCGGACCGCGCTCTGCAGCGTCATCCCGGTGGCGAAGAGCCGCTGGATCGCCAGATCGTGCAGGTCGCGGGCGATCCGGTCGCGGTCCTTGAGCAGGGTGAGCTGCTCGGCCGCCCGGCGCTGGTCGGCCAGCTCCATGGCCAGGGCCGCCTGCCCCGCGAAGGTCAGCAGCGGTCCGGTCTCCGGCTCGGTGAACGGGGCGCTTTGGTGTACGCGGGCCACCAGCAGCACTCCCCGGGTCCGCCCACCGGTGATCATCGGTACGGCGACCGCGGGACCCAGCCCCGTCCAGCGCGGCGGCCCCGCGGTGATCCTCGGATCCCGCTCGACATCGAGACTGATCAACGGCTCCCCCGCGTCGAGCGCGGCGCCCATGAACGATCCCCGCCGGGGGAGGAGCAGCCCGCGGTGCGCCTCGGCGTCGACCCCCGACGCCAGGGCCACCTGCAGCGCCGCACCGCCCTGCTCGGGCACCGCGACCACCCCGAGGTCCGCGGTGAGGATCTCCAGCGCATGGTCCACGATCAGCCCGAGGGCCCGCATCTCGTCCGACCCCGGCAGCAGCAGACTGGCGACGATCTCCCCGTTGGCCTCCAGCCACCGCTCGCGGTAGCGGGCCTCCTCGTACAGCCGCGCGTTCTCGATGGCCACCCCCGCCGCCACCGCGAGCGTCGAGAGCACGGTCTCGTCCTCGGCGTCGAAGGCACCGCCGCCGCGCTTCTCGGTGAGATAGAGGTTCCCGAACACCTCGTCGCGCACCCGGATCGGCACCCCGAGGAAGGAGTGCATCGGCGGGTGGTGCGGCGGAAAGCCGTACGACGACGGGTGGCCGGACAGCTCGGAGAGCCGCAGCGGCCGGGGATGGCGGATCAGCTCGCCCAGAATGCCGTGTCCGGCGGGCAGCCGGCCGATGGCGGCCTGCTGCTCCTCGGTGACCCCGACCGGCAGGAACTGGGAGAGCCGGGTGCCCTCGGAGACCACGCCCAGCGCCCCGTACTCCGCGTCCACGACCACCACCGCCGCCTCCACGATGCGGCGCAGCACCTGCGGCAGATCCAGCCCCCGGCCCACCGACAGCACGGCCTCCAGCAGCAGACCGGCCGGGTCACCGGGGCCCTGCCGCAGGGCGTCCAGGCGCCGGTGCAGATCGTCCGGCAGCGCATCCAGCCGCCGCCGGGCGGCAGAACGCCGGTCGCTTCCCTCGTCGCCCACCATGCCTCCGCGGTGTGGCCCCGCACGGTGGCGGGCCACAGCTCCACGGTAGCCGCGGTGGGATTCCGGGGCGCCCCGCGCCGCCGGCCACCGCGAGGCGCCTCCGGCCGGCCGCTGTGCCCGCGCCTCCGCTGCGCGCACCGGACCGCGGTGCGACGGTGGCAGTAGGACCTTGTCGCCGAGGAGCGGAAGGACGTGGGGGCGATGGAGCATCCGCTGACCGTGGGGACCGACGGGTCGGACTCCGCATTCCGCTCGCTGGACTGGGCGGTGGACGAGGCGGCCCGCCACGGGCTCCCGCTGCGGATCGTGCACGCCTCCCGGTGGGAGCGTTACGAGGGAACGTCCCCGCAGGGCCAGGACCGCCCCGGTGAGCAGGTGCTCGCGGACGACATCGTGGCGTCCGCCGCCGAACACGCCCGCCGCCGGCACCCGGACGTCACGGTCTCGGCGGAAGTACTGGCCGACGACGCGGTCACCGCCCTGCTGAACGAGGGCCTCCATGCGGCGCTGCTGGTCCTGGGCTCACGGGGACTCGGGGAGTTCACCGGCCTGCTGCTGGGGTCGGTCGGTCTGACGGTGGCGGCCCGCGCCCGGTGCCCGGTGATCGTGGTGCGCGGCGACCCGGCCGGCCTCGCGGGCACCCATGGACGCATCCTCCTCGGCGTCGCCGACCCGGCCGGCGACATGACGGCCGTCCGCTTCGCCTTCCGCGAGGCCGAGGCCCGCCGTTGCACCCTGGAGGCGGTCTGTGCCTGGCGCCACCCCGCCCACGAGCCGGCCGATACCCCGGCGCTCCCCGCCGAGGCCCACCGCTACCACGAGCAGCGGGCCACGGCGCTGCTGGACGACGCCCTGGCGGAGGCGTCCGGTGAACATCCGGCGGTGCGGGTGCACCGCGCCATGGTCGAGGGACCGGCACACAAGGTGCTGGTGCACCGTGCCGCCGCCGCGGATCTCCTGGTGGTCCAAGGCCAGCGCCGCCACGGCCACTTCGGCCTGCAGCCCGGCCGGGTGGCGCACACCGCGCTGTGCCATGCCGCCTGCCCCGTGGCGGTGGTGCCGCAGCACGCCTCGGCAGGTGCCCCGGGCCCGGCCTACCCTTCCAGGTCCGCCGCGTGATCGGGGACGTAGGTCTGCAGATCCCGGGGCGGCCGCTGGTAGCCGGTGGCCGACGGGCGCGGCGGCAGGGTGAGCTCCGGCGGGGTGATGTCGCGGTAGGGCACGGTCGACAGCAGATGGGCGATCATGTTCAGCCGGGCCCGGCGCTTGTCGTCGCTCCCGACGACGTACCACGGTGCCTCCGTGATGTCCGTGTGGACGAACATCTCGTCCTTGGCCCGCGAATACTCCTCCCAGCGGGTCAGCGACTCCAGATCCATCGGGGAGAGCTTCCAGCGCCGCGTCGGATCCGTCAGCCGGCGCCGGAACCGCTGCTCCTGCATCTCGTCGCTCACCGAGAACCAGTACTTGCGCAACAGGATCCCGTCCTCCACCAGCATCCGCTCGAAGACCGGGCACTGCCGCAGAAACCGCTGGTGCTCGGCCGGCGTGCAGAACCCCATGACCCGCTCGACCCCGGCCCGGTTGTACCAACTGCGATCGAACAGCACCAGCTCGCCCGCCGCGGGAAGGTGCTCCGCATAGCGCTGGAAGTACCACTGGCCGCGCTCGCGCTCCGTGGGCCGGGGCAGCGCCACGATCCGCGCCACCCGGGGATTGAGGTGCTGGGTGACGCGCTTGATCGTGCCGCCCTTGCCGGCCGCGTCCCGGCCCTCGAAGACCACGACGAGCCGGGCACCCTCGGCACGCACCCACTCCTGGAGCTTCACCAGCTCCGTCTGCAGCCGGTACAGCTCCCGCTCGTACCGCGGCCGTGACAGCTTCGCGGGGCCGTTGCCGTCCTGCGTGTGCGCCATACGACGACGGTACGGAGAAAAGCCCCGGCAGGCTCAGGCATGCGAGCCGAACGGGGCCAGCACCTCCCGCTCGATCCGCCGCCGGACGTGCGCGGTCAGGGCGGAGAGCCGCTTCGAGACCTGCGCCCGCACGGCGTGCGGCGACCGGATGTACCGGGCCGTGGCGGGCAGCTCCGCCACATCCGCCGCGACCCGCCGCCGGGCCTCGTCCAGCCGGCCGCGCGGTGTGCTGCGCCGGCCCCCGCGCATCAGCGTCTCCAGCAGCGGCGCGGCGCCCGCGGGGAGCGGCTCGTCGGCCAGGCCGAGCACATCGACGCACCCGGGCCGGCGGAAGACCTGCTTACGGCCGGGGGCGGTCGCCTTCGCCGACGACAGCCTCATCACGGGGCGGCCGTCGTAGGCGACGAGCTTGTACGCCGAGTCCAGCGCGGGGGCGTCGGCGCTCACCCCGACGCGGCTGCCCACGGCGTAGACGTCGATCGGTGCCCCCGCACGCGTCAGATCGTGCACGGCGAACTCGTCGAGCCCGCCGCCGGCGACGATGCGCACCTGCGGCAGCCCCGCGTTGTCCAGGATCGTACGGGCGCGGAAGGCCAGTTCCGCGAGGTCCCCGCTGTCCAGCCGGACGGCCGAGCCGTCACCGCGGCCCAGCGCGTTGAGCACCCGGGCCGCCGCCGCGACGCCCGATTCGGTGTCGTAGGTGTCCACCGGAAAGGTCACCGGTCCGGGGTGGCACAGCGCGAACGCGGTGAACGCCGCCTCCTCGTCCCCGAACGCCTCGACGTACGAGTGCGCCAGCGTGCCGACCGCCGTCAGATCCTCGGCGTGGGCCGCCGCCACATTGCTGGTGCCCGTGAAACCGGTCATCGCACCCAGCCGCGCCACCTGGAAGGCGGCGGCGGTCCCCTGGGTACGCCGCAGCGAGAAGTCCACGACGGAGCGTCCCCGTGCGGCGAGGACACAGCGGACGCATTTGGACGCGATGGTCGTCTGATGGCTGAGGTGGTTGAGCACATACGACTCCACGAGCTGCGCCTGCGGCAGCGGGGCGGTGACCTCCAGCAACGGTTCACCGGCCAGTACCACCCGCCCCTCCGGCACGGCCCGGACCTCGCCGGTGAAGCGCATGCCCAGCAGCGGAGCCAGCTCCCGGGCCGGCCGTTGCAGCGTCTGTGCGAACACCTCGACATCCTCGCGTCCGACCGTGAAGCGGGAGAGGAATTCGAGCACCGTTTCGGCGCCGGCGGCGATCAGAAATCCCCGGTCCGGCGGCAGATCCCGGACGAAGCAGCTGAACGTCGCCGGCCGGGTCATGCCCTCGCGGAGGTACGAGAGGGCCATGGTCACTTCGTACAGGTCGGTGGTTGTCGCATCCGACATGACCGGCTCCTTCCGCGGGCGGCCGTACCGCCGGCCGGCCGGGGCCGGCGCCCGCACCGGATTCACGCCATCGCACTCGTCCAGCCGTAGGCGGCGCGATGCTCGTGCCGGGGCGGCGCGGCGCCGACGCCTTGGAGGTCACCGTCCGCCACCCGCTGCAATTGCCCGGCGAGATCCTTCATCGCCCGCCCGGCCGCGATCTCGTCCCCGATCTCCGGTACGTCCCTGTCCTCGGGGCTGCACCGGGCCGTGCCGTGCCCGGTGAGGGTGGTGGTTCCGGTCCGGAGCACCACACGTGCCCTGGTCGTGCCGTCCTCCTCGAAGAGGTACAGACGCACGGGCCATTCGACTGTCGTTGCCATGGCTCACCACTGCCTTCCTGCCGGGACTGCCGCCCCGGACCGCGAACGGCCCGTCGTCCCCCGCGCCGGCCGGTCCCCGCCGGACGGGCCCTCACCGTCATCATCCGCCTTCTCCCGCGGGACGTCCTGGGCGCCGGCCGGACGTCCTCGCGGACCACGGGCGCCCGCTGTCCGGCCCGTCCCCGTGGTCACTCGTGCGGCACCACGGCCACCGGACACGGAGCGTGGTGGACGACCGCCTGGACGACATGGCCGATACGCGGCGCCGGCAACCGGTGCCGGTGCCGTCGGCCGACGATGAGCAGCCCCGCGTCCGCCGCGCTGTGCAACAGGGCCGGTGCCGGACTCTCCATCACCACCCGCTCGTCCACCTGCACGTCCGGATGCTTCTCCCGCCACGGCTGCAGGGCCGCGGCCAGCTCCTGCCGCGCGTCCCGCTCCGCTTCCTCGGCGGCGACCGGCTCCACACCACCGCCCCGGTTGTACGCGTACGAGGGCAGGTGCCTGCCGTGCACGGCACGCAGGGTGACACCCCGCCGTGCGGCGCTGTCGAAGGCGAAGGCGAGCAGTGCCTCGCACGGCTCGTGCAGGCTCAGCGCCACCATCACCTCCCCGTCCTTCTCGACCGCCGAGGCATCCTGCCGGGCGCGCACCAAAACCGTGGGAGAGGCGGTGTGCGCCACCAGCTTCAGACCGAGCTCGCCGAGGGCGAAACGGGCCACCGGGCCCAGGTCCCGTGAGCCCAGGACCAGCAGATCCGACTCTCCCGCGGCTTCCTGCAGGGCGTCCAGCGGATCTTTGGACACCAGGGCCTCGTCCACCGGAAGGTCCGGGAAGCGGGTGCGCACCGCTGTGGCGGCCTCGTCCAACATCCAGTGGGGCCAGTAGTTCTGGTCCCCGTCCGCGAGGGGATGCGGCTCCGGCTCCGGCGCAAGCAGCACCCAGGCGTGCAGCAGCCGCAGGCGCGCACGGCGCAGCCGCGCTTCCTGCGCCGCCCACAGGACCGCGGACAAGGACTCGGGCGTACCGTCCACACCGGCCGTGATGAGATCCTTCATGGCCTCGCTCCGTTCCTGGCGCGCTCGGCACCTTCGCGCCCACACCTCAAGGGTGCTCGACCTCGCCCGCTCCGGCATGAGCCACTCGGCCCCAACCCGCCGACGCCGGGTCAGTGCGGGGCGTGCCCGCTGCCGTCGTGCGCGGTGCGCGTGCCCGGCCCCTCGTGCGGGGCGCCGCCCATCATGCGGAGCATGGCCCGGCCCCCGGTGCGCAGGAAACGGTGGACCAGCGCGGCGGCAAGGAGGAGGAAGACGATGTTGAGCCAGGTGGTGTAGTCCCAGGAGACCCCGGACATGGGGATCTTCGCGTCGGCCTGGCGGGGGATCAGCCCCAGTCGGCCGAAGGCGAATTCGACGGCACAGCCCGCGACGACGACTGCTGTGTAGAAGGTGACCAGCAGGAACAGGGCCATCCTGGCGCCGTAGTACTTCCGGTAGATGTTCAGGATCGGCAGGATCAGCAGGTCGGAGAAGAGGAAGGCGACGACCCCGCCGAAGCTGATACCGCCCTTCCACAGGACCACCGCCAGCGGCACATTGCCGAGGGAGCAGACGAACGAGGCGATCGCCACCAGCGGTCCGATCAGCGGCCCCCACAGCTTCGCGGCCAGCGGGTGTCCGTCGAAGAAGAAGGCCTGCCAGAAGCTGTCGGGGACCCAGGCGGCGATGGCCCCGGCGATCAGCAGGCCGGTCACCAGGTCCTTGATGATCGCGGCCCACTCCATGACGAAGACGTGCGAGGTCGCGGTGTAGCCCTCGGCGGAAAACAACCGCCGGGCGAAGGACCCCTCGCGATGAACGGACATATCCATCGCGGCATGGCCCTCCATGGAGCCGGCCAGGCCCCGTTCGGCCTGCTCGCGGGCCTCGCGCAGCAGCTGGTCACGCAGGAAGAGGCGGAACAGCACGGCCAGTACCACGATCATGACCGGTCCGCCGAGGAACTCGGCGGCCGTGAACTGCCACCCCATCAACAGGGCCAGGATGACGCCGAGTTCCACCACCAGGTTGGTGGAGGCGATCTCGAACGCCATCGCGGCCGTGAAGTCCGCCCCCTTGCGGAACAGGGACCGGGCCAGGGCGACCGCGGCATACGAGCAGGAGGAGGACGCGGCGCCCAGCGCGGAAGCCATGGCCAGGGTGCGGGGACGGCCGTCGCCGAGCAGGCCGGCGACCGTGGACTTGCGCACCACGGCCCGGACGACCGCGGACAGCGCGAACCCCAGGACCAGTGCCCAGGTGATCTCCCAGGTCATGGCTCCGGCGATGGACAGGGCGTGCAGGATCGCGGACATCGGCTCAGGTGTTCCGTGACGTACCGCGGCCCAAACGCCCGCCCGGCCGCCGTGCGTCGGACCGCCCGTCGGACCGGCCGTCGGGCCGCCCGCCGGTCCGCCCGCCGGTCAGACCCGTCCATGTGCCTTCTGCGCCCGCCTCGACAGCGAGTCGATGACCACGGCGACGAGCAGCACACCGCCCGTGATCATGAACTGCACGGCTGTCTGGATGCCCATGAGGGCCACCCCCGAGGCGATCGACTGGATCACCAGGACACCGAGCAGGGCCGACCAGGTCCGGCCCCGCCCGCCGAACAGACTGGTGCCGCCGATGACCGCGGCGGCGATGGCATCCATCAGCAGATTGCCCGACCCCGATGTCTGACTGGCCGAGGTGACGCGCGAGGCCAGGAACAGGCCGCCGATCGCGGCCATCGTCCCGGAGATCATGAAGACCGAGATCCGGACCAGATCCACATTGACTCCGGTACGGCGGGCGGCCTCGACGCTGCCGCCGAGGGCGAAGATCATGCGTCCGTAGCGCGTACGGCGCAGAACGAAGTCGAGGCCCACGAGCACGACGAGGAAGATCAGCAGAGCCAGGGGGAGCCCCAGGAACTGGTTGAGCACATAGGCCGCGGCCAGGGCGATCACCGCCAGCACGCCCGTGCGCAGGAGGATCTCGCTCAGCGGCCGGCAGGGCACTCCGGCGGCCCGGCGCCGCCGCACATCGTGGTACGAGGCGAGGAAGTACCCGGCACTACCGAGCGCCGCCAGGCCGTACGCGGCGGCCACATGGCTGAAGTAGAAGCCGGTCAGCATCGCGACCAGGCCCTTTTCGTCGATGTTGACCGTGCCGCTGGCGCCCAGGATGTAGAGCATCAGGCCGTTCCAGCCCAGCAGGCCCGCCAGCGTGACCACGAAGGCCGGTACCCCGACCTTGGCGAGGAAGAATCCCTGTACGGCCCCGATCAGCGTGCCCCCGAGCACCGCGAGCAGCAGCGCGAGCCCCTCCGGCACCCCGTGGTTCACGCTCAGCACCGCGAAGACGGCCGCCGCCAGACCGCTCACCGAGCCGACCGAGAGGTCGATCTCGCCCAGCAGCAGCACGAAGACGACGCCCACCGCGATCATGCCGGTACCGACGATGTCCACGCTCAGATTGGACAGATTGCGCGGCGAGAGGAAGGCGTTGTTGAGGCTCTCGAAGATGATCCACACCACGATCAGGCCGAGGGCGACCGGGACCGAGCCGAGCTCGCCGTTGTGGAATCTGCGCCTGAGCATGTCGAGCGGGTTCTGCGCGCCGAGCTCGGATGTGAGCCGGCGGCGGTCGGCGGCCGTCACGGCCCCGGCGGTGCCACCGTCCGCGCCGGCCGGCTTGTGCCGTCCGAACGCCCATGTCCTGCTCACGGCTCCCCCTCCCACCCGGGTGCCGCGCGGCGGGTCACGGCATTGTCCGTGGCGCCGGTGATCGAGGAGATGATCTGTTCGTGGGACGTGGTCGTCACATCGAAGAACCCGTTGTTCCGGCCGAGTCGCAGGACGGCGATCCAGTCCGCGACAGCCTTGACGTCGCCCATGTTGTGGCTGATCAGCAGCACGCCGAGACCGCGTTCGCGCAGCCGCTCCACCAGATCGAGGACCTGGGCGGTCTGTTCGATGCCCAGGGCCGCGGTGGGCTCGTCGAGCAGGACGAGCCGGGGCGCCCCGAGGAGCGAGCGGGAGATCGCGACGGTCTGCCGCTGGCCTCCGGAGAGCGAGGCGACCGGCAGGCGCACATTCGGCATCCGGATGGACAGGGTGTCGAGCAGCTCCAGGGTGAGGCGCTCCATCTCCACCTCGTCCAGGACACCGGACCGGTGGATCTCGCGGCCGAGAAAGAGATTGCCGACCACATCGAGGTTGTCGCACAGCGCGAGATCCTGGTACACGGTGGCGATGCCCAGGTGCTGGGCTTCGTGGGGGCGGGTGATCTGGACGGGCCGGCCGTCCCACTCGACCACGCCCTCGTCGGCGGGGTCGACACCCGCGATCACCTTGATCAGCGTGGACTTGCCCGCGCCGTTGTCGCCCACCAGCGCGACGACCTGGCCGGCACGTATCTCCAGCGCGACATCCGCCAGTGCCTGCACGGCGCCGTACCGCTTGAAGATTCCGCGCAGCGCCAGCAGGGGCGGTGCCGGCACCGGTCGCCGCAGAGTTGCGCCGGACTCCATGAGTACCTGCCTTATCCGGTGAGCCCCGCCTTCTTGCAGGCGGACTCGAACTTGGGGGTGCAGATCTGATCGATCGTGTACATCCCGTCCTTGACCACGGTGTTCTTGATGTGGTGCACCGTCACGGAGACCGGGGTGAGAAAAACGGCCGGGATGCCGCGGTTGGTGGGGCTGTCGATCCGGTGCGTCGCGATGCCGTCCAGCTTCTTGCCGCGGCCCAGCGCGACGGCCATGGCGGCGGCGGTGTCGGCCTCGGGCACGAAGGGTTTGTAGACGGTCATGTACTGATCGCCCTTGACGATGCGCTGGATGGCGGCGAGTTCGGCGTCCTGGCCGGTGACGGGCGGCAGCGGATCGATCTTGGCGGCCCGCAGGGCGGCGATGACGCCGGCGGCGAGACCGTCATTCGCGGAGTAGACGCCGTCGATGTGACCGGCGCCGAGGGCCGAGATGGCGGCGGACATGTCGAGGTTGGCGTTCTCCGGGCGCCAGCCCGCGGTGTCGTAGGCCTTCCCGATCTTCACCTTGCCCTGGAGCGCGTCCAGCGCGCCCCGCTTGAACCAGGCGGAGTTGGGGTCCGTCGAAGCGCCGTTCATCATGACGATCTGGCTGCTGCGCGCCTTGCCGCCCAGCGCCTTCAGCAACGCCTCGCCCTGCAGCCTGCCGACCTGCGCGCCGTCGAACGAGACATACGAGGAGACCGGCCCCTCCACGAGACGGTCGTAGGCCACGACAGGGATGCCCGCCTCCCGCGCGGTGTCGACCGACGCCCGCAGCGACTTGGAGTCGACCGCGTCCAGGATCAGCACACGGGCCCGCTTGGTGATCATCGCGTCCATCTGCTGCTGCTGGGTGGCCACATCGTGCTGCGCGCTGACGGTCTCCACCGTGCACTCCGCGCACAGCTGATGGATCCGCTTCTCGATCAGGGGCTTGTCGAACTTGTAGAAGCGCGAGGTGTTGTCCGGGAGCAGCACACCGATCTTCACCGCGCCCCCGGAGGCCGGCCCGCCCGGCGCATGCACTCCGCCGGCCTCCCCACAGGCGGCCGGCCCGGCCACCAGGCACAGCCCGGCCAGGACAACGGCAGCTCCACGCCGACGCGCACGCATGTCAGGGCACCTCCTCACCCTCTGGCCGGCCGTCCGCCGCGGCCGGTGCCGCCGCCGTGGACAGCTGCTCGCCCGGCTGCAGGGTGATCTCGCTCCACACCTGCTTGCCGCCGCTGAGCGGCACCGAGCCCCAGGACGCCGACATCGCCTCAACGAGCAGCAGCCCCCGGCCGCCGGTCGCCTCCCAGTCCACGCTGGCCGGTTTGACAGGCGCGCGGGGCGAGCCGTCGTTCACCGCGATCCGCAGCCGGTCCGCGGCCAGCGTCAGATCCAGCCGCACCTCCCCCTGCGTATGCGCAATGGCGTTGGTGACCAGCTCGGACACCACCAGCAGGGCCACGTCCACCTCCTCGGTCACCTGCCAGGAGCGCAGGGTGCGCGCGGTGAAGCGGCGGGCGTGCAGGACGGCGTCGGGCAGCCGCCACACCGTCCAGCGCACCCGGACCGGCCGGACGCGCATCCCGTCGTAACGCAGCACCAGCACCGCCACATCGTCATCGCGCCGCTTCGCTTCCCCGAGCAGCTCATCGGCCAGCTGCCCGGCATCGGCCGGGTCGGCCGCGGCGAGCAGCTCGCGCACCCGGCGCAGACCGTCCTCCAGAGGGAGCGCGGCCGACTCCGCCAGCCCGTCCGTGAGCAGCGCCAGCACAGTGCCGGGGACCAGGCCCACCTCGGTCAGCGGGAACTCACCGTCCGCGGCCACCCCCAGCGGAGGCCCGCCCTCGACCGGCAGTTCCTCGGTGGTGCCGTCGGGGAACCGCAGGAGCGGCGGCAGATGTCCGGCCCGGACGAACCAGGCGATGCCCTCCTCCATGTCCAGATCCACATAACAGCAGGTCGCGAAGAGATCGGTCTCCATACCGAGCAGCAGCCGGTTGGCATGGGAGACCACCACATCGGGCGGATGGCCCTCGACCGCGTAGGCCCGGATGGCCGTGCGCATCTGGCCCATGATCGTGGCGGCGCCCGCGCTGTGGCCCTCCACATCGCCGATGACCAGCGCGACATGGCCGTCGGAGAGCGGAATGACGTCGTACCAGTCGCCGCCCACTTCGAGCCCCATCGTGGCGGGCAGATAACGGGCGACGGCCACTCCGCCGGGCAACGACGGCAGCTTGCGGGGCAGCAGACTGCGCTGGAGCATCGTGGCGAGCTCATGCCCGGCGTCCAGCGCATGGGCGCGGACGAGGGCCTGGCCCACCAGACCCGCGGTCGCGGTGAGCAAGGACCGCTCCTCCGGCCCGAACGGGTGCTCCTCGTCCCATCCGACCAGGCACACCCCGACGATCCGGCCGTCGGCGGGCAGCGGCAGAACGGCGAGACCGCCGGGCCCGATGCCCGCCAGATCGGGTTCGAGTGCGGCGCCCGGAGGCCACAGGGCCACATGTCCGCCCCGCAGCACGCTCTCCAGCGTGGGCATGGAATGGCACGAGGTGTCAGGCCACTCGGACCGCCACTCGGACCGCCATGCCGCCGGCCAGGCATCGGGTTCCGGGGGGTCGAGGACGGACACCACGAACCGGTCGCCGTCCAGCTCGGCCACCGCCACCCGGGTGGCCGCCAGCGGCATCCGCAGGGCGGAGACCACCACCCGGCTGACGTCCCGGATGGTCGTGGCGCCGGCCAGCGCGGCGGACAGCCGCTGCACGATGGAGACTTCGTCCGCACTGGGGCGCAGATAGGACGCGTCGGCGACCACCCCCAGCATGCGCTCCGGGGTGCCGTCGGCATCGACCAGCACCCGGCTGCGCACGCTCAGCCACCGCAGTTCGCCGTTGGGCCGGCGGATACGGATCGACAACTGCTGGCCGGGGCCGGGCAGCCGCCCCGGCTCCACGATCGACATCAGCGCCGGAACGTCGTCCGGTGCGGTGCGCGCCAGCAGCGTCTCCACCCGCCGGTCGAACTGCTCCGGAGCGATACCGAACAGCTCCAGCACCTGGGCGTCCGCGTCGATCCGTCCCGTACTCAGCGTCAGCGTGAACGCGCCGCCCCGGAGGGTGTCCAGCCCCGGCCCCAGCAGCGACCGCCGCTCCGTCCGCGCCATGACCCGGGCCGCGACGGCCTCCAGCCCCGCGGCCACCTGGTCGGCGTGCAGCTCCAGCAGATGGCGGCGGTCGGCGTCGAAGGCGTCGGCGGCCTTGTCCAGGACGACCAGGCACCCCAGCCGCTTGGCGTCCCCGCCCAGCGGCAGCACGCCCAGCGAGACATCGGCCGGCAGCGCACCGGCACCGTCCCAGGGATCCGCACCAGGACTGCCCGGAGGACCGGTGACGCCGTACTGCGCCAGCTCCGCCGGGCTCAGCCACAGCGGAAGGCCGGTGCGGAAGGACGCGGCGACCGGAGAGTTGCCCGCCGACGGGAAGCTCGTCGGCAGCCCGTAGAGAGCGCCGGAGCCACCGGTCATCTCGGCCAGCTGAAGATCGCCGCCCCCTTCGGCAGGCACATAGACGGCGGTCAGCTCAGCCCCGGTGGCCCCGAGGACCCGTGCGGTCACTGCCTGCACCGCCTCCGTATGCCGGAAGCCGTCGTCGTAAGCCACGGTCGCCGTGTCCGCCCTCGGGGGCCAGAGCGTCCACCCCGCCACCGCCTCACCGGATAGTCGTCATCCACGGCCTCCTCTCCATGGTGCGGCACGCAGGGAGGCGCGAGCGACTCGGCGCGAGCGTCACGGAGCGTGACCGGGGGAGTCGCCCACGACGACGGCGAACGCTGCGAGTGCCTGCAGGGAGCCACCTCCCGTGCACCGGGCTCGGCTTACGCACTTCCTGCCCCTGGGTGACGGCGTCGGCGGCCGCTGTCGCACCGGTCAGCCGGGCGTCAGCACGGCGGCGCCCCGGACCCGGTCGGCGGCCAGGTCCGCGAGTGCCTGCGGGGCCCGGCTCAACGGGTAGGGGCTGACGGTGACCCGGATGCCGATCCGTGCCGCGGCCGCCAGGAACTCGCGGCCGTCCTGCCGGGTGTTGGCGGTCACGCTGCGCAGGTTCCGTTCGAGGAAGAGATGGCGCTGATAGGTGAGCGGAGGGATGTCGCTGAGATGGATCCCGGCAACGGCGAGCGTGCCCGAACGGTCGAGGGCCGCCAGCGCCACCGGCACCAGATCGCCCACCGGCGCGAAGAGAATCGCCGAGTCCAGCGGTTCGGGAGGGCTGTCGTAGGCGTCGCCGGCCGACGACACGCCCAGATCGAGGGCGAGTTGACGGGCCTGCGCGGACCGGGTCAGCACATGGACGGTCGCGCCTTCGGCCAGGGCGACCTGCGCGGCCAGATGCGCCGAGGCGCCGAAACCGTAGATGCCGAGCCGGCCGCCGGGGGGCAGCGCACTGCGGCGCAGCGCGCGGTAGCCGATGATTCCGGCGCACAGCAGCGGCGCCAGCAGGGTGGCCTCCTGGTCCTCCGGGAGCGGGTAGGCGTAGTCCGCGGGGACCAGCGCGGCATCGGCGAAGCCGCCGTCGGCGTCCCAGCCGGTGTACAGGGATGCCGGACACAGGTTCTCGTGGCCCGCGCGGCAGTACCGGCAGACACCGCAGGTACTGCGCAGCCAGGCCCCGCCGGCCCGGTCGCCCACGCGGAACGCCGTCACCGCCTCACCGGTGGCGGCCACCCGGCCGACGATTTCATGGCCCGGCACGGTCGACGGCCGGTGCGGAGGCAGATCGCCCTCCGCCAGGTGCAGATCCGTACGGCAGACCCCGCAGGCCTCCACCGTGAGCAGCAGGTCACCGGGGCCCGGCTCGGGAACGGGGCGGCGGACGCACACCAGCGGCCCGGAGTCCATCGGGCCGGGACGCTCCACGACCCAGCCGGACACCGTTTCCGGGCCTGCAACGGGGGCCATGTCCCCAGGATGGCGCCCACTGGAGAGCCGGACAAATGGTGCGCCGCGGGAGCCGTTGGCGCTCCTGTGGGCCACGCCGCGCGGGCGTGGCCCACAGGAGCCGGTGGCGGCGCCGGTCGGCAGCCGCGTCGCGCCGCGGCCCTGGGTATGGGCCGAACGGGTGCATCCTGAGCCGGTCTGCGGGGGTGGGCCGCTGTGATCGCGATCTTGCCTCGTCCGCCGAGTTATGGTCCCGCGTGGAAACGCTCCCCTGGGGCAGTTCCTGCTGCTCCCGCTGGTGTTCTTGGAGGCTCGCGGGTATGCCCCATTCGTATGGCGGGCCAGCGGACGGCCGACGTGGCTTCCTGGCCGGGCTCCGGTCGGGAGCGGGTGCCCTGCTCGCAGCGGCCGCTGCAGTGCTGAGCACGCTGATCATCGCCACGCCCGCCGCTGCGGCCGTGCCCAGTTGCAGCGTCGGGGCTTACGTCACCGACCTCTACGCGGTGGATCCGGTCAGGCGCACCGTGAACGCGGACCTGTGGCTGTGGAGCGTATGCCCACGCAAGGATCTTGCCGCTGTCCAGCGTCTCGAGTTCACCAACGCGACGAGGACGATGCTGACCGCGCCTTCCAGCGAGAAGGTGGGCAACGAGTACTGGACGCAGGTCAAAGTGTCCGGGACCTTCCGGCAGACCTTGGACCTGACGGACTTTCCGTTCGACAAACAGGTCGTCCGGATCCAGGTTGAGGAAAACAAGCTGGACGAGTCGCGGTTCGTCTACCGGGCGGATGTGAAGAACTCCACGTACAACCCCAGGATCCATCCCGGCGACTTCAAGATCACGCAATTCCGGATCGGTGTCGTGGGCGCGCCCTACAGGACGAACTTCGGCGATCCCCGGCTCGAGCAAGGAGGCAGCAGTCGCTACTCCCAGCTGGTGATCAAGTTCCAGCTCACCCGAGAGGACCTCACGAGTTTCGGCAAGCAGATCCTGCCGGTATATGTGGCTTTCCTGGTCGCCCTGATCTCGTTTCTGATCTGGTCGCAGGACAACGAGGTCGCCATGGGCGCACGGCTCGGGATTCTCGGTGCCGCGCTCTTCACGATCATGCTCAACTTGCGGGCAGTCGACGAGGCGATGGGCACCTTCCTGAACGTGACGCTGGTCGAAGAAATCCACTTCATGAGCCTGCTCTACGTACTGATCGGTGTCGCCAACACCACCTACATCATGAAGCTGTTGACCGATCCCATGAACCGACCGGCGGCGCGGCGCTTCAACAACCGCATTTTCGCCCTCGCGACGGGCTTGTACCTCATCGTCAACATCGTCGCCATCTCCCTCACCGTGTCGTTCTGAGTCCGTGCACTGCTCGGCGCCGAGGCGGCCGCCAGCTCTGCAGCTGCCGCGCTCCTGACCCGACCGATCACCCTGCGACCTCAGGTTCCGGAATCCGCCGAGCATGCGGGCGGAACCCCCTCGGGGAGTGGCACACCTCCCCCGGCCGAGGTGGGGGACCGCGACCGCACGGACGACGACCTCGCCGCGGTCACCGCACACGTCGGAAACGCCAGGTCCGGGAGGCGGTGGAGGCTCGCAGACGCCGTCGCATCCGCACCCAGATCCCCCAGTGCGCTGAGCCGCGCGGCTAGGGTCTGTGTGACGTCGTGATCAATCTTGCCGATCCGGATCCGCCTGGAAGGCGGATCCGGTAGGAAGACAAGCGTGACGCGCAGACAACTCGCCGATGAGCAATGGAAGTTGATCGAGCCGTTCCTGCCGATAGGCGAGTACGGCCCGTACCCCGAGCGGCTCCGAGATCAGTTCGAGGGCGTGATCTGGCGGTTCAAGGGGTCCGCTGGGGCGAACCCGTTATGGCCGGTACAGTCCAGAACTAATACGATGAGGACATGGCCCGGCCTCGCAAGTTCGACGAAGATCGTGTGCTTCTCGCTGTCCGCGATGAGTTTTGGGACAAGGGCTACGCGGCGACGTCCCTGGAGGACCTGCTGCGCGTCAGCGGGCTCGGCAAGGGCAGCCTGTACGGCGCGTTCGGAGACAAGCGCAACCTGTTCCTGCGGGTGCTGCGCGACTACGACAATGCGAACCTGCTGATGCTGCGCGAGCGCCTGGAGTCCGCGACGCGAGGGATCGACCTGGTGCGCGAATTCGTGCTCAGCCCGGCCGCCGACCTCATCGGGGCAGTTGCGCGTCGAGGGTGCCTGCTGGCCAACAGCAACGCCGAACTCGCCACCAGCACTCCGGAAGTGGCCGCCGAGGCCCGCCGCAGCTACGACGCGATCACCGCCATCCTCACCGAGGCGCTGGAGCGGGCCCGGCGCGAAGGCGACCTAGCCCCCGATGCGGACCCCGCCGAGACCGCCCGCACCGTTCTCGTCGCCCAGCTCGGCCTCATCGCCCTCGGGCGCACCGGCATGGACATCGACACCCTCACCGCGGCAGCACGGTCCGCTCTGGCGCGACTCCTGCCCGCCCTCACGCCGCAGTAGCAGCCACCCGCCGGCCGACCTGGAGCCGCGGTAAGCCCCTACGGGCCTGAGTCCTGTCAGGTGCACCTTCATGCTGCGCGCCACACGCCACGCCTCTCGCGCAAGGAGCCCGCCGACCGCGCTCCCGTCTGCGCTGCAGCGTACTCGGCTCAGGCTGCGGAGCCGCCCCTCCCGGCCCCGTTCTTGACTGGGCGGTCCATATCTAGGATGGTTATTGACTCAACGGTCCATAATTCTTGAGGAGGGCGGCATGGCTGTCTTGGCAGGCAAGATCGCTGTGATCACCGGAGGCAGTGCCGGTATTGGTTTCGCAACGGCACGCGCGTTTCGTGATGAAGGCGCCCAGGTGTTCATCACCGGTCGCCGCAAAGACGCGCTGGACGCCGCGGTCGCCGAACTCGGCAGCGGCGTGACCGGCGTGGTGTGCGATGTCTCGGTGCCCGCAGAGCTCGACGCGTTCTACCAGGCCGTACGTGAACAGGCCGGTGGTATCGACGTGTTGGTCGCGAATGCTGGCATCGGCACCGCAGCTCCGCTCGGCGAGGTGACGGAGGAGGTGATCGACTCCGTGTTCGCCACCAACATCAAGGGAACGATCTTCACTTTCCAGCAGGCGCTGCCGCATCTGAATGCCGGTGCTTCGGTGATCCTGACCGGCTCGACCGCCGCGACGCGGCCCGACCCCGGGCTTGAGGTCTATGCGGCGTCGAAGGCTGCCGTGCGCAGCCTTGCCCGCGGTTGGGCCCTCAGCTCGCGCGCACGCGGCTTTCGGGTCAACGTCGTATCGCCGGGCGGTACGCGCACCCCGGGTCTGCTGGAGCTGATCCCGGCCGAAGTGCTCAAGCAGGCCGAAGAGGGCGTCCCCCTGGGCCGCCTCGCCGAGCCCAAGGAGATCGCCGCGGTGACGACGTTCCTCGCCTCGGACGCGTCTAGTTACGTCAACGGTGCAGAGTTCTTCGCCGACGGTGGATACGCGCAGACGTAAGTGCCTCAGCAGGCGCCGGGCCAGGTGAAAGCCCGGGGCGGACCGTCCCCTTCAAGCCGGCCCGTCCCGGGGTGCGCAGGGGCGTGTCAGTGGTTCTGACCGTCGGGGACGGGGATGAAGTTGGCGTATCCCTCGATGCGCTTGATCTGTCCGGCGTCGTCGAAGCCGAAGTGGACAGCGGCGTGGACCTCTCCGCGCATGCCGTTAGTGGTGGCGACGTGCACCACGTGCTGCTGGTCGGCGTTCGGTCCGCTCGGGCTCTCCTCCAGAGCCTCCATGACGTCTTTGCCGACGATCATCCCGGCGGCGTCGTGGTGGGTACGGGTGGTTGTGGAGTCCACGCTGACCAGGGATAAGTCTGTCTCGCCCTGGCGGGCGGCTTCGGTGATCTGGCCCTCCAGCAGGGCGGTGAAGACACCGGCGTTCCGCTAGACCCGGAAACGTCCGTAGACGGTCGACCAGGGCCCGAACTTTTCCGGCATCTCCCGCCACTGCGCGCCTGTCTTGAACCGCCAGATCACGCCCTCGAACTGATCTCGGAGCCGCTCGGGGTACGGGCCGTACTCGCCTATCGGCAGGAACGGCTCGATCAACTTCCATTGCTCATCGGCGAGTTGTCTGCGTCACGCTTGTCTTCCTACCGGATCCGCCTTCCAGGCGGATCCGGATCGGCAAGATTGATCACGACGTCACACAGACCCTAGCCGAAGAGCGCGGTCAGCTTCCGGACCAGCCGGGAGAGCGGACCCTTCCGGGCGGGGGGCGGCGCCGCCGGCGGCGCCGCGGCGCCCGTCCGCGGCTCGGCCGGCGTGGGCGCCGGAATGCCCGGCTGCTGTGGCGCGGTCTCGTCGGCGTGGGCCGGTGCGGGCTGCGGCCGGGTGCGTACGGCCTCGGCGCGGACGAGCGCGCCAAGAGCGGCAAAGACGTCGAGGGGCATGCCAGATCTCCTGCGGTGGACGTTCCGGAAGCTGAGGACGGCAGGCCGCGATCGCCCCAGGGCCCCGTCGCGGGGTGGGGCAGGCGAAAGCGGCCGGGTCGGCTCAGCAGCGCAGAACGGCCACGCGTGGTGGCGATGCGGGGGCGGCGGCTGCGGCGGCAGCCCCGGAAGAAGCGTCCTTCGACGCGGTGACGGTCTGCCCGGCGGAGGAGTCCCCGAGCGCCTTGCCGCCGGATCCCGTGGGGACCTGATGACGCAGATGACAGGCGGAACCCTCGCACAGGCGACGGAAGCCGCTGCCCGGGTGCTTTCCGCCGTCGGCGGTCGCTGCCGCCACCGGCCCCGCTGACAAACAGGGCCGCGCGGCCGGACCCGGCACGGCGGGTGCGTCGGCGTGCGGCGGGCAGCCAGGGGCCGCGGGGCCCGGCTCATGGGGGGAGCCGATGCAGAGCGCGGCGTGCAGCAAGGCCAGCAGCGCGACGCACACCAGCACGCGCCAGCCGCCCGTTGCCGCACAGCGGCCTGTGCCGACGGTGTCGCGCATGCGGATCTCCCAACCCTCTTCGGGGAGGAAATCCCCGGGAAGGGAACGGGACACTCCCGATACGCCGCAAGCGGCGACAAAACCACCCGATCCGGCTATGTCATCGCACGTGTGCTCCCGCCCTCGCCCACCCGCCCCTCAGGGGCGCGGCCCCCGGCCCGGCCGGGGACCCGGCCGTCAACGGCCCCAGGACGTGGCACGTCCCGTGGAACGGCCGTCGTCGGGGTCACCGCTCGCGTAGCGGCCGTGGAAGTGTGTGAACCGCTCCAGAGAGTCGCCGTCCATGTTCCACGGCCAGACCGTCGCCACGCCTCCGGTGGCCCGCAGTACGGTCCCGGCGTCGGCCGTCCGGCCGGCTTTGACCAGCGCGTAGGCCAGCAGATTGAGATCGGCCAGGGCCTTCGCATGGCAGAGGAATCCCGGCCCCGGCCAGTAGTGGGCGGCGTGGTCGAGTGCCCTGGCGGCGTCGGGGCGCCGCCAGAATTCTCCGGCGCCCAGGGACGCCATACCGCCGCCGGCGACCGCCCGCCGGTGGCTGTGGATCACCGCGGTGAGCTCCAGGCCGGCGGCGGGTGCGTCGGGCGGCATCAGGGAGCGGACACCGTCGAGCAGATCCAGCACCAGGGCGCTGGAGCCGCACTCGTCCGGCGACAGATAGCCCAGGGCCTGCAGATGCGCCTCGCGGTTCCACGGATCGCGGGCCTTGATCTCGCGCCAGATCGCCGCCAGCTCCGTGGAGGGGCGCCGCTCCAGGCGGAGTGTGGCCAGGTGCAGGGTCCACGGCGTGGGGTCGGCGGGGAGCAGCTCGGCGGCGAGCCGGCAGGTCTCGCGGGTGGCGTGCAGGTCGACGGCGGAGTCCTGCTGCCGGGCCTGGAGCACGTCCGACCAGGCGTGGAGCAGCAGCGCGCCGTGGTTCGTGGGGCTGTGCTGCCGCCAGATACCGGGCAGCGACCGCCCCGCGGACCAGGCGAGCACCGCCAGGCGATGGGCCTTGCGGTCCCAGTCCTGGCCGGCCTCGTCGATCACCTCCGCCATCAGGGCCATGACAGCGGTGTCGAGTGAACCACGGGACCAGCAGGTCTCGACGCGCCGCCGCACCCGGCCCAGGGTGACGTCATCGAGCTCGGGGACCAGGCGGGGAAGGCTGCCTTTGCGGCGTCTGAACGCGGGCATGTTCGGCGGCCTTCCGGTGGTACTCGGGGGGAGCTGGGGAGTGGGGGGAATCCGGCGGCGGTAATGCTGCTGGTGTGCCGTACGGTCAGCGGGTGCGGGGGACACCCATGACCGTACGGCACACCGTTCGGGGGACGTGCGGCAGACCCTCCGGCTAGCGGGAGGTGACGGCCGCCTTCTCGGCGGCGCCGCGGCGGAGCCGGTCGCGGACCAGGGCAACCCCGACCACCAGCACGGCCAGGAGCACCGACAGCAGCACCTGGATCCGGCCGCCGCCGGGGCTGTCGTCGGTGAGCATGTAGACCAGGACGAACGAGATCATCGCGATCGTCGTCCAGGTCAGGTAGGGGAAGAGCCACATCCGGACGATGAGCTTGTCGGGGTTCTCACGCAGGATGATCCCGCGCATCCGCAGCTGCGAGAAGCAGATGGCCAGCCAGACGAAGAGCGCGACCGCACCCGAGGAGTTCAGCAGGAACTGGAAGACCGTGTCCGGCCACAGGTAGTTGAAGCCGACCGCGATGAAGCCGAAGAGGACCGAGGCCAGGATCGCGGTCTGCGGGACGCCACGGGAGTTCGTCCGGGCGAAGGCCTTCGGGGCGTCGCCGCGCTGGCCGAGGGAGAAGGCCATCCGGGAGGCGGTGTAGAGGCCGGAGTTCAGACAGGAGAGCACGGCGGTCAGCACGATGACGTTCATGACCTGGCCGGCGTGCGGGATGCCGATGGAGTCGAGGGCCGCGACGTACGAGCCCTTCTTGGTGATCGAGGGGTCGTTCCAGGGCAGGAGGGAGACCACGACGAGGATCGAGCCGAGGTAGAAGATGCCGACCCGCCAGATCACGCTCTTGGTGGCCTTGGTGACCGCGCGCTGCGGGTTCTCGGACTCACCGGCGGCGAGGGTGACGATCTCGCTGCCCATGAAGGAGAAGACGACCATCAGCACACCGGTGAGGATCGCGCTGGGCCCGTGCGGCAGGAAGCCGCCGTGCGAGGTGAGGTTGCTGAAGCCGGTCGCCGCGTTGTGGGAGCCGGGCAGCACACCGAAGATCGCCATCCCGCCGAGGGCGATGAAGGCCACGATGGCGACGACCTTGATGCCGGCGAACCAGAACTCGAACTCGCCGAACGAGGCGACCGAGATGAGGTTGGTGGCGGTGAGGAAGACCATCACGATCAGCGCCCAGGCCCACTGCGGGACGGCCGGGACCCAGCTGGTGAGGATCGCCGCACCGGCGGTCGCCTCCACGGCGAGCACCACGACCCAGAAGAACCAGTACAGCCAGCCGATGGAGAATCCGGCCCAGCGGCCGAGCGCCCGGTCCGCGTAGGCGGAGAACGAGCCGGAGGTCGGGTTGGCCGCCGCCATCTCACCGAGCATCCGCATCACGAAGACGACCAGCGCGCCCACCAGGGCGTACGACAGCAGGATGCCGGGGCCGGCCGCGGCGATGCCGGAGCCGGAGCCCACGAAGAGACCGGCGCCGATGACCCCACCCACGGCGATCATGGACAGATGGCGGTTCTTGAGGCCCGACTGCAGCCCTGACTGCGCCGGAGCCTGACCGTTCCCGGGCGGAGCGGGCGGAGCGGCTACGGGGCTGGGGGGAGGTGTAGTCATCTCGACATCCATTGCGGGTTGGAGGGGTCATACACGTGGTGACCGCTGGGATCGCCTCGGTTGCCGGACGTACGTCAGGGCCGGGTGCCGGCAGGCGGCGGTCATGGCCCTGACGAAGTGCGAAGGCGCGGCGAGCGGGCCGTTGCCTTCGGATGCCTTGCACGGGTGAGGGAGCGTTGATCGCCCCTCCATGCTGTGGCCTGCACTCCTTGTGGGAGGTGAGCCGCATCACGTCCGGATTGGGATTTGCGTAAGCGTATGTGGCGGTGCGCGGCGGCGTATTTGTGAGAGAGGACAAATTCCGCCACGAGAGCTGTAAGACCGGCTAATGAAGAAGGGCGGAAAAAGGGCTCGCGTTCCGGGGAAGGCGAGGTGGCGGGGGGTCCGGCGATGGCTACCCGGGACCGTTCCGGCGGGCGGCGGGCAGGCTGCTGGTGCGGTCGGACAACGTCGCCGGCCAACCCTTGGCCGCCGGCACAGATGCCCCGGACCGTGTGCGCCCTAGCGTGAGTTGGGCCCTTTCGCCGGCCGACGAGCAAGGGAACTCCATGGCCACGCCTCCCTCCGCCCGACAGACACCCACCGTCCCGCGCCCCGCTCCGCCCTCCACACCACCAGTCGTGAGCGACGGCAGCGGGTCGCGGGAGGTAACAGCGGGTGAAGCCTGCGGTGACGCGCCGGCGGCGGATCCGCCGGGGCGACCGGCCGGCGACGCCGAAGCGACCGGGGTGAATCCGGCCATGGGCCCGATGCGCCAGGAGGCCGGAACCCTGGTGATCGGGGCGACGACGCTGGCCCGCCGGGTATGTGCCTCCCTGGCGCAGAGCGGGCACCCGGTCACCCATCTCGCCGCACCCGACGACCAGGACCTGCGCCGGGCCCTCGCCGCGCGGCCGGCCGGTGTGGCCGTCCTGGTCGGCGACGATCCGTCCGCCCTGCGCCATGCCCTCGCGGTACGCCATGTCTGCGACACCGTGCGGATCGTCGTCACCGTCTTCGACCGCACCGTGGCCCAGCAGCTGGGGCTGCTGCTGCGGCACTGCGTGCCCGTCTCACCCGCCGACCTCCTCGCCCCGACGCTGGCAGGCCTGTGTGTGGACCCCGACGCGCTGGCCGTATGGGACGACGGGCACGGCGCGGTGGCGGTCCGGCGGCCGGGGGAACAGCCGGGGGAACGGCTGGAGGAGACGACGTGGCGGGCGAGTGCGGGCGCCCGGCGGCGCGCACTGCTGGGGCGGCTGCGGGGGCAGTTGCAGCCGCACGACGCGGACGCCCGCCTGCTGCTCATCGGGCTGCTGGGCATCGTGGCCGTACTGGCCCTGGACTGGGTGTGGTTGGCCGCAGTGTTCCACGAGCCGGTCAGCACGGCCTTCCTGGAAGCCGCCCGGGTCGTCGCCGGAGTGGGCCCGGCCGTGCCGCACCCCGGCCATCCCGGGTATGAAGTCGCCTCAGCGGTGGCGATGTTGGTGACGGTGGGATTCACCGCGCTGCTGACCGCGGGCATCGTCGACCGGCTGTTCGGCCCCCGGCTGGTCGGCGTCCTGGGGCCGCGGGTGCTTCCCCGTGCCGGTCATGTCATCGTGGTGGGGCTGGGGCAGGTGGGGCTGCGGCTGTGCCAGACGCTGCGTCAGCTGGGGGTCCCGGTCGTCGGCGTGGAGCGGGAGCCCACCGCCCCGAATCTGCGCCTCGCGCGGTCGATGGGCATCCCCGTGGTGCTGGCGCACGGCGAGGACCGTGCGGTGCTCGCGAGGCTCGGACTTCGCCGGGCGCGGGCGCTCGCTGCCGTCGGCTCCCGTGAACTGGACAACATCGCCGTCGCGGTCGCCGCCCATGGTGTGGCGCCGGACGTCCGGGTGGTGCTGCGGGCCGGTGAGGACGAAGCGATCGCCGAGACCCGTGCGCTGCTTCCGCTGGGGCTGACCCGCGACATCACCCGGACCAGCGCGGCCTATGTGACCGCCCATCTGACGGACTGCCCTTCCGGGACGTCGCCCCGGCGGGTCGTGGCCGATGCCGGCTGCGACTACGTCGATCTGCCGGGACGCGGTCTCGTCCGGCGGCCCGTCGCGGCCGGGGACGACTGCGGACACCTGCCCGGCGGGAGCGAGGGCGACCACGTCCGGAGTGTGTCCGGGGCGGGGTGAGCACGGTGCGCGGCGGCGCGCACCGCAAGGCAGCGGGCGCAGCCGGCAGGTCTGGCGCGGCGCCCCCGACGGCGCCCCCGACGGCGCCCCCGACGGCGCCCCCGACGGCGCCCCGGGCGGTTCTCGTACCACCCGGCTCAGTCCGCCCCGCCGGCGGAGCCGCTCTCGGCCGGCCCGCTCAGCTCGGTCCAGATGATCTTTCCGGTCGGGGTGTAGCGGGTGCCCCACCGCTGGGTCAGCTGCGCGACGATGAACAGCCCGCGCCCGCCCTCGTCGGTGGTCCGGGCGTGCCGCAGCCGCGGCGATGTGCTGCTGGCGTCGGAGACCTCGCAGATCAGGGCGTCCTGCCGGATCAGACGCAGGGTGATCGGTCCGGTGCCGTGCCGGATGGCGTTGGTGACCAGTTCGCTGACGATCAGCTCTGTGGTGAACAGCAGCTCGTCCATGCCCCACGCCGACAGCTGCCGGCCGGCCAGCGCACGGGCGTTGCCGACCACGGCCGGGTCGGCGGGCAGGTCCCAGGAGGCGACCTGGTGCGCGTCCAGGGCGTGCGTCCGGGCGAGGAGCAGCGCGGCGTCGTCGGACGGCGGCCCGGTCATCAGCGCCTTGACCACATTCCCGCCGATGTCCTTGAGCGTCTGTCCGGGCACCGCGAGGGCGTTGCTCAGCCGGGACAGCCCGACGCCGATGTCCCGGTCACAGGTCTCGATCAGCCCGTTGGTGTAGAGCGCGATCAGACTGCCCTCGGCCAGTTCCAGTTCGACGGATTCAAAGGGCAGCGTGCCCAGGCCGAGCGGCGGACCGGCGGGCAGGTCGGGGCAGTCCACGGCGCCGTCGGGAGCGACGATCAGCGGTGGCAGGTGACTCGCCCGCGCCAGGCTGCACCGCCTGCTGACCGGGTCGTACACGGCGTACAGACAGGTGGCGCCCATGAACGTCGAGGCCACGCTCGGGTTCCCGACGTCCGTCGCCGGATCGCTGCCGTGCGTCTTCACCAGGCCGATGACCAGGTCGTCCAGGCGGGCCAGCAGCTCATCGGGCGGCAGATCCAGGTTGGCCAGCGTGCGGACGGCGGTACGCAGCCGCCCCATGGTGGCCGCGGCGTTGATGCCGTGTCCGACCACATCCCCGACGACCAGGGCGACCCGCGCCCCGGACAGCGGAATCACATCGAACCAGTCGCCGCCCACCCCGCTCGGGGCATCCGCCGGGAAGTACCACGACGCCACCTCCAGCGCGGACCCGCCGGTCAGCTCGTGCGGCAGCAGGTTCTGCTGCATCACCCGGGCCGCGGTGCGCTCGCGGGTGAAACGGCGCGCATTGTCGACGCACACCGCGGCACGGGCGACCAGTTCCTCGGCGAGCCGGACATCGTCCGCCACGAAGGGCCCCAGACGGCGGGAGCGGAAGAAGGTGGCCGCGCCCAGGGTGATGCCCCGGGCCTGTACCGGTGCCACCATCACCGAACGGAATCCGAATGCGCGGATCACGGCGGCCCGGACCGGGTCCTCGGTGACCCAGGAGCTGGTGGCGAGGTCCAGCACCGGCTCCACCAGGGACTCGCCGTCGAGCAGACAGCGGGCGACGGGTGATGACGGGGAACGCTGGACGGCCTCTCCCACGGCCAGGCCGGCCTCCGGGCAGCCCTCGTGGACCGACTGCTGACCGGAGCGGCGCATGGTGGGGGTGCTGTCGACCGGCCCGGGGACCGGCTCCGCGCCCCTCAGAACCGAATCCAGCAGGTCGACGGCGACGAAGTCGGCGAGCGCCGGCACCGCGACATCGGCCAGTTCCTGTGCGGTGCGGGTGACATCCAGCGTGCTGCCGATCCGCACGCTGGCGTCGTTCAGCAGGGCCAGGCGTTCCTGGGCCCGCCAGCGTTCGGTGACGTCGATGACCATGTACCACAGGCCGATGCGCCGGCCCTGGGGGTCCTCCAGCCCGAAGAAGGACGCCGAGTAGGCGCGCTCCTGGTGGGGGTCCGCATAGGTGGGGCTGCGGAATTCGTAGTCCATCACCGGCGCACCGTTCTTCAGGACCCGCTGCATCCGCTCCTCGAACGCCTGGGCCTCCAGCTTCGGCAACACCTCCGCCACCCGTCTCCCCAGCCGCCGGTCGAGGGGGATCAGGCGCTCCAGTACGTCGTTCACCCAGACGTACCGCAGACCCGTGTCCAGCACCGCCATGCCGACCGGCGCGTGCGCCAGGAACGGTTCGAGCATCAGCTGGTTCACGCCGCCGCCGGGCAGCCGCCACTCCTCCAGGGCGAGGACGGACCACCGTTCGTGGCCGGCGTCGTCGAGCAGGGGCGTGACCTGCACCGCCAGCTGCAGATCGCGGCCGTCCCGGTGGCGCGCCGCCACCGATCCGCCCCAGCCGTCGCCCGCCCGGCACCACCGGGCCACCGCGGCCACCCGCTCCTCGTCGCCGGGTATCGCCAGCAGCTTCGCCGCGGGCCGGCGGAGGACCTCCCCGGCGGGATAGCCGAGCAGCCGCTCCGCCGCCCGGGTCCAGGCCACGACCAGCCCCTGTCCGTCCAGCTCGGCCGTGGCCGCCTTCGCCATGTCCCATGCTCGGCCCGACCCGCCCGGCAGGGCATTTTCCGAGGTCATCATCGCCAGCCCGTCAGCTCAATGGAGCAATATCGCCCAGTTTAGGAGCATCGTGGGGCAACGGCGGTCCGTGCGGTCCGTGCGGTCCGTGCGGTCCGCGCGGACCGCACGGACCGGGCAGCACGGGCGCCGGCTCGACGGGGGAGACGGCGCAGAGCCCCGTGCGCCCTCGGACGAGGACGGCGGCCGGGCCTTTTGGCGCTGCGCTGCGCCGGGCCCCGGATCAGGTCGTGGGCGGCAGCCGCAGCTGGAGCATGGCCAGCAGCCGCTGATCCGGACGGCCGAGGTCGAGGCCGGTCAACTCCTCGGCCCTGCGGATCCGGTAGCGCAGTGTGTTGGGGTGCACATGCAGCTCGGTGGCGGCGGCCCGTACATCGCCGAAGGCGTTCAGATAGGCGAGGACGGACTCGGCCAACTGCCCCTGGCTCCGGCTGTCGTGGGTGACCAGGGCGGTCAGCCGGGGGTCGCGCATCTCGGGGTGGGCGGACAGCAGCGTCAGCACCTCGCTGACGAGCACCTCCGCCTGGATGTCCGGCAGCGCGGCGACCGTGGTGGTGACGCCGACGCTCACCATGGCGTCGAGGATCCGGTCCGCCTCCCGGCGCGATTCGGGGACCTCCCCGAGCCCCGGCACGATGCAGCCGACGGAACCGCGCAACGACAGGCCCAGATGCCGGCGGGCGGCTTCGGTGATCGCCTGCCCCCAGCCGCGCAGCGTGCCGCTGTCGATACTGCGCGGCAGCTGCGGCAGCAGCACATAGATCCGCGAATCGACCTGGGTGACCAGGGCGCTGCGGTGCCGGGCGGCGGTGTGCACCGAGATCAGATTGCTGAGCTCGGCGCGGGTCAGCTCCGGCAGGGCGGCCTCGACGGTGCCGTACGAGAAGCCCAGGACAGCGGCCGGGCGGGCCGCGTCCAGGGCCAGATGGCTCGCCAGCGGCTGGGGACCGGTGCTGCCCTCCATCAGCCCGGCGGCCAGCGTACGGGTCAGCGTCAGATCCGCGGAGAGCTCGCGGCGGCGGCGTACGAGGTGCAGCGCGGCGACCCGGGCCGCGCCCAGCAGCGCCTGGTCCGACTGCTCGGTCAGCGGCGTCGAGCCCTCCTGCACCCAGATGGTGCCCAGCTGCCGTTCGCCGGACCGGATGGCGACCGCGAGCCGGCGGCGGATGCCCAGCTCCGGGTGACTGTCGATGCGGATCACCTCGTCGGAGGCGCGCAGCCGTTGGAACACGCCCCACTTCCGCAGCCGCGTCAGATACGCCTCCGGGCCCTGCCAGCCGAGGATGGACAGCCGCCGCAGATCGTCGACCTCGTCGGAGTCGGTGGAACGGGAGTAGGCCAGCACGCGGTTGGCGGTGTCCTCGATGCTGACGATGCCACCGGTGAGGATGGCGGTGGTCTGGGCGAGCGAGAAGAGGTCGCCCTCCTCGGGCGCCTCGCCCGGCGGCCCCTGCGGCACGCTCTCCAGCGCCGTGCGGGCCAGCGCGTCCACCTGCTCCCAGCGTGCCTCGCTCCGCACGGACAGCAGGGCGATGCCGGCCTCGACGGCGGTCGCGCTGAGCGCCGCGGCCTGTGCCGGGGTGTCCAGTTTGACCGCGATGGCGGCGGCACCGTCGCGCCCGCCGGCCCGTAGCGCGGGGAATGCGGCGCGGCCCCGTGCGCCTATGGCGAGGACCAGCTCGCCGGGGTGGGTGATCGGGGGGTCCTCCGGGTCCAGCAGGGCGACGCTGCGGATTTCGACGTCCAGCCCGGCGGGCGCGGCGTGCAGTTCCACCAGGGGCTCGCCCAGTGACATCAGCAGCTGGCGCAGGCTGATCCCGGTCGGGGGTGGCGATGCCGCCGCAGCTGAATCCATGATCGGTGCCTCTGCCGGGTCCGGGGGGCCTGGGCTCATAGGGCTGCTGGCCATCTCGCAGGCACTTCCGATCACGTCATGTCGCGCATTTGGACCGGGCCCAAAGGTAAGCCACCACCGTATGTATCAGCCACGTCCACAGTACTGATGCTATCCGCCGGGGCACTCGGGGTCGCTGCTATTCGCCGGGGCAATCGGGACCGCGTGGTGCGGGCGGGACCGCCACATTCGTCTACAGTGATGTAGACGGTTGGCTGCCGGCTTCGACGGCGGTGCCGGCACCGCGCCGTCGCTCCGATTCGGCCCACCGCTACGGGAGCAGCCTCATGGCCCGCCGCACACCGCTCGCCGCCGCACCCCGCACTGCGCACCTCCCGTGCGCCCGCCCGCCGCGCTCCGCCGTCGCGGCCCTCCTGTCGTGCTCCATACGCGCCGCCCGCCACCGCCAGGCGCGGCCGCACCCGCGCGAGGAACGACACGGAGGACGATCCGTCAGTGACCACCGCTTCATGCCGCCAGGGCAGGGGAGCGCGCCTGCTGGGCGGCGCGCAACGGCAGTTGGCCTGGGCGATGCCGGCCGCCTACGGCGCCGCGGCGCTGCTGCCGCAGGCGGGCCGGTGGGCACGTAACCTGCCGTGCGGCACGCTGTGGCTGCCGGGCGGCCCGGCGCCGCTGACACCGCAGATGCTGCTGCTGGCCTATGTGCTGTTCACCGCGGCGGTTCAGGTACGGGCCCGGGAGCTGACGGTGCTGCTGCGCCGCCCCGCGTTACTCCTGGCCGGCACCGCGGCCAACACCGCGCTTCCCCTGCTGATCCTGCTCGTGCTGGCCGGGACCTTTCTGCTCCTGCCGGATGCCGACGGCGGAAGCGGGCTCCTGACCGGGCTGGCCCTGATCGCCGCGATGCCGGTCGCCGGCGGCGCCACGGTCTGGGGGAGCCGGGCCGGCGGCAACCAGAGCCTGGTCGTCGGGCTGGTGCTGTCCTCCACCCTGCTCAGCCCGCTCACCATCCCCCTCACCCTGGCCGGCGCCTCCGTGGTGACCAGCGGCGCCTACTCCCTGGCGCTCGCCCGTATGGCGCATCCGGCGGGCGGGGCGTCCGCCGCGGCCGCCGTGGTGGCACCGTGCCTCGCGGGACTGGCCGTACGCGGTGCGCTGCCCGAGCGCCGCGTCGCCGGGGCCCTGCCCTGGCTCAAGCTCCTCGCGCTGGCCGCCGCGCTGACCCTGACCTACCTCAATGCCGCCGGCGCGTTCACCGATCTGATCGCCCACCCCAGGCCGGCGCTGCTCGTCCTTGCCACGGTGGCGGCGGCCGCCATGTGCGCGGCATCCTTCGTCCTCGGCTGGTGTCTGGCGCGCGTCTTGAAGACCGCCCACCCGGACACCGTCGCCCTCACGTTCACCTCGGGGATGAACAACAGCAGCGCCGGTGCGGTCCTCGCCACCACCCGGTTCGCCGACCATCCGCATGTGCTGCTGCCGATCCTGGCCTACAGCGTGCTGCAGAAACTGGTCGCCGGCCTGGCGGACCACGCCCTGGCCGCCCGTGGCGGCACCGGGGTGACGGCCGTGCGCCCCCGCGACAGTCAGGATGCATTCAGGTAACCCCTGGCAGCGTGCGGGATCATGACCACCGAAACGGATTCACCCACGCACCTCGCCGGGGCCCCCACCCGGCACAGGCAGCCGATGCTGAACAAGGTCCCCGAAGTCACCGTCTACTTCTGGGTGATCAAGATCTTGTGCACCACGGTCGGTGAGACCGCGGCCGATCTGCTCAATGCCAACCTCGGCCTGGGCCTGACCAACACCTCGTACCTGATGAGCGCGCTGCTGGTCGTCACCTTGGTCTTCCAGTTCCGCGCGCGCCGCTACGTCCCCGGTCTGTACTGGCTGTCCGTGGTCCTGATCAGCGTCGTCGGCACGCTGATCAGCGACAACCTCACCGACAACCTCGGAGTCCCGCTGGAGACGACGACGGCGGTCTTCGCCGTTCTCCTCGCCCTGGCCTTCGGCGCCTGGTACCTGAGCGAGCGGACCCTGTCGATCCACACCATCCGGACCCGGCGCAGGGAATCGTTCTACTGGCTCGCGATCCTCTTCACCTTCGCCCTCGGTACTTCGGCGGGCGACCTGGCCGCCGAGCGCCTGAACCTCGGGTACTGGTTCTCCGCCGTCGTCTTCGCCGTACTGATCGGCGCGGTGGCGCTGGCGCGCTTCACCCTCGACTTCAACGCCATCTGGTCGTTCTGGATCGCCTACGTCCTGACCCGGCCGCTCGGTGCCTCGATGGGCGACTACCTCTCCCAGCCGCACACGGACGGCGGGCTGGGCCTGGGCACCGTCGGCACCAGTGTCCTGTTCCTGGCCGTCATCCTCGCGCTCGTCCTCTACCTGACGCGCACCAAGCGGGATGTGGCGACGGCCGGGGAGGCCGCCTTGCAGGAGGAGTGACGGCGTTCCGCGGCCGGCGGTGAGGTGATGCCGCCGCCCGCACGCCCCCGGTCACCGGAGCCCCGGCACCCCGCTACAACGGAGGTGCCGGGGCTGCCTCATGGGGCGTGGTCGTCCTCGACGACCAGAACGCGGGGAGCGGTCACCGCCATTCAGCCCCGCCCCTCCTCGGCCGTCATGTCGTACGGCCGCGTGGCTCACCGGGGGAGGGCTCCCATCTGAACGCCCAGTTCATCTTCGGCTCCATGGCAAAGCGCAGGGCGCGCTGGACCGGCAGGGTGCACAGCAGCGTCACGAGGGCCGCGGCGAGGAAGGTGACGGCGATGGCGCCCCACGGGGTGTGGACCCAGCCGGCGTCGTACCAGCCCCACCAGCGGGAGGCCTTGGCGACGAAGCCGTGCAGCAGATAGCCGTAGAGCGTGCCGGCGCCCAGCGCGGTGCACCATGCCCGCCGGCCCGGCACCCAGGCCAGGAAGCAGGCCGTGAGGACCAACGAGCAGCCGAACATGGCCAGTTGCATCAGCACACCGCACCACCACGGAACGCCCAGATTCTGCGCGCTGTCGGTGTGGTAGAACCACGCGTCGTTCATCCGCGGCACGGCCCAGTACGCGAAGGCCGCCGCGGCCACCAGGACGGGTATCGCGGCCATGCGCACCGGCCGGCGGCGTACGAGCTGGAAGTGCTCTGCCTTCAGACGCATGCCGAGGACGAAGAACGGCAGGAATTGCAGGACCCGCTGCAGGTCCAAGTCGGTGCCGAGGTCCGGCGACACGGAAGCGGACAGGGCGATCGCCAGGGCCAGGGGCACCGGCCACCGGACGATCCGCCACAGCGGTGCGGTGAGCCGCCAGATGAACAGGGCGGCCAGGAACCAGGTGAGGAACCACGGGTCCATCAGGTCGACCGAGAAGCC
Organism: Streptomyces sp. NPDC054765; assembly: GCF_053612065.1. NCBI lineage: Bacteria > Bacillati > Actinomycetota > Actinomycetes > Kitasatosporales > Streptomycetaceae > Streptomyces > Streptomyces sp. NPDC054765. The sequence continues at coordinate 8,766 of NZ_JBSHBP010000042.1, read as the reverse complement.
CGGTGCTTCACCGGCCCAGTACCGGAACAGCGCGTACGCCGTCTGGAAGAGGATGTACGGGACGGCGACGCCGGTGACCAGCCGCTGCAGCTGGTCGCGCCGCATATCGAAACTGCGGGAGAAATAGCCGGATATGACGGTGAACGCGGGCATGTGGAACGCGTAGACAAAGATATAGAGCGCGGCCGCGCTCCGGCTGCCGGCATAGAGCGGCTCCCATGCGTGGCCCAGCGCCACCAGCACGATCGCCAGGTATTTGGCGTTGTCGAAGAACGCGTCGCGGTGCTTCTCCGGGGCCGGGGCCGGGGATGCCGGGGTGTCCGGGGCGTCCGGGGTGCCGGCGGGGGAGCGGCCGGAGGCGGGCCGCTCGGCGGGGAGCGGCCGGCCGGTGTGCCGCAGGGGGGAGGGGCGGGGAAGCGGGGTCACGACACCGCCTCCCAGTGGTCGGTGGGCCGCCGGGTCCTTCTTTCCGTGGTGGCGGGGGCGGCAACCGTGACGATCCTGGCAAGCGGCATCCTGGCTCCTCGTGTGGGCTGGTGCGGGACGGGTGAAGGACCCTACAAGGTGCTGGGCGGTACTCCTGGTGCGAGCGTGCGGGAGCCGGTGGCCCACAATGCTGTGTGGACCCTCGCCGCCGGCCCGACCGCGGAGCGGCGGTGAGCCGGTGCCTCGCCCATGGGACGTTTCCTCCCCCTGGTCGTCTACAGTGTTGTAGACCGTCTGTGGCACTGTAGACGTCGGGGCACGCGGGACGTACCCCGGCCCATCACGGGAAGGGCTGACGACATGGCTCGGCGCCCAGGTGTCCGCCCCCTGCCCGCCGCCGGTCACGGGCACTCCGCCGGTCACGGGCCCCCTTCATCCGTACCGAATTCCGGCGGCCCTCCGCCACCCGGGCCGGTGCCGCGGCGGCCCGCGCGGCTGCTCCCTTCGGCCGGACGGTGCCATCACCAGTACAGTCGCCTCACCGACCTGTGTGCCGAGGCATACGTGTGTGCAGGTGACGCCGGAGTCATCCCTGGGACCCGCCCCGGCCGACCCGGGAGCATCGCCGATGGCGTCGATGCCTCCTGGCCCCTGCCGCACGCCCGGCCGCGGATCCCGACGCCCACCGCACCACGGCGCACCCGCGCCGCACGCCCACACCATCCCCAGAAATGGATCCCATGAGCGCGATCAGCATCGGCCAAGCCGTCGTCCTCGGAGCCGTCGAGGGGGTGACGGAATTCCTTCCGGTCTCCTCCACCGGCCATCTCAAGATCACGGAAGGCCTGATGGGAATCCCCGTCGACGACACGGCCGTCGTCGGTTTCTCCGCCGTCATCCAGGTCGGCGCGATCGCCGCGGCGCTGGTCTACTTCTTCAAGGACATCGTGCGCATCGTGGGCGCGTGGTTTCGCGGGCTGCGCAACCGCGAGGAGCGCTACCACCACGACTACAAGTTCGCCTGGTGGGTGATCTACGCCACCATCCCGATCGTCGTCGTCGGCCTGGCCGCCAAGCCGCTGATCGAAGGCCCGCTCGCCTCCCTCTGGGTGGTGGCCGGCTCGCTGATCGTCGGCAGTGGTGTGATGTGGGCGGCGGACCAGATGGGCCGCCACAAGCGCGGTGAGGACGACACCTCGCTCAAGGACGCCATGTGGGTCGGCTGCTCCCAGATCCTCGCCCTCCTCTTCCCCGGCTTCTCCCGCTCCGGCGCGACGATGTCCACGGCCCTCATCCTCGACCTGGAGCGCGTCGCGGCCACCCGGCTCTCTTTCTTCCTTGGCATTCCGGCCCTCACCGGAGCCGGTATCTACGAGCTGAAGGACGCCATCGGCAGCGGCGCCGCGGTCGCGCCGCTGGCCATCGGCACCGTCGTCTCCTTCGGCGTCGCCTACGCCTCGATCTCCTGGCTGCTGAAGTTCGTGGCCAAGCACTCCTTCAACTCCTTCGTGATCTACCGGATCGTCGTCGGTGTGCTCCTCTTCGGCCTCCTGGGCATGGGCGTACTCAGCTGACGCCCCGAGGGGGCCCGGCGGGGCGCCGGCCGCTTCCCGCCGGGACCCACGGCCACGGCTCCCGGCCGCACGGAGGACCGGCACCGCAGGCGTGGCGGGCCGTGCGGCCGCCCGGGGCCGGTCCGGCGGATCATGGCCGGGGCCGTGCCGGAAGCGGGCCGCAGTGCCCTGGAGGTGGCCGTGTCGAACCAGGATGACCCGCAAGCGGACCGGGACGCCGATCAGGCCGGCGCCCTGGCCCGGCTGCGCACGGTGGAAGAAGCCGCCGAGCGGATCGGCACCACCCTGGACGAGCGGACCACCTGTGCCGAGCTTTCCCGGTTCCTGTGCCGGCACCTGTGTGACGCCGCCGCGGTGGACCTGCTCACCGAGAGCACCGGGACGGTGCCGCGCTCCCCGGCGGCGCTGCGACGCGTGGCGACGGCCGGCCTGGTCAGGGTGCTGGAAGCGCGGTTCCCCGATGAGGGCCAGGGAGGGGCCGAGGGCGGATCACCCGCGCTGCGGGCCCTGGCCGAGGGGCACCCCGTCACCGCCACGGCAACCTTGCCGGGCGGCCGCTCCACCGGGGCCCTGTCGGTGCCGCTCCTCGCGCACGGCCGCCGCTACGGTGTGCTGCTGGCCCTCCGCGCGGGCGGCAGCTTCACCGCGCACGAGACCGCCACCGCGCAGTACTTGGCACGTCTCGCCGCCGTCCAGCTCGCCCACGCCCGCCGGCATGCCGTCGTGCAGCGCACGGCGACGGACCTGCAGCGGGCGCTCCTCGCGGAACCCGGCCGGCCGCACCCCAACCTGGAGCTCGCCACCCGCTATCTGCCGTCCGGCAGCAGCGCCCTGGTCGGCGGCGACTGGTTCGAGACGGTGCGGCTCCACTACGGGCGCACCCTGCTCGTCATGGGCGACGTCATGGGCCACGGGCTCGACGCGGCGGTCGACATGAATGCCTACCGCTCCCACCTCCGCTATGTCGCCTCGACCGATCTGCCGCCCCACCGTGTCCTGCGCCAACTCGACGCCGCCGTGGCCGGGGACGAGGCCCGCCGTCCGGCGACCTGTCTGCTGGCCCGGGTTGATCCGGCTCGCGGGATCGCGGCCTTCGCCAGCGCCGGTCATCTCCCTCCTGCGGTCTTCAGCCGCGAGGGCGTCGCCGGACTTGTCGATGTCCCCGTCGGCCCGCCCCTGGGCACCGGGGCCGGGGGCTATGAACTCGTCACCCGCACCCTCACTTCCGCGGAAACCCTGCTGATGTTCACCGATGGCCTCGTCGAGCGGCGTGGCGAAGACATCGACGTCTCCCTGAACCGGCTCGCCGGGATGCAACTGCCCGCCGGGGCGGGGGTGACGGAGGTGCTCGACGAGGTCCTGCGCCACCTCGACGGCCTGCACGCCGAGGACGATGTGGCCGTCCTCGCCGCACGCCTGCGCCACCATCCAGGGGCGGGGCCGGCCGGGCCCGCGGCGATCTGACGCACCGGCGCCCCGCGCCCGGTGCCCGTGTCCGAGCCCCGGGCCCCGACAATTCCTGAAGCAGGCTGAACCATCCCGGGGCGCGGTCCGTACATAAGGGTGTGCCGCGGGATTTCCCCGATTCCCGGCCTGGCCCGGCCTACCTGTGGACCCGGGCCCCGCGGCCGCTCCGCCGGAGCTTCCCCTGGCACGGCGGAGCGGCCGCCTTCACCGCCGTGCGGTGCCGGGCTGGATCAGTTCCCCGGAGGGCTGCCACCCGGCCCGTGCGGCACCGGCGGGCACCGCCTCGATGCCGTCCACCGTGAAGCCCCGGACTGCCACCGCCGATGTGATGGCGCATCAGCCGCTCCTGGGCCCGCGCGAGGGGCATGTGTGCAGGTCAAGAGCGCACTCGGTACGATTCCTGCCGCTGCCGGCCCATGCCGGATCCGGCCGGTCCGCGCCGACGTCTTACGGGGGTTTCATGTTCGGAATTGTCAGGCCCTGCACTCATCGCCTGTCGCAAGGGCTCAAGGCGGAGTGGATGGCCCATCTGTGCGGTCTCTGTCTCGCGCTGCGCGGCGATCACGGGCAGTTCGCCCGCGTCGTCACGAATTACGACGGGCTGATCATTTCCGTGCTGACGGACGCTCAGAGCGGCCCCGTGGATGCCCGCCGCCGCACCGCGGGCCCCTGCCCGCTGCGGGGTATGCGCACCGCTTCGGTGGCAGAAGGGGAGGGTGCGCGCCTCGCGGCATCGGTGTCCCTCGTGCTCGCCTCGGCGAAGATACGCGACCATGTCGCCGACGGGAACGGAGCGCTGCGCCGCCGCCCGGTGGCCGCCGCGGCGCGCAAGGTCGCCGCGGGATGGGACCGGGCCGGGGCGCGCACCGGCGCCACCCTCGGCTTCGACACCGCCGTACTCGTCGACGCGGTCGACCGGCAGCTGGGCATCGAGGAGTTGGCCGGTCCCGGCACACCGCTGACGTTCATCACCGAACCGACCGAGACGGCGACCGCCGCGGCCTTCGCCCACACCGCGGTGCTGGCGGGCCGGCCGGGCAACGCCGCGCCGCTGGCCGAGGCCGGCCGTCTCTTCGGACGGCTGGCCCATCTCCTCGACGCAGTGGAGGACCGTACGGCGGACGCCGCCGAGGGCGCCTGGAACCCGCTCACCGCCACGGGTGCCACCACCGCGCAGGCCCGCCGGCTGTGCGACGACGCGCTGCACGGCATCCGCCTCGCGCTGCGCGAGGCGGAGTTCACCGACACCGCCCTGGTGCATGTGCTCCTGGTGCACGAACTGCGCCGGTCGGTGGACCGCGCCTTCGGTACGGCCGCCTGCTCCCACCAGGGACACGGAGCGCCGGGGCCGTACGACGGTCAGGGCGGGAACCCGTACGACGGCCAGGGCGGGAACCCATACCAGAACGGATACGGTCAGCCCTCCCCGTACGGGCAAACACCGGCCGGCGGCCCGTACGCCCACGGGCAGCAGCACCTGAACGGGCCACAGAACCCCTACAACGGCGGTCCGATGGGCCCCGGAGGCCCGGGTGGCGGCCACGGGGGCGGCTCGGGTGGTGGCGACGGCGGGCTGCCGCGGTTCCCGCACCAGCCGAAGAAGCCCCGTGGCTTTCTCGCCGGCTGTGCGGTGGCCATCGGGCTGTGCTGCACTTGCAAGCTCTGCTGTGCGGAGGAGTACGAGGGGCCGTGGTCGCGCAAGAAGCGCGAAGGATGCTGCCAGGACTGCGACTGCTGCGACAGTTGTGATTGCTGCAACTGCTGTGACTGTTGCAGCTGCTGCGACTGCTGATCGCGCGATCCGGACTCCGTCCGGTGCCTGGCGGCCGGCCGGCTTGCCGCACCGCCCGTCGGCTCGCCAGGGCCGCAGCCTGAGCATCGGACCCGGTGGACCTTCCAGGACAGGGCCAGCTCACTCGTCAGGCGCGGGCGTGAACACCGATGCCCCCGGAGACGACGAGGTTGTCACCGGTGATGTAGCCAGCTGCGTCCGAGGCGAGGAAGGCCACGGCTTCGGCGATGTCTGCAGGAGCACCGGCGCGGCCGAGCGGGGTGTCCCGAGCCCAGGTGTCGATCATTTCCTGGGAGACGCCCATCTTGCTGTAGGCAGGGGTGTTGATCAGCCCTGGGCTGACGGCGTTGACGCGGATGCGGCGGGGGGCGAGTTCGACCGCGAGGGACCGCATGAGGGGCAGCAGAGCACCCTTGGCGGCTGTCATGGCGGGGCCGATCCCTTCGCCGGCGCCCACGGTGAACACGACCGAGGCGCCCTCGTTGAGGAGCGGGAGCGCCTTTTGCAGGGTGAAGAAGTTGCCTTTGACGGTGACGTCGAACAGGGCGTCGAAGTCGGCTTCGTCAGTTGACTCGATCGGGCCGGGCCGGAAGATGCCCGCGTTGAGGAAGAGCAGGTCGAGGGAGCCGAATTGCCGGCGCGCCTGCTCCATGGCGTGGTCGATGTCCGGCAGGGAGCGTGCGTCGGCCCGGACGACCGTGACGTCTTCGGGAAGTCCGGCGTCAGCGACACTGCCGAGGCCGGTGACCATGACGCGATAGCCGCGGGAGTGCAGTAGTTCGGCGGTGGCCTTGCCGATGCCGCTGGTTCCGCCGGTGATCAAAGCTGTGTGTGCAGGCATGATGCGCTCCTTCGCGTGCTTCTGAGCGGAGGCTGAGTAGCGCCGCCCGTGACTGGCGGGTGGCACCGCGTCCCTATTCTGGCAGCGTACGACAATTTGGCAGTGACTGCCAAGCTTCATATGACTGTCGTCCTGACAGCGCTGGGCTAGCCTGGCGGCATGAAGCAGCAAGCCGGCTCAGCGACGGGCGCACCAACCACACTGTGGGACCGGACGCGGCATCTGGCTTCCCAGGAGATCCTCGCGACGGCGCTGCGCCTGTTCACCGAGCAGGGCTACGACGAGACGACCATCGCCCAGGTCGCCCGGGAGGCCGGCGTCTCCCAGCGCACCCTCTTCCGCTACTTCGGCACCAAGGAGGACCTGCTCGGCGGCAGTCGGGACCGGTTCGGGCAGATCCTGGCGGACACGATCAGCGAACAGCCCGCCAATGCCGGTGCCTGGGAGGCCCTGCGCGCAGGACTTGCTGCCGTACTGGCCCTGCACGACAGCCGAGAACAGGCCCTGGAGCGGTTCCGCCTCCTGCACAACACCGCCTCGCTGCGCGCCGGTTGGCTCGAAAAGCAACTGCGGTTCCAGGAGAACCTGCTGCCGCTCATCGAGCCCCGAATGGACGCAGCCACCGGCAACGAGGGCGCGAAGGCCCGCGCGGTGATCGCGACGGCGCTCGCGTGCCTGGACGCGGCATTGACGACGTGGGTCGCCAACGACGGCAAGGGCGAAATCATGGACCTGTACGACGAGTGCCTGGCTGCGGTGCGCGGCTGACCCGCAGCGGCCAACCAGCCTGTATTGCCCTGTGAGGTTGGGGACGCGGCTGGCGGGTGGTTGGCCTTTGAGGGCGGTGTGTCCGCGGTGGTGATTGTAGGTGTGGAGCCAGGCGGGGTAGGCGTCGCGTCGTTCCTGTTCTGAGTGGTAGGGCTTTGCGTAGGCCCATTCGTCGAGCAGGGTGCGGTTGAGGCGTTCGACTTCGCCGTTGGTCTGGGGCCGGTAGGGCCGGGTTCGCTTGTGGGTGATCCCGGCCGCTGTCAGGGCATCGCGCCAGAGGTAGGACTTGTAGCAGGCGCCGTTGTCGGTCAGGATGCGTTCCACGGTGATCCCGCAGGAGAGGAAGAATTCCTGGGCCCGGGTCCAGAACCCGGTGGCGGTCTCCTTCTTCTCGTTGGTGAGGATCTCGCTGTAGGCCAGGCGGGAGTGGTCGTCGACGGCGGTGTGGATATAGCTGTAGCCGACACCTGAGCGGGTCTTGCGGCCCGCTGGGCGGCCGAGTGTCTTGTGGCCGCCGCCGTGGGGGTGTTGCCGAGCTTCTTGATGTCGACGTGCATCAGTTCGCCCGGGCGGTCACGTTCGTAGCGGCGGATGTTCCGGCCGGTGGCGCGGTCCAGGTGGGTCAGGCGGGCCAGACCGTAGCGGGTGAGTACGCGGTGGACGGTCGAGGGCACCAGCCCGAGCAGGTAGGCGATACGGGTCGGTCCCCACCGGCGAAGGACGCGGACCTTGATGATCCGGCGTTCGGTGCGGGTCGGTGTCCGCCCAGGACTGGGGTGGGGGCGGCTGGAGCGGTCGCTCATGCCGGCCTCGCCCAGGGCCCGGTATCGGCCTGCCCACCGCTGGGCCGTCGTCGGGGAGACCTGGAAACGCTCCGCGGCCCGGCGCAGGTGCCAGCCGTCCTCAACAACGCAACGGGCAACTCGCAGGCGGCCGGTCTGGGTCAGGGGTGCATTACGGTGAACCACGAGGGCCTTTCTGGTCGGTGGAGACGTCGCAATCCACACCGAACCCGGAAGGCCCTCACCCGTTCAAGATCCCTCAGCCGAGATCTCGCTCACCCGTCCACAACCTCCCAGGACAGAACAGCTAGGGCGCGTATCGAGTTGTGATCAATAGGCGGCCGGGGCGAGGTCTTTGATGTATGGCATCGAGCCGAGCCGGTGGCGGCTGCCGAGGAGCGGCACGTCGCCCATTCCGCCCGTGGTTCTTCGCTCCCCTCCATGGGGGAGCGCTGAGCCGGGGCCGAAGGTTCCCTCTTGTCGTGTGTGCGGTGCCCGTAGCGAGCGGTGTGGTGGTGAGCGCTGTGGTTCAGAGCCGGGCGAGCAGGGTCAGCAGGGCGACGGTGTCCGACTCGTGGGAAGCGAAGGCGCCGTGGTCGCTGTGCCAGGTGACTGTGTGGGTGGCGCGCTGCGTGAAGCGGCGTTGCAGTTCCGGGTGGATGACCCGGTCGTCGGTGCAGCGGACGTAGGTGCTGGGCCGTGAGCGCCAGGCCGCGGTCACGGCCGCCTGGTGGCCGGCTGCCATGACCTGGGGGACCAACTCGGTGACGTGACGCAATTGCCGGTCCGTATCGAGCCGGCCGTGGAACAGCTCGCCGGCCCGGGTCGGGTCGATCGTGGTGGTGCCGGTGATGTCACCGATCATGCATGCGCCCAGGTCGCTCGGCGGTGCCTGGGCGAGCAGCCCGAAGCTGGTCTCGCCGACGTCGGGCATCATCGCGGCCAGGTACACGAGATGCGCCACCTTCCGCGGTGGGAGACCGCTGATGACGGCGCCGCCGTAGGAGTGGCCGCAGGCGACGACGGGACCGGACTCGGCGATGTCGTCCAGTGCGGCTTCGGCGGCGGCAACGTCCCCCGCCAGTGAGCCTCGGTGCAACTCGGCGACGGCCACGG